>JALZMX010000154.1 GCA_030857985.1 Actinomycetota bacterium | reverse complement strand
TGCACCGCAGGTCTGCCGCTACCTGTGGTCGCAGTCGTACACCGCTGATGACTACATCGACACCGTGAACACGTACTCGGGGCACATCTCGATGACCGAGGATCAGCGCGGGCAGCTGTTCGAGGTGATGCGGCAACGGATCGACGAGCGGCGTGACGGGCGGGTCCTCAAGCACTACCTGAACGTGCTGCACGTGGCTCACCGCATCGACTGACTGTCAGAGCATCTCGTCAGGCGACCCGAGTGGTGGTGCCGGTGCGGTCGACGAGGTAGGTGCGGCCGTGAGGGCTCCGCCACAGGTAGATGCCGTTGAAGGGTTGTGCCAGCGCCCAGTCGCCGTGGGTCTTCAGGTTGTGGTGGTGCGGGCAGGGCGGGGCGAGGTTGTCGATCGCGGTCTTGCCGTCGGGTACGGCGACGGTGTGGTCGTGCTGGTTGCGGCGGGAGTTGCGGGGGCAGCCAGGGAAGATGCAGGTCGGATTCTTCAACACCACGGCTTCGCGCATTCGGCCACGGGAGAACCGGTCGTCAGAACTCGGCACGTTGTCGAGGTCGATCACCGGCTGCACCCGGACTCGGGAGTGCCCGAGCAGGCGGCGGGCTTGGCTGGTGCTGATCGGGCCGGCGCCTTCCAGAGTGGCGGCGCTGTCGCGGGTGCCGAGGTATTGGTCGCGGGTCAGGTGCACGTAGAGCGTCACCTGCGGGAACACCTGCGCACCCGATCCGTCGGCCGGTCCGGTGGCTGCGGTGTCGGTGCGGGCATCGGTGTGTGCTCCGGTGGCTTGGCGCATCAGCGCCAGCGCGGCGTGTGGGTCGGCCAGCACCGCCAGGGCCTTGGCGCGGCGTTCGGCTTTGGAGTCGGTGTCGCCGAGCTGGCCGAGGTAGTCCGCGACCAGGTCGAGGCTGGAGTCGAAGCGGATCACGTCGGCGGCGTCGGCGCAGAAGTAGCCGGACTTGTACCCGTCGACACCGGAGGGGTCGATCGTCACCTGCCGGAGGCGGGCGGCGGCCTTGGCGCGGGCGGCGGCGGCCTCGGGGTCGGTGTCGATCAGCACCGCGCTGACCGCGTCCTCGAGGCGTTTGCCGCCCAACCCGGCCAGCAGCGGCAGGATCTTGGCTTCGACCAGCCGCACCTGGGCGAGGCTCAGGCTGCGGGTTGCCTCGACCACCATCCGGGCCCGCCAGCTGGGGATCTGTCCGGCCGCCAGCGCGGCAGCGACCCGGGGCAGCCGGTGCCGCAGATCCAACGCGATCCCCAACTGGTGTTCCGCCGAGCCGTGAGACAGGTTCGCCTCGGCGGCGTACTCGTCGATAGCGAAGCTGTCCAGGCCCGGGGTGCCGTCGCCGCCGGGGTGCACCAGCTTCGCCGCGCCGGGCAGCACCGGCTCGGCGACAACACCGTTGCAGTCGGCGAACTGCGCCAACCCGGCCAGTCGCAGCGCCTCGGCGTGGCGAGCCATCCGCTCCATCGCCGCCACATAGGTCAACGCCTGCTCGGCGTCCAGGTCGGCCAGCTCGACCGAGGCGAGCAGCGCGAAAAGCTGCCCACCCGGCGGCATCACCGCCACCCTCTCGGAATCGAACATACATACAATCTAGCGGCCAGCACCGACAACCAGCAGAGCCGATATTCCCTTCTGTGGAAAAGCGGAAGGGGCTGCGCCCGCTGCAGGTCGGACGGGCTCGCTGGGCGAAGTTCTGCTGCTTTCCGTTGCCGATCCGTGCCATCCTCACCGCGTGACGACTGCGCACGAGGTGATCACACCGTTCAGCACTCGCGCACTCCGGCCCGAGGACGCCAACACCGTGGCCGAGCTGATGGCGGACTGCGAGAGGCACGACCTCGGTGAGGCGCTGATCGAGTTGGACGACATCGTCGCCGACTGGCAGCGACCGAGCTTCGCTCTCGCGACCGACAGCCTCGGGTTCTTCGACGGGAGCCAGCTGGTCGGGTACGGCGAGGTCTACCGCGCCCGCCGGGCGGAGATCTTCGTGCACCCCGACGTACGAGGCCGGGGCCTGGGCACGGCGCTGATGCGCTGGACCTGGCGGCTCGCTGCCGAACGTGGCGGCACCATAGTCGGCCAGACGGTCCCCGAGACGCAGCTTGATGCCATCGCGCTCTTCCGCGCCAACGGTTACCGCCCGATCTGGACCTCGTGGATCCTCGAGCTGCCCGAGGGCACCGAGATCGCCACCGTGGACTCGTCGTCGGCGCAGGCTCGGATCCGCCCGTTCCGGCCCGGGTACGACGAGGACGCCGCCTACCAGGCGATCGAGGACGCCTTCGGCGAGTGGCCCGACCGCGAGTCCACGTCGTACGACGACTGGGCCGCCGGCGTCGTCCTGCGTCCGGGTTTCCAGCCGTGGCAGCTGCTGCTGGCGGTCGAGCCGGCAGACGACCATGAGCAGGTCGTCGGCGTCTGCTTCGTCGTACCCTCCGGCGACACCGGCTGGGTGCACCAGATCGCCGTCCGCCGGGACCGTCGCGGTCGAGGCTTGGCGCGCTCGCTGCTGCTGCGCGCCTTCGCCGACGCCCGCGCCCACGGCGCCACCCGGGCCGAGCTGTCCACGGACTCGCGCACGGGGGCGCTCGGCCTCTACGAACACGTCGGGATGCGGGTCAAGCAGTCCTTCGTGCACTATGCGCGCGACCTGGACCCGACGGTGACGAGCGGATGAACCGATGGCGCGACCTGGCCGGCGACTCCTCTGGTGAGGGCTATGCTCAGCGCTTCGCCGACTTGGCGGAGTCAGGCGCCGACGTGCATGGAGAGGCGCGGCTGATCGCCGGCCTGCTGACACCCGGTTCCCGGGTGCTCGACGCCGGCTGCGGCGCCGGCCGGGTGGCGATCGAGCTGAGCCGGCGCGGTCACTCCTGCGTCGGAGTCGACGTGGACGACTCGATGCTGGCAGTGGCCAGGCGGCAGAGCTCCGAGGTCGACTGGGTCGCCGCCGATCTGGCCAGCCTCGAGCTGTCCGAACAGTTCGACCTGGTCGTCGCCGCCGGCAACGTTGTCCCGCTCCTCGCCTCCGGCACCGAGGCCGCGACCGTGCGCCGACTCGCGGCGCACCTCGCGCCGCACGGCGTGCTGGTCGCCGGTTTCGGGCTGGACGCCGCGCACCTCCCGTTGCGGTCTGCGCCGTTCGGGCTGTCCGAGTACGACGGGTGGTGCACAGACGCCGGCCTGGTCCTGCAGCGCCGGCTGGCCGACTGGGGCGGCGCAGCCTATCGGCCGGGCGGTGGTTACGCGGTGTCCCTGCACCGGCACACGTCGTGACGACGGCTACTGGGTGGCGTGTTCTCAGGCGCTGGGCCCGCAGGGGATCGAGTCGGCGACGTCCTCGGGTCGCACGAAGGACGTGGCCCCGGCGAAACCGGACGGTCCCGGCAGCTCGGTGTTGACCTTCCAGCCACCCCCGAACCAACGGAACTGCTCGTGGGCCAGCTGCACCGCCCGGTCACGGTCGGGTCCCCAGCAGACCGGGACCTGCCCGATCTTGCGACCCGCCGAGGGGTTGGCGTCGTCCCAGGCCCGGACCAGGTCGGGGTTCGGCTCGACCGCGACCATCGCATCGGACACAGGCGCGAAACGCCGCACCGACTGCGTCCCGGACACCGCGGTGGCGATCGGCACCCGCTGCTCGGGCAGGCCCCACAGCTTCGCCGAGTCGACCCGGTAATGGTCGCCGGCATGGTTGACGTAGCCGCCGTCGAACAACGGAACCGATGATGCCGATCGCCTCGGCGAGCATCTCGTGCCGCACGTTGACCGGAGGCCAGCCGCGACCCACGATGTGCTCGTTGAGGTTCTCCCCGGCACCCAGACCGAGCGTGAAGCGCCCGCCTGACAGCAGCTGCATCGTCGCCGCCTTCTGCGCCACCACCGCGGGGTGGTAACGCATCAGCGGGCAGGTCACGTAGGTCATCAGCTCGATCGTCTCGGTGACCTGGGTGACCGCGCCCAGCATGCTCCAGGCATAGCCGGCATGCCCCTGCTCCTGCAGCCAGGGGAAGTAGTGGTCGCTCGACACCGCGAAGTCGAAGCCGGCTCGCTCCGCGCCCGATGCATAGCCCACCAGCTCGCGCGGGCCCGACTGCTCGGTCATCAGCGTGTAACCGAAGCGAACCTCGCCGCCGGCATTGCTCACGGGGTCAGCACCACCTTGATGCAGCCGTCCTGCTTCTTCTGGAACGTCTCGTACGCCGACGGCGCGTCCGCGAGCGCGACGTGGTGCGTCGCGAGGTCCATCACGCCGAGCGGGTCGGAGTCGTCCTCGACCAGCGGCAGGATGTCGTCGGTCCAACGGCGTACGTTGGCCTGCCCCATCCGCAGCTGCACCTGACGGTCGAACATCTCCATGATCGGCATCGGGTCGAGCTCACCGCCGTACACCCCGCTCACCGACACCGTGCCACCGCGGCGTACCGACTTGATCGCCGCGTGCAGCACGCTGAGCCGGTCGACGCCGTACTTGTCGACCATCGCCGTGGCGATCCGGTCCGGCAGCAGGCCCACCGCACCCTGCGCGAGCTTGCCGACCGGGGAACCGTGCGCCTCCATGCCCACCGCGTCGATCACCGCGTCCGGGCCACGACCGTCGACCAGGTCGATCAGGGCTCCTGGCACGTCACTGATCGAGGACACGTCGAGGACCTCGGCGCCATGCCTGGCAGCCATCTGCAGCCGCTCGGGGACGAGGTCGATGCCGATCACCCGCCCGGCGCCCAGCTGGCGTGCGACCCGGCAGCCCATCTGCCCGATCGGGCCGAGGCCGAAGACGGCCAGGGTGCCACCGGACGGCACGTCGGCGTACTGCACCGCCTGCCAGGCCGTCGGCAACACGTCGGAGAGGTACAGGTAGCGCTCGTCGGGCAGGTCTGGGCCCACCTTGACCGGTCCGAACTGGGCCTGAGGCACCCGGAGGAACTCCGCCTGGCCTCCCGGCACCGAGCCGTAGAGCGCGGTGTAGCCGAACAGCGCCGCGCCCTTGTCCTGCTCGACCACCTGGGTGGTCTCGCACTGGGAGAACAGCGTGCGCTGGCACATCCAGCAGTGCCCGCAGGAGATGTTGAACGGAACCACCACCCGGTCGCCGGCAGAGATGTTGTCGACTTCGGATCCCACCGCCTCCACGATTCCCATCGGCTCGTGGCCGATGATGTCGCCCTCGGTGAGGTAGGGCGACAGCACCTCGTACAGGTGCAGGTCCGAGCCGCAGATCGCGGTCGAGGTGATGCGGACGATGGCATCCGTGGGGTGCTCGATGGTGGGATCAGGGACGTTGTCGACCCGGACATCGCGACGGCCGTGCCATACCAGTGCCTTCATCGTGTTCCTCTCGGCTGGGTGGTGTCGTCTGGGCATGTCCGCATGCAGGCCGGCGGATGCATCAGTCGCGCAGGAGTCGCAGCACGGCCCGCTCGATCGCACCATGGGTGGCCGGGTGGCCGGGCTCGGTGTCCTCGCCGATGCGCCTGAGCGCGCCGGCGATGGTGACGCCGTCCTCGTACAGGTCGACCACCCGCGGGTCGACGTAGGAACCGCGGGCGACGGCAGGCGTGTTGCCGAGGTAGTCGGCGACCTCGCGCATCGCGCGCGCGATCGCACGTTTACGGGCCGTGGGGGAGGTGGCGACCTCCACCGACACGGCGAGCGCGACGGCGGCCAGCACGGTGCCGTGCCAGGTGCGGAAGTCCTTGGCGCTGACGTCCACGCCGACGACCTGCTTGACGTAGGCGTTGATGTCCGCCGAGGTGACGTCTCGCCAGGTTCCCGCGTCCTTGTACGCCAACAGGTCGTTCCCACCGCCTCGCCGACACCGCAGGGTCTGCACCGCAGCTCGTACGTCGTCGTCGGCGACCGCGACGTACTGCTCCTTGCCCGACTTGGCCATGAACTCGAACACGACACGGTTGTCGTCGATGCGCACGTGCTGCTTCTCGATGGTGGCGAGGCCGTAGCTGCCGTGCTGCTCGACGTAGACCTCGCCCCCGACCCGGAAGAACCCGAGATCGAGCAGTCTGAAGGCGGTGCCGAGCGCCTTGTCGCGCGGCATCCCCTTGAGGGCCAGGTGTTCGCGGACCCGCTCGCGAGCCCGTGGCAGGTTGCGCGCGACCTGCAGCACGTGATCGTGCTTGGCTTCGTCTCGCCGGCGCCGCCAGTCCGGGTGGTAGAGGTACTGGCGTCGACCGGCGTCGTCGGTCCCCACGGCCTGGATGTGGCCGGTGGGGTGCGGGCAGATCCACACCTGCTTCCACGCTGGCGGGATCACCAGGGCCACGCAGCGTTCCCGGTCCACACCGGCCAACCGCGCGCCGGTGCCGTCGAGATAGGCGAAGCCACGACCCTGGCGACGTCGCGTCCAGCCAGGGTCGTGGGGTGAGACGGTGCGCAGGCGTGGGGCCAAAGAGGTTCTCCTTCGGGTACTGCCGGCTCAACCTTCGCGGGGTACGTCGCCGCGCCAGGCACCGGTCGGGTGCCCACGCGACTCGATCAGCTCCTTGAAGCTCTGCAGGTCCTTGCGCACCTGACGCCGCACGATGCCGAGCTTGTCCGCGGCCGTCTCGGCCAGCCCTTCGGGTTCCATGTCCATCTGCAGCGTCACCCGGGTCGAGCTCCGATCGAGCTTGTGGAAGTCGACGGCACCGGCATGGGCGGTGCCGTCAGTGCTCCGCCAGGCGATCCGGGCGTCCGGGATCTGTTCGGTGATCTCGGTGTCGAACTCGCGCTGCACCCCGGCGATCTTGGCCTTCCAGTGCAGGTGGCGGTCGTCGAGCTGTCGCACTTCCTGGACGTGCTCCATGAACCGGGGGAAGTCCTCGAACTGCGTCCACTGGTTGTAGGCGGCGGCGACGTACACGTCGACCTCGATGGACTCCTCAGCGGTGGTCATGAAGCCCTGCCGATCTCATCGACCATCGTCGCGCAGAACGCCGGGAGGTCGTCGGGCTTGCGGCTGGTGACGAGACCCTGGTCGACGACGACCTCCTGGTCCACCCAGGTCGCACCGGCGTTGCGCAGGTCGGTCTGCAGGCTCGGCCACGAGGTGACCGTGCGGCCCTTGAGTACGTCGGCCTCGATCAACGTCCAGGGCGCGTGACAGATCGCGGCCACCGGCTTGTCCGACTCGAAGAACGAGCGGACGAACTTCACCGCGCCGCCGTTCGTGCGCAACGCGTCCGGGTTGGCCACTCCGCCCGGCAGCACCAGCGCGTCGTAGTCGCCGGCGTCGGCCTGGTCGAACGTCGTGTCCACATCGAAGGTGTCGCCCTTGTCGAGGTGGTTGAAGGCCTGCACGCTGCCTGGCTGCACCGACAGCAGCTTCGGTGTTCCGCCGGCCTGCTCGACGGCCTTCCACGGTTCGGTCAGCTCGACCTGCTCGATGCCCTCGCCTGCAACGGCGAAGGCGACTGTCTTGTTGACGAGCTCGTTGCTCATGGAGTGCTCCCTCGAGATTTCGTGGCATGGTCTTGCGTCTCCTGACGGCTACCCGAGGACGGGGCGGGCAAACCGGGTCCGGGGCTGTCGCGACCGAGCCCGCGGTCGAGGCACACTGGGCGGGTGACCGATCACGCAGACATCCGCTCCGACCGCCGCGACAACGAGAACCAGCTGGAGGTCGGGAAGCCCAAGCACTCGGCGGCCGGCGTGACCGGCGCCGCCGTGGGTTTGAAGCGCACGCTGGAACAGCTGGGACCGGTGCGGACCGTTCGCTCGCTACGACGGCTGAACCAGGCCGACGGCTTTGACTGTCCGAGCTGCGCCTGGCCCGACCCCGAGCCCGGACAGCGCCGGACCGCGGAGTTCTGCGAGAACGGAGCCAAGGCGGTTGCCGAGGAGGCCACCCGGCGGCGCGTCGATCGGGACTTCTTCGCCGAGCACAGCATCGCCGAGCTGGCCGGACGTTCGGCGTACTGGCTCGGTCAGCAGGGCCGGCTCACCGAGCCGATGGTGCGACGAGGCGGCGCCAGCCACTACGAGCCGATCTCGTGGGAGGACGCCTTCGCGCTCGTCGCCGCTCATCTCAACCGGTTGGACAGCCCCGACGAGGCGATCTTCTACACCTCCGGGCGCACGTCCAACGAGGCGGCGTTCGCCTATCAGCTGTTCGTGCGCGCCTTCGGTACCAACAACTTGCCGGACTGCTCCAACATGTGCCATGAGTCCACCTCGGTCGCGCTGGCCGAGGTGATCGGGATCGGAAAGGGCAGCGTCAGTCTCGAGGACGTGCACGACGCCGAGCTGATCGTGATCGCCGGCCAGAACCCCGGCACGAACCACCCGCGGATGCTCACCGCTCTGGAGAAGGCCAAGCAGCGGGGGGCGCGCATCCTGTCGATCAACCCGCTGCCCGAAGCCGGGTTGATGCGCTTCAGGAATCCGCAGACGGCTCGCGGGCTCACCACCGGGACCGCTCTGTCCGACCTGCACCTGCCGCTGCGCATCAACGGCGACCTCGCACTCTTCCAGGCCATCGGTGCGCTGCTGCTGCAGGCGGAGGACCGCGCACCCGGCACGGTGCTCGACCACGACTTCATCGAGCGGCACACCGTGGGGTTCGAGCAGTGGGCCGCGCACGTGCGTGGGCTGGACTGGGACGAGGTGCAGCGGGCCACCGGTTTGACGCGGTCCTTGATCGAGGAGGCAGCGCAGATGTTCGTCGCCTCCCACGCCACCGTGATCTGTTGGGCGATGGGCATCACGCAGCACCGCAACGCCGTGGCCACGGTCAAGGAGTTCACCAACGTGGCGCTGGCCCAGGGTGGGATCGGCCGTCCGGGCGCCGGGCTCTGCCCCGTGCGAGGACACTCCAACGTCCAGGGCGACCGGACGATGGGGATCTGGGAGCGGCCGCCTCAGCACTTCCTCGACGCCGTGCAGGTGGAGTTCGGCTTCGACCCGCCGCGCGAGCCCGGCTTCGACACCGTGGCCGCGATCGGCGCCCTGCGCGAGCGTCGGGCGAAGGTGTTCGTGGCGCTGGGCGGCAACTTCGCGGCGGCGGCCCCCGACACCGCCGTGACCGAGCAGGCACTCGCCGGGGCTGAGCTCACCGTTCAGGTGTCGACCAAGCTGAACAGGTCGCACCTGGTCGCCGGACATGACGCCTTGATCCTGCCCACGCTGGGTCGCAGCGAGCGGGACCGCACCGGAGGCTGCGAGCAGCGGGTGACCGTCGAGGACTCGATGTCGGCGGTGCACGCCTCGCGCGGCCCGCTGGAGCCGGCGAGCAGTCAGCTGCGCTCCGAGGTCGACATCGTCTGCAGCTTCGCCGAGTCGGTGCTCGGCGGCCGGCATGCCATCCCGTGGTCCGCGTTTCGCTCCGACTACACCAACATCCGCCGTAGCATCGCGCGGGTGGTTCCCGGGTGCGCGGCGTACGACGAGAAGGTCGACCGCCCTGGTGGTTTCGTGCTCCCGCACCCACCGCGCGACTCGCGCACCTTCCAGACGAAGCCCGGCCGCGCCGTCTTCAGCGTCAGCCCGCTGCAGGTGATCTCGGTGCCCGCCGGGCGGTTGCTGCTGCAGACCCTACGCAGCCACGACCAGTTCAACACCACGATCTACGGGCTCGACGACCGCTATCGCGGCATCTCCGGTGGCCGCAAGGTGGTGTTCGTGCATCCCGACGACCTCGCCCAGCACGGACTCACCGACGGCGACCTGGTCGATGTGGTGAGCGAGTGGGCCGACGACGAGCCGCGCCGGGTGCGCGGTTTCCGGGTGGTGCCCTATCCCACCCCTCGAGGCTGTGCCGCGGCCTACTACCCCGAGACCAACCCGTTGGTGCCGCTCGGCTCGACCGCGGTGGGCAGCAACTCGCCCACCTCGAAGTCGGTGATCGTGCGGCTGGAGCGTGCCGCTGCTTCCGGCGCCACCGGGTTCGGCCAGGACGACACCGACGACGCCGGCGACACCAGCAGCGGTGTCGCCGGCGAGGGCGGCAGCAAGCGGAGCGTCGCGCCGCAGCACTTGAGCTGAACCGACGCGCCTCTGGTCAGCGCGCGGCGCGAGTTCCGGCGGTGCTGCCGGTGCGGCGCCAGAGCAGGAGCCCCAGCGCGATCATGGCGGCCCCGAGCCCGAGGTGCAGCCAGTCGTCCGCGTCGTTGAGCGGTACGAAGTTCGCGGCCGAAGTCTCGTCGACGACCAGTCCGTAGATCCACAGCACCAGGTAGATGATGCCGCCGCCGACGAGATAGGCGCGTGCTCCGTCCGCCGTGCGGCCCATCGCCAGCCCGGCGACGCCGTACAGCAGGTGCACGATGTTGTGCAGGATGGAGACTTGGAAGAGGCCGAGCAGCAGCGCTCCGGATTCGTGGCCGGCGAACTCCATGGCGCCGTAGTCGCTGGTGACGCCTGGGACGAATCCCAGCACCCCGATGAGCAGGAAGGCCACCGCGACGGCCATCGCGGCCTTGCGGATGAGGTCGTTGTCTGACTGGGTGTTCCTCCGTGTGTTTGATATAACGTTAGGTTACCGCCTCGGCCGGTTTCTAACCGCTCACCGACGGCCCGGCGCGGTGCACGGCCAGCCGGAGCAGGCAGCGTCGCTCCTGCTGCATCGCGGTGCGGTAGGAGTCCCAGTCGTCGTGCTCGCCGACCGCGCGCCGGTAGTAGTCCACGAGACCGTCCATCGCATCCGGGAGCGAGATGATCACGGCCTCGCCCTCGACCTGCACCCACGAGCCGAAGAACCTGTCGGTGAAGACGCAGAGCGCGACCCGCGGCTCGCGGCGCACGTGCTTCGCCTTCATCGCGGTCTCCCGCGTGCTCACCACCACTCGGTCGCCGCCGTCGACCACGGCCAGCACCGGTGACGTCTGTGGTCGCCCATCGCTGCGGCTGGTGACGATGACGGCGCGGTGGTGGCGGCGGATGAAGTCGAGGGCGTGCGCAGTCTCCATACCGACATTCTGCCTCCAGTGGCCGGCTCCGGTCAGCGCCCGAGGTCGTCGGGGTGGCGCATGAACGTCCGCTTGCCGCAGCGCGCGGTTCGCGATCCAGGTCAGCGCCCACAGCACGACGCCGACGACCAGCAGCACCCCGGCGATTCGGTACTCCTCCGGAGCGCGACCCGACCAGGGCGTCGCGAGGAAGAAGCAGACAACGGCGCCGATGACCGGGATCGCCGTCGGCGCCCGGAAGTGCCGGTGCTCGACCGGGGAGCGGCGGAGCACCAGGACGGCGATGTTGACGACGGTGAACACGCAGAGCAGCAGCAACGCGGTCGTGCCGTCGAGCGCTTCGAGGTCGGCGAACCAGATCAACCCGAACGCCACCGCGGTGGTGAAGAGGATGGCCACCCACGGGGTGCGACGGGCGCGGTGCACCTTGCCGAACCCGCCCGGCAGCACCTCCTCCCGGGCATGCCGTAGAGCAGGCGACTGGCCATCAGCATGTTGATCAGCGCCGAGTTGGCGACCGCGAACATCGTGATGAAGCCGAAGATCTGCAGCGGGAACGCCGGAGCGCCGACCTCTACCACTTGCAGCAGGCGGGGTGTTGCCCTGACTGAGGTCGCCTGGTGAGACCAGCGCGACCGCGGTGATCGAGACCAGGACATAGATCAGGCCGGTTATGCAGAGGCCGGAGATCATGATCTTGGGGAAGATCCGCACCGGGTCCTTGGCCTCCTCGGCCATGTTGACCGAGTCCTCGAAGCCCACCATCGCGAAGAAGGCGAGCGCGGTGCCGGCGGTGATGGCGCCGAAGATGCCGGTGCCACCGGACACGTCGAACTCCATCACCCAGCCGAAGTCGCCGGTGCCGGCACCGAGCGCCCACATGCCGATCAGGATGATGATCAGCAGTCCCGACAACTCGACGCAGGTCAGTACGACGTTGGCCTTGACGCTCTCACCGACGCCGCGGAAGTTGACCAGCGCGATCAAGGTCATGAAGCCGAAGCCGATCAGCGTGATCGCCCTGCTGTCGACGCCGAAGCCGAGGTCGAAAACGGCGCTCAGGTTGGAGGCGAAGGCCTCCGACGCGCTGCTGGCCGAGGTCAGGCCGGAGGACATCACGGCAAATGCCACGACGAACGTGATGAAGTGGATGTTGAAGGCCTTGTGCGTGTACAGCGCGGCGCCGGCGGCGCGGGGGTACTTGGTGACCAGCTCCAGATAGCTGAACGCGGTCAGCATCGCGGTGGCGAAGGCGCAGAGGAAGGCCACCCCCGCGGCGCCGCCCACCTCGCCCGCCACCTCGCCGGTCAGCGCGTACACACCGGTGCCGAGGATGTCTCCGACGATGAAGAGCAGCAGCAGGGTCGGGCCCATCACCCGCCGCAGCTCGGTCGGTAGCTCGCCGGGGTTTGAACCGGGTGTGGGTGCTTCGGTTGTCTGCGCACAAGCACCGAAGTGTGACGGCGGAGACCGAAGTGTGACGCCGGACCGGGAGCGCCTCACGGCGCGTGGCCGCTCGCAGCGGCTTCAGGTGGGACCCGGGGCTACCGCGGTCCGGCGTGTGTGCAGTGTAACCGTTGCATGCGCGCCGACTGTGTCACCCCAGCGTGCCCGCGCGTTCGGAGCGCGCCGCGCTCTCGAGCTGGTCGGCCAAAGACATCAGCCGGGCCGCCGGCTCGGTGGTCGCCAGGTCGGACGAGTGCGCGCGGCCGACCGCGACGATGCGACAGAAGGCCGCGGCCCGGTCCAGGGTGGTCGCGAAGTCGCCCTGTGTCACGCCCTGCAGCACGGTGTCCGCCAGTACACGCACCTCGTCCGGCCCAGGGGGCTCGACCACCCCGGCGACCACCTCCTGCACCGGCGCATGGCGGCGCCCGTCATCGAACTCCCGGGCAATGCCGCGGGGGTCGGCGTGCACCCAGGTCCGCAGCAGGTACAGGCGCCACAAGGCCCCCGGCAGCGAGTCGGCGGGAGAGTCCGACCACAACTCGGCGAGCAGGTCGAGGCCTTGGTCGTCGGCCAGATGCACGACCCGGCGTACGACGTACGCGTCGCCGGCAGCCCGCGCGCCGCGGACCAGCATTTCCGCGCTGCGGTGCGCCGCCTCGGCCCGCTCGGCTGGGTCGTCGTCGTCTGGCAACGCCTGGAAAGTGCGCTCTCCCGGCATCGTCGGACGTCGCGGTAGTGGCCTGTCGCCCTCGCCCATAGAGGCCATCGTGTCCTACCCACGTTGTGCGCAGTGCGGCGATGTCCGGCAGCGGCGGCCGGGTCCCGTCAGTAGACCGATCCTGGCGTGCCTGGACCCCCGGCCCTCCCCTGGGACCGAAGCGCGTCCGGCTCTTCGTCGGAACCGGGGCGTGCCCGCAACCGATAACCCATGCCCCGCACGGTCTCGATCCGGTCCGCCCCGAGCTTCTTGCGCAGGTAACGAACGTAGACATCGACCACGTTCGACGACGGGTCGAAGTCGTAACCCCACACATGGGAGAGGAGTTGCTCGCGTGAGAGCACCTGACCGGGGTTGCGCATGAAGACCTCGGCCAACGTGAACTCCCGAGCCGAGAGGTCGATCAACCGCCCGTCGGCCGCGGCCCGTCGGGTGCGAAGATCCAGCGACAGCGACCCCTGCTGCAACACGTTGACCTCCGGTGCCCGGTCCGTCCGCAGCCGCAGGCGGACGCGGGCCAGCAGCTCGTCGAAGCGGAACGGCTTGGGCATGTAGTCGTCGGCGCCGCCCTCGAGGCCCGCGACGGTGTCCGTCACCGAGTCCCGGGCGGTCAGGATGATGACCGGCATCGAGCTCTGGGCCTGGCGTAGTCGGCGCAGCACGGTGAAGCCGTCCATGCCGGGGAGCCCGATGTCGAGCACCAGCAGGTCGAACTCCTCGCTGAGCGCGTGCCCGAGAGCGGTCGGGCCGTCACCTACCACGGTGGGTGTGAAGCCGTTGGAGCGCAGGCCCTTCTCCTTGAACGACGCGATGCGGGCTTCGTCCTCGGCCACGAGGATGCGACTCACAGTTGCTCCTGCCTGGTGATGGGGTGGCTCCCTGCGGTTGGGTGATTGGGGTCGTACAGGCCGTGCGTGGGCACGTGAGCACGGCGGGGCAGCACCAAGGTGAAGGTGGCGCCGTGACCGGGATTGGGGTCGACGTGCACGCGACCTCCATGCCCGGTCGCGATCGCGGTAACGATCGACAGCCCGAGCCCCGAGCCTTCGTTGCCACGGCTCTGGCGGCCGCGCTGGAACCTGGCGAAGATGCGTTCGGCATCGCCGTGCGCCACGCCGAGACCGGTGTCGCGCACCCACCATGAGGCCTCCTGGTCGTCGACACTGGAACCGATGGCGATCTCGTCACCGGGGCGGGTGTGCTGGACGGCGTTCTTGGCCAGCTGCAGCAGCGCCTGGGTGATGCGCTGCGCGTCTACCACGACATCACCCTCTGCCCGCAGGTCCAGCGCCCAGTCCCGCTCGCCGAGCGCCCGGCTCTTGTCGAGCACGTCGTCGGTGAGAACGCCAGCATCGGCCGGGGCCAGCCGAACGAAGTCGGGCTGGCCGGCCCTGGCGAGCACGACCAGGTCGTCCACCAGCCGTCCCATCCGCTCCAGCTCGTCGAGGACGAGCTCTCTGGTGATCTTCACGTCGTCCGGGTCGGATGCCTCCACCACGTCGAGATGCCCCCGCACGATGGTGATCGGGGTGCGCAGCTCATGACCGGCGTCATCGAGGAACCTTCGCTGCAGCAGGAACGAGTCCTCCAGGCGGTCCAGCATCGCGTTGAAGGTCCGCGCCAGGTCGCTCAGGTCGTCGTTTCCGGTGACGGCGATCCGCCTGGTGAAGTCGGTGTCGCTGATCTCGCGCGCCGTGAGCCGGAGCTCGCGCACCGGGCGCAGCAGGCGTCCGGCCGTGACCCAGGCGCCCGCGGTCACGAGCGCAAGCGCGATCAGGGCGGCGACGGCATAGGTCCGCATGACGCCCAGGAAGGCGGCACGCTCGTCGTCGACGAAGTACGCCACCATGTAAGCGCCGGCGGTGTCTGCGTCCACGACCGGTTTCACTGCGACGAGTGTGGTGCCTCGCATCGTCTCGACGTAGGTCGACCCACCCTCGGGGAGCAGCGGCTGCACCGCTGCGGCGACCGCCGGTAGGTCACCGATGAGCGAACCAGCGGACTCCAGCGTCGGGCGGTCGCCCAGATAGGCGACGATCTTCTCGTTCTCGTCCGGGACCTGGCGGCCCAGCGCCACCCGCATGAGCCGACGGGCCGACGCGAACCGCTCACCGGTTGCCGGGTCGACGCCTTGGTTCTGCAGCGTCTGGAACTCCGCAAGCTCCTGGGTGACAGCGGCTTTGATCCGGTCGTTGACGCGGTCGGAGACGACGGCGTACGCCGCAAGACCGGCTCCCAGCAGGGCAAGCCCGGTGAGTAGCGCGACCGCGGCCACGATGCGGGTGCGGACGCTGCGCAGCTGCAGCAGTAACCGCCCCCGGAACCGCTCAGTCGTCATCACCGGCGTCATCGTTGGTCTCATCGTCGGGGTCGTCCACCCGGCGTGTGTCGTCGTCGGTGTCATCCTCGTCAGCGGGGCTGTCGTCGTCGCGGCGGTCCTCGAGGCGGGCTTGTTGGCGGGCGTCCTGGCGGGCTTGGCGGCGGTCCTCAAGGGCGTCCTGACGGGCTTCGCGGCGGTCCTCGACGCGGGATTCGTGGCGGTCCTCGGCCACGGTGGCGCCGTTGCCCGGCACCCGACGGGGTTCGGGGGTCACCTGCTTCACGTCGCGAGGAGCGCGATCTGACACGTCGTCCGCGGGGGAGGAGGGGGGAGCCGGCGGGTCCGCTCCGGCGATGCGCACCGGGTCGCCCACGGCCGGCAGCGGCGGCTCTGCGCTCACCAGCAGGCCGGCGGTCACAATCCCCAGCCCGGCGACGAGCATGGTGAGCAGCACGGCCCGGGCGACTCTCAGCATGGGGTCATTGTGCTGGGTCTGTGCGCAGACCAGCATGAAAAGGAGATGAGAGGACTCTCATGTTCAGCGCCCTCCGCTCTGTGCTGACGCACCCGCCACAATGGAGTCACCTATGGTCATCGGGTGAGCGACGCGAAACCCGGGGAGCGACACAGCATCATCCGGCTGCCCGCGAGCCGCCGCTCCCCGCTGTTCGAGCTGGCACGGCGGATGCTCATCGCGCTCGGCCTGATGACCACGATGGTGTTGA
>JALZMX010000148.1 GCA_030857985.1 Actinomycetota bacterium | reverse complement strand
GCAGCCACAAGACGCCATCGCGCAGGTTGTCTCCGTCGCCGACCGCCGTGCCGACCGCTGCCCACAGCCGGCCGGCTGCGTACTCGACCTCGCTCATGTCGCTGCCGCTGTCGAGCTTGTTGGGCCGTTCGCCGACCGACTCGGCAAGTGGCGGGGGTGAATCCCTGCGCTTCTGATCCGCCCTGGGCTCGAGCGCGTACGTCAGGCTTGGGATCGTCCGCCGGGTCAACCGGACATCCGGATTCTGCTGGTCGAGGGAGTCGGTGTTGGACAGCGCCCAGATGCCGATCTTGCTCTCCCGACGCGTGTCGAAGTCGGTGGTCGACAAGAAGTACTCGCGGTTACCGGTGTAGCTCCCGCCCTCTGGCACCGCTGCCGGCTGGACGGTGAACGACGGGTCGCCGTCGATCCTCCCGGCGTTGATGCTCACCACGGTCGGCTTCTCGCCGTTCTCCGCGGCGTTGGCGGCCAGTTCGCGCTTGTCGATCGCGTAGACCTGCGCGCCGTTGAAGCCGTTCACGAAGAGTGGGAACCGGTTGGCGGTGATGTAGAAGCCGTTGGCGTCAGCACCGATGTGCGGGAAGTCGTCGAAGCACGGGCAGCCCTTGTCGGTGCGGTCGCCCGATTCGGTGTCGATCCGGTAGATCTGGTAGTCGCCCAGCGGGTCGGCTGTCTCGCTCACCGCAATGAACAGGTTGGTTTGCCCGGTGAGATTGCCGGTGGCTGGATCTACGTCGAGCTCGGTGACGACGAAGAACCAGCGGTCCACCTGGTGGTCGTAGAGGCAGACCGGGTCGAAGGCGAACCGCCGTCCGAACGGGGTCGCCTCGTCGTCGCGTTCGATCGCCGGCGCGAAGCCGAAGAACTCGTTGATGGCGACCGTTGGAGCAAGCTGAGCACCGGTGCGGTCGAAGACCGCGATCGCGGTGTTGACGCCCTCCATCGTGAAGCCGTTGCCCACGCACAGAGCCTGGTCGGGCGGCTCGTTGGTGAACTGGTTGCCGTCGTTGGCGTACCGGCTGTCGGCCGCGTTGAGGCCTTCGAAGTGCAAGGACTCGTGCGGTCGGCTGACCAGCCGCCGGTTGTCCGGGTTGGGCCCCTGTCGTGCGAACACGGAGTCGCTGTGGCCGCTGTTTGCCTTCCTCGGCGGGATCTCGGTAGTCGGATCGTTCGTCGCCGGCTCGGTTCCAGGAGCGGCCTTCGTCGCCGCTCCTTCGCGCGCCACCGCTCGCAGATTGACCTGCCCGGCGGAGTGCAGCTCGACCTGGCTCTGGCCCGGCCTCGTACTGGTAGTGGTGCTGCTGATGACGTTTCCTGCTGGCGTCTCCGGGCTCGCCGTAGCGGTGATTCCGGAGCCCAGTCCCGCGCTTGTCAGCGCGACGACTGCGACCGCCAAAAGGGTGCGTCGGCGCGTGAGAGATGGCCGCATGCCTGACCTCTTTCGAAAGGAAGCCCGCACACTTGCGAACCGTAGGCGGATGCTAACAGAGACGGTCGTTGCTGACCAGATCCGAAATCGGCTCAGGGCCGTCACCCGCAGACCCCTTGTCGCGGGGCATCTCCCAGACCCCCACGGTCGTGCTCGGCTCCCTCGACAAGCCGACCCGCACCCTGGTCCTCCGACTGATCGGCGGCCTGGGTGGGCCGACCGAGGCCGACTTCGCCGCACTGGACGCGCACCCCAACAGCGTGACGCTCGCGACCTGGCTGCTGAGACTCCCCGCGTACGTGAGCGCGCGGGGAGTCCGACGGCGACTGACAACAGCAGAGAGCCCCCTCCACCGGACAACCGGTGGTGGGGGCGCTGGAAAGCAACTCTGAAAGGAGCCGGCCTCGTGGTGAGCCGATGGAACCGGATGTTCTGGCCGTACGACCGAGCGGCGGAGCAATACGAGCGCGACCACCGCGCGTGGGTGTGGCCGCACGGCGCCCAACCGGGTGTGCTGGCCGACCCTGGACCCCGACTCCCCAGTCGGGGGCGTCGAGTGCGCGGTCCTCGGCTGGCGCCCCGCGGCTTGGCCGAGGGGGCGTTCATGGACCAGCCCGTCCTCGTCGCGTGGGGCAGGCCAGAGGAGTCTGGCTGGTGGAGCCAGGTGGTTCGCGTGGAGTCCGGCTGGGAGTTTCAAGACGTCATCGCCGACATCTGGAGTGGCGGCGTCTCAGACCACTACTACCGCCCCGTCTGGGCGATCACAGAGTGTCTGAGAGCCCCGCTCAAAGGCATCGAAGTTGGTGAGCACCTACCCCAACGCGACCACGAAGGGCGCACCGTGGCCTCCACAGGCAGTGGCTGTGCGGCGACGACTCCTGGGCGCTGGACCTGCACAGTTGCGCCCTTGGACAGGCCCTCGGTGCCCTGACGGGCTTCCCGGTCGCGAGCAACCCCGTTGCCCAAGGTGCCCTCGTTGACCCCGAGATCCCGGGCCACCGCAGCGAACGTGGAGTTCGAGCGATCCTCCAGCTCCATGGGGAACTAGCCGGGAAATTTGACCCCCGTGGCGGCGTGACACCTGTAACCATGGGGACGCTTTGCTAGGTACTGCTGGTGGACGTCTTCGGCGTAGTAGTACGTCGGGGCGGGCTTGATCTCGGTGGTGATCGGGCCGTAGCCGCGTCGGGTCAGCTCCGGGTCGTACGCCGCCGTCAGCTCGCGCGCTACCGAGTCCTGCTCCGAGGACAGTGTGTAGAGCGCCGACCGGTACTGCGTGCCGACGTCGTTGCCCTGACGCATGCCCATGGTCGGGTCGTGGGTCTCGTAGAACGCCCTGACCAGGTCGGCGTAGGCCACCTTCGTCGGGTCGAAGACCACCCGCACCGCCTCGGTGTGCCCGGTGCGTCCCGAGCACACTTCTTCGTACGACGGGTGTGGGGTGCTGCCGCCGGCGTAACCGGCCGATGTCGACCAGACGCCCGGCATCTTCCAGAAGATCTCCTCGGCACCCCAGAAGCAGCCCAGGCC
>JALZMX010000123.1 GCA_030857985.1 Actinomycetota bacterium | reverse complement strand
GGTTCACCGACACCAACCCGGTGTTCACGCTCGACGGGAAGTACCTCGCGTTCCTGTCCATCCGCAGCCTCGACCCGGTGTACGACTCGTTCTCCTTCGACTTGTCCTTCCCGGCCGGCTGCCGGCCACACCTGGTCGCCCTGGCCGCCGACACCTCGCCGTTCGACCCGATCGTTGGTGGCCGTCCCCTGGAGCCACCCGAGCCCGAGCAGGCTGCCCAGGAGGCCGTTGCCGAAGCAGTGCCGGCCGAGACAGGTGAGGTGGGTACGCCGGAGCCTGCCGCCGCACACGCCCGACCGGCCGCGCCCCAGACCACCGTGGACGTCGACGGCCTGGAGCACCGCATCGCGCCTGTGCCGGTGGAGGCCGGGCGCTACTCGGGTCTGGCGGCGACCAAGCACGGACTGGTGTGGCTGCGGGAACCGCTGCTGGGCGAACTCGGAGACAACCGGGCGACGGTTGACGCCGAGCCCGAGCGGGCGCGGGTCGAGCACTTCGACCTGCGCACGTTGAAGCTGTCCACCGTGGTCGCCAAGGCCGAACGTATCGAGATCACCGGTGACGGCAGCCGCCTTCTCGTCGTCGACCAGGACCGGTTGACCGTCGTCCCCAGTGACAAGCCTGCACCCAAGGACGACGAGGACGTGCTGCAGGTCGATCTCGACCGGCTGCGGGTCGAAGTGGACCCGCCGGTGGAGTGGCGCCAGATGCTCGACGAGACGTGGAGACTGATGCGCGACCACTTCTGGCGCGAGGACATGGGCGGTGTCGACTGGCGCGCCGCACGCGACAGGTATGAGCCGATGCTTGACCGGCTGGGATCGCACGACGACCTGATCGACGTGATCTGGGAGATGCACGGCGAGCTCGGCAGTTCGCACGCCTACGCCATCCCGCCACGAACGCCCGCGGACGCCGACCGCCGTCAAGGATTGCTGGGCGCCGACCTGGAGTACACCGGCGACGCCTGGCGGATCAGCCGGATCGTGCCCGGCGACGCCTCCGACCCCAAGGCGCGATCTCCGCTGTTGTCGTCCGGCGTCAACGCTCGGGCCGGTGACCAGATCTTGGCGGTCGACGGCCAGCGCACCAGCCGCACCACGAGCCCGCTGTCGTTGCTGGTCGGCATGGCCGGCAAGCCGGTCGAGCTCACCCTGCAGCCGCGCGCGGGCGCCGACGTTCGACGGGTGGTAGTGGTGCCCGTGGCCGACGAGCTCCCGCTTCGCTACCAGGACTGGGTCACCGACCGCAGAAACTACGTGCACGCCCAGACCGAAGGCAGAGTCGGTTACTTGCACGTGCCCGACATGATGTCCCTGGGATGGGCACAGATGCATCGCGACCTGCGCACCGAAATGCCCCGCGACGCTCTCATCCTCGACGTCCGCAGCAACGGCGGCGGCCACACCTCGCAGCTGGTCCTCGAGAAGCTTGCCCGCAAGGTCATCGGGTGGGACCTGGTCCGCGGGTACGCTCCCGGCTCCTACCCCAGCGACGCGCGGCGCGGACCCATGGTGACGATTGCCGACATGTTCGCCGGCTCCGATGGCGACATCATCACGGCCGGGATCCAGTCCCTCGGGCTGGGACCGGTCGTCGGGACACGAACGTGGGGCGGAGTCGTCGGCATCGACGGCCGTTACACGCTCGTGGACGGCACGATGGTGACGCAGCCGCGGTACTCGTTCTGGTTCGAGAAGTTCGGCTGGGGCGTGGAGAACTACGGCGTCGACCCGGACATCGAGGTACCCGTGACCCCACAGGACCGGGTCGCCTGCAACGACGTACAACTGGACCGGGCCCTGGCAGAGGTGGCGCGCCTGTTGAAGCGCACCCCACCGGTCGACCCACCGGTGATCCCGGACCTCCCCGCGCCTTGACTCAAAGGGTGGTGCTGAGGCCCGACTCGGTGACGGCAGTGGTGCACACGGCCTCGTCCTGCTCGCCGGTACCACCGCTGGCACCGATGGCGCCGAGCAGTGCGCTGTCACGGTAGACCGGCACTGCTCCGGTCTGCGGTGTGAACTTGCCGTGGGCCATCTTGTTCTTCTGCGCGGCGCTGGGAGTGCCGTACGCCCCAGCGGTCCACGCCTTCCCCTGCGCCACGTCCGCGCTCCCCCACGGTGCGCCGTCCATCCGGGCGAAGCAGAGCAGGTACCAGCAGAGTCCATGACCGCGAAAGACATCGGTACCCCCTGCTCGGCCCCGCCAGGATCACCCACTGCCCAAGGCGCTCGACGCCGCCGCCGCGAAGCTGCTCCGCGCTACGCCCGCGCGAGAACGGCCGAGCGCTGGACCGGCACACCGTCACCCGATTGATCAACAAGACCGGCGCCGCCGCCGGGCTAGCTCGGAGAAACCACGAATAAACCGCGTGGGGCATCGATTTGGCGACGCAACAGATCAGACAACCGCGGGCTGGGGCCGGCGCAACCAGGTGGTGTTGGGCCGTTGCGCGCAGCTCGACTTCGCCCACCAGGGCCGGGAGGCCGAGCCGTCACGGGGTCGACTCCTCATTTGTGCTGGCGTCATACCGCCGCGTGCCGGGCGCACGTACGCGCCGAGATCCGGCGACCACTTCGATGCCAAGACCCTTTGCCAGGTGGCAAGAGCACGGCTGTCGGCCGGGGAGTAAAACACGATGGCGTCTCCAGCACCGATCCGCGAGGCTTGTGACGTGACGCAGTCCCACCCCGAGCGCACGCGTCGAGAGGCCGCGACTGCCGAAGCCGTGAACGGCAACCTCATGGGCTGCGACGACACAACGTTCGTCGCGTTCCTCGCCGAGACCGTCCATCCCGTCGTCCGTTCCGATGCAGCCGAGGTCACCAGGCTCGTCACCGAGTTCAACACCCAGTTGCGCCCCGACGGGTACCAGCTGACTCCGACCAGTTTCATCAGCGGTCACCCCATCTATGCCGGCACCCGCATTACCGCCAGCCACACCCCCGCGACCGCGCTCAAGCGCCCCACCCGCACCCTCCTGGACGACCACACCGCTCTCCAGGACCACCTCGACAGCATCCAGCGCACCATCGGCACCGACCCGCCGGCCACCATCGCCAGCGCCAAGGAGCTCGTCGAAACGACCTACAAGCTCATCCTCGACAAGCGCGGCATCACCTACGGCAATAGGGACGACCTCGGCGACCTGTACAAGAAGGTGGCGGCCGAGCTCTCGCTGAACCGGGAATCCGTCCCCGGCAGCGCCAAGGGCAGTGAGGCCGCAAAGAAGACGCTCGGCGCCCTCAACACCACCGTGTTCGGACTCGCCGAACTCCGCAACACCCTCGGCCGTGGCCACGGCCGCACCGCACCCAGCCCCGCGCTCGAACGCCACGCCCGCCTTGCGTTCAACGCCGCCGTCGCCCTCACCGAGTTCCTCTTCGACACCTGGCAGGAACGTGAGAAGTCGGCCGGCCCGCCCACCACCTAGACCCCAGGACGGCGTCCGTACGCGATGCTGATGCCGTGTCAGTCACAGGCGGCCAGCAGGCATTCCCGCCGGCGTTGAACCGGATGGTCGAGCACGCCACCGGCCAAGCGGTGTTCGGCATGGACGTCCTCAGCAAGCTGGTCGAAGGCCTCGAGGAGGAACTGGCGGCACCGCCCGGTTTCCGGTCCCTGGGTAAGGCGGCACTCGGCTGCGCCATGTGGATGAACGACCCCGAACTCATCGAGGTCCTGGACCGGATGACGAACGTGTGCGTCGTCGTCCGAAAGCAAACCCGCGACCGTTACGCGCACGCCGACACCGCCGCCCTCAAGGCGCTCGCCGAGACCGGTGGCCTGTCCCAGAAAGCGTTCCCGGAACTGGCCGAGCTCGCCCCACGCGGCGACGATTACCTGCCGACCGTCGTCGGACCGTACGGCCCCGACTGGTCCGACGGTGTCATCAGCGCCGTTCGCGAACTCGGCTTCCGGGCCCTGTCGAAGGGCCAGCTCGTCCCGATGGTGCACGCCAAGGTCATGCTCGTCGGCGAACTCTGGTGGCACGACGAACACCCCTCCGGCCACTTCGCCCACATCACCGGCTTCCGGCCGCACAAGCTCTGGGTCGGGTCACCGAACTTCACCACCCACTCCCGGTCCAGCCTCGAGATGGACATGTGGACCACCGATCCCGCCCTCCTGGCCGCCGCCAGGACGTGGCTGCTCGCCCTCATCGAGATGTCCGAACCGCTCGGCGTCGGCTCCGACCAACTCGAACCCGAATACCTTCCCATCGAGTACGACGATGCCGCCATCCGCGAGTACATGACTGAAACCGGCTGGGGCGACCTCCTCGACGAAGACGACTGATGTCGCAACTACGACGGCCCTAGCCCTCGACGTCGGCCCGAGCCGTATCCCGGCCGGCCGAGCGTCCGGATCTGCCGCGTTGTGGGCGGCTACGCTCGCCCGGAGCAGCCGCGATCCGTGCGCTCAAGGACGCGCGTCATACCACCGCCTATGCCCCGACCATTTCCGAGAGCCGCCTCGCGATCTCGGCGTCGCGATCAGCCGCCGCGTGCTGGTAGCGCATCGCGGCTCCGGGCGTGGAGTGCCCGAGGCGGCCCATCAGCTCGGCGAGGGTGGCGCCGGTCTGGGCGGCAAGGACCGCTCCCGTGTGGCGCAGATCGTGCCAACGCAGGTCCTTGCGGCCGGCTGCTTCGCGCGCCGGGTAGAAGACCTTGTAGAGCGTGGCCGGCGCCATGTGGTGGCTCTCGTCGGCAGCGGACGGGAAGAGCAAGGCGTCTCTGCCCTTCGCCGTGTGATCGGACAGATGGTCCTTCACCAACGGCAACAGGTGCGGAGGGATCGCGACGTCGCGGACGCCCGCGTCACTCTTGGGCGGACCGACGATGAACTCGCCGTCGACACGCACCACTCCCCTGCGGATCTTCACCCGGTTCGTGCGGAGGTCGATGTCGCCCCGGCGGAGCTCGGCCAGCTCGCCGAAGCGCATTGCGCACCACGCCGCCAGCAGCGCCATGAGCTTGTAGCGGTTGGGCAGCTCCTCGACGATCGTCTGGAGCTCATCGAGCGTGGCGGGCTGGACGTGGTGAGCGCGCTTAGTGTTGCCGGCTCCGCGGATGTGGGCCGGGTTGTAGGGAATGAGCGGATGGGGCCGCTCCGAGGCCGCGCTGGCGAAGACCGCCCGCAGCAGGCTGTACGACTGGGCCCGGATCGTCTCGCGGCCGGGCGCCAGGGCGTCGTACCAGGCATTGACGTCTTCGTTCGAGATCCGGTCGACGCGCTCGTCTCCGAAGGTGGGGTAGATGAACTTGTCGAGCAGCATCCGGTACTGACGACGCGTGGTGGGATGCAGCTCACGGCCCTTCGTCTTCCGGGTCTCCAGCCAGACGTCGGCGTAGGCCCGCAGGGTCGGCACCGTCCGGCTGGCTGCTCCGCGGGCGGCGACTTCCGGCGCCCAGACCTGCATCTCGATCTCGGCCCGCCGGGCGGACAACCAGGCGATGGCATCGTCCCTGGCACCAAAGGTCATCGGCGCCCGGTAGAGCTGGGCATCGGGGCCCGTGTACGCCGCGCGGTAACGACCGGAGGGCCGCTTCTCGACGCGACCGAAGCCGCGCCGCACCCCCGGCTTGCTCACGATCTTTTCCACCTTCAGTATCGCCTTTCGGGGAACATACGGGGAACAGTGAGGTCATTTCGTGTCCGAAGCTGTCCTGACCTGTCACTGACCTATATGGCCTCTGACCTGCGACTATCCGCCAAAACTGGCGCAGAAAGCGGGCTTCGTGGTAGGCCTCTTCTCAAAGGTTCAAACCCAGTATCGCCCAGCAGCAGTGCCCCAGGTCAGAGTGGATAGCTCGACGCGAGGTCGAGGATCGCGCGGTCAAGTGACCTCGCATTTAGGGCAGCGCATCCAGGTCGACGTCGCAGCAGGTGTCGTCGATACCAGGACCGGCATCGCCGACGCCATCCGCTGCCCGGTCGAACTGTCGAGGATCGCGCACGTTTGTCGTGTACGCCGATCAGGCGTACAGTAAGTGCATGAGCGTCACCACGAAGGACGAGCGTCTGGCCGTGCGGGTCACGGCTCGCCAAAAGCAGACCATCGAGCTTGCCGCTGCCGCCCTGGGTCGAAACGTCACGGAGTTCTCTATCCAGGCACTCACCGAGCGGGCAGAGGAAGTCCTGACGGATCGACACACCTTCGGTGTTACGCAAGAGGCTTGGGACCAGTTCCTGGCACGTCTCGAAGCGCCCGCGCGCCCGGTGACGGAACTGGTGGCGTTGATGCGTCGCCCGTCCGTCTTCGACGAGTGAGCCGGTACGCACGGCCAGTTCCCCTCACGTCGCAGCACGATCGGGACGACTTCAGTAGTGGCAATGCCACGTTGGACTCGTGGCTTAGCAACAGGGCAGACAGGAACGAGTCGTCGGGAGCATCGCGCACCTTCATCACGAGCTTGATCGACGACCATGTCGTGATCGGCTACTACACCCTTGCTGCGTCTTCGGTGACGCTTGAGCTGGCGCCGGGATCAGTACGGCGCAACATGCCGGACCCAATCCCCGTCATTCTGCTCGGACGCCTTGCCGTTGACGCTCGTCACCAGGCGAGCGGCTTGGGAGCATCGCTCCTACAGGACGCCGTCCTGCGCGTTGCCGGCGTCGCTGACTCCGTCGGCGTCCGGGCGCTACTCGTGCACGCGATCGATGACGCTGCAGCTGCCTTCTATGAACACTTCGGCTTCATCGGGTCGCCATCGGACGATCGGACCTTGTTCCTGTCCATGAAGGAGATCCGCGCCAGCCTTGAGCGTGCCGGATCCTGACCTGGCGCGATCGCCACGTCAGTTCTCCCGCTGAGTGGCCTGGGGCAAGCCGCCGCTGGGCAGAAGCACATCGCCATTGCTGCCCGGCGCCTACGATGGGCACTACACATTCAGGTGGCGACCGGGCTAACTACTCCGGCTCGAGTGGTCGGACCGCCGCGACATCAGCTCGGCGAGCAGGTCCTGGATGCGCGCATCGATGTCGTCGCGGATGCGGCGGACGGTGTCGACGTCCTGGCCCGCCGGATCCGCCAGCTCCCAGTCCAGGTATCGCTTGCCGGGGAAGATCGGGCATGCGTCGCCGCAACCCATGGTGATCACCACGTCCGCGGCCTGCACCGACTCGGTGGTCAACGGCTTGGGGAACTCCTGCGACAGATCCAGACCCAGTTCGTGCATCACCTCGACCACAGCGGGGTCGATCGAGTCGGTCGGGGCGCTGCCGGCAGAGCGGACCGTCACGCGGCCATGGCTGTGGTGTTCGAGCAGCGCGGCGGCCATCTGCGAGCGACCGGCGTTGTGCACGCACACGAACAGGACTTCGGGCAGTTCGGTCACGAGGTGGCCCTTCACGACAGCGATGGAGCGCAGCCGTTCGCGAGCGAAGCGGTGCGCGAGCAAGGGGACGTACGTCGCGACCCGGCAGGAGCCAAGCGAGTCGTGGCTGTCGGTGACAACTTCGGCAACTGTCTCGCGGGAGAAGATCCCTTCGAACTCCTCGTGCAGAGCATCGACGACTTGGGCGAGACCGGCCGGCATGGACGGGTCGAGGGGGCGAGTTTCATTCATCGGGCACTCCTAGACTTCGGGGCGGCGGCAGATGCGAAGCTGAGTCGGTGGCGCAGCCACAGGGACACGTAGACGAGAGCGACGAGCACCGGCACCTCGATCAGCGGACCGACCACGCCCGCGAGTGCCTGGCCAGATGTGACGCCCCAGACGCCGACCGAGACCGCGATGGCGAGCTCGAAGTTGTTTCCCGCGGCGGTGAACGCCACCGTCGCGGTGCGCTCGTACGACAGTCCGACCCGACGCGCCAGCCAGAACGACACCGCCCACATCAGCGCGAAGTAGACCAACAACGGCACCGCGATCTGTAGCACTGAGACCGGGTCGCTGGTGATGGCCTGACCCTGCAGCGCAAACAGCACCACGATGGTGAACAGCAACCCGTACAGCGCAACTGGGCCGATGCGGGGCAGGAACCGGTTCTCGTACCAGTCGATCCCACGGCGGGAGACGCCGATTCGCCGGGTCAGGTAGCCGGCCAGCAGTGGGACGCCGAGGAAGACCAGCACTGCCTTGGTGATGTCCCAGGTCGAGAAAGCGACGTCCTGGCCCTGCAACCCCAGCCACCTAGGCAGGATGTCGAGGTAGAAGGTGCCCAGAAGTGCATAAGCAGCGATCTGAAAGACGGAGTTGACCGCGACCAGGAGCGCACCGGCCTCTCGGTCGGCACAGGACAGGTCGTTCCAGATCAGCACCATCGCGATGCAGCGGGCCAAGCCCACCACGATGACGCCGGTGCGGAACTCCGGCTGGTCGGCCAGGAACGTCCAGGCCAGCACGAACATCAGCGCCGGCCCGATCACCCAGTTGAGCAGCAGGGACAGCCACAGCATGCGACGATCCGACGCGAGGTGGCCGATCTCCTCATAGCGCACCTTGGCGAGCACCGGGTACATCATCAACAACAGACCCAGGGCGATCGGCAACGATGTCTCACCGATCGTTACCGCGTCCAGTGTTTCGGCGACGTCGGGAACCCAACGACCCAACGCCAACCCCAGCACCATCGCCGCGGTGATCCACGCGGGCAGCAACCGATCCAGCGGGGACAGCCGCGACAGGACCGGCACCTCGGGGCCGCCGCGGCCATACTCGGTCACTGTGTCGCTCATCAGCACGGCCTCCGAACGTCCGCAGCCGCGCGCGCAGCCGCAGCCAGCTCCCCCAGGTGCCTCGTCAACTCGTCGAGCACATCGGGTCGCAAGCGGTAGTACGTGAACCTGCCGCACGGCTCGGACTCGACCATCCCGGCCTCTCGCAGCACCTTCAGGTGGTGCGACACCGTCGTCTGCTTCGCGCCGGTGTCCTCCACCAGGTGGCAGGTGCACAACTGCTCACGCGCCAGCAGGCCCACAATCTGCGTGCGCAGCGGGTCGGCGAACACGTCCAAACGGGAATCAATCTCAATCGCTGTCAACGACATGAGTTGATGAGACATGCAGGCGACGCCTGCTGTCAAGCCATTCGGCACATCGACCCGAGACACCCGGGTCGGGCACTACCCGGGTATCTCCTCTCCTCGGCCGTACTCGTCGTCGAACGTCGCCGGCCCCTCGACGACGGCCTCGATGATCTCGCGGGCCTTGTCGCGTTGGTCCTGATCGTCGCACTGGATGTGCAAGCGCACGAGTTCGGCGCTGTCATCTGGCTCCACGTCGGGGAAGCCGTCGGCGAGGAGGCGCTCGCGGATCTCGTCCGGGTTCGCTGGGTCAGGAACTGTGTAGGTGATGAGCATGTGGCC
>JALZMX010000106.1 GCA_030857985.1 Actinomycetota bacterium | reverse complement strand
TCGACGGCGAGCACCGTGCCCGACGTGCCGACCGCCGCCGCCAACGCCCCCGAGAACAGCCCGACCCCGCTGAACAGGTCGAGCACCCGCTCACCGGGCAATGGCCGCAGGAAGTCGAGCACGGCGGTGTTCAGCGCGGCAGCGGCGCCCGGGTGGACCTGCCAGAAACCACCACCACTGACCCTCCAGCTCCGGCCCCCGGCCCACTCGGTGACGTAGGTCCGGCCACGCAGCCGGTCACCGTCGCGGGTGACCACACCGGCTGCCGGGATGCGAGGAAGCCCTGGTCTGCGCCGGCCGGACGGCTCGAGCACGATCAGGGTCTCCCCGGTGGTGGAGACAACCGCCTCCACCGACGCCGATCCCGGCCAGCGCAGGTCGGTGACGGTCGTGAGGTCGGCCTGCGCAATCCGGCAGCGGTCGACGGGTACGACGTCGTGGGACCGGTGCTTGCGCAGTCCGAGCCGGCCGTCGTCGGTGACGGCGTACCGGACCCGGGTCCGCCACCCCAGCCCCTCGTCGTCTCCGGCCACCGGCTCCACCTCGACCGCAAGCTCGATCCCCGCGAGCCGCGAGAACTGCTCCGCGACCACCGCGGACAGCAGCCGGCGCTGCTCCCCGAGCGCGACGTGCTGGAAGTCGCAGCCGCCACACCCGCCCGGGTGCGCGTACGGACAGGGGGGCGGCACCCGATGCGCGGAGGCGTGCAGGACCTGCACCGCGTCGGCGCGCAGGAAGCGCGCGCCCGCAGCACCCTCGGTGATCAAGGCCACGACGCGTTCGCCGGGAAGCGCATGACGGACGAACACCACCCGGTTGCCCACCCGAGCCACGCAGTGACCGCCGTGCGCCACCGCGCCGATCTGGAGCTCCAGGCGTTGACCCACCAGGTCGTCGTCGACCGCAGCCCGCTCGCTCACCGGCGGGTCCGGGGCTCGTCGTCGGCGGCACCGCGGCGCGGGGAGACCGGCGACGCCTCGGCGCGTTCGGCCCGGGCCTCGGCCGCCACCGACGACGCCATCTGGTAAGGCACGCTGGTCACCATGATCCCGGGCGTGAACAGCAGTCGGCCCTTGAGCCGCAACGCGCTCTGGTTGTGCAGCAGCTGCTCCCACCAGTGGCCGACGACGTACTCGGGGATGTAGACCGTCACCACGTCGCGCGGGCTCGCCCGCCGGATGCCGCGGACATACTCCACGATCGGCCGGGTCACCTCTCGGTACGGCGACGACAACACCTTCAACGGCACCGGGACCCGGCGCCGGTCCCACTCCTCGAGCAACGCCTCGGTGGTGTCGGGGTCGACGTCGACGGTGACCGCCTCGAGCACGTTCGCCCGCGCCGCGCGCGCGTAGGACAACGCCCGCATCGTCGGTTTGTGCAACTTGGAGACCAGCACGATCGCGTGGACGCGGGAGGGCAGCGCCAGGTCGGTATCGTCGGCGACCAGCTCCTCGCTGACCCGGTCGTAGTGCCGCTGGATCGCCCGCATCAGCGCGAACCACACGGCCATCGCCAGGATCGAGATCCACGCACCCTGGGTGAACTTCGTGACGAGGACGACGACCAGCACGGTGGCGGTGACGCTCAGCCCGAAGCCGTTGATCAGGCGGCTGCGGAACATCCGTCGGCGGGCAGCCGGGTCCTGCTCGGTCCGCAACAGGCGCGTCCAGTGCCGCACCATCCCCGTCTGACCGACGGTGAACGACACGAAGACCCCCACGATGTAGAGCTGGATCAGCCGGGTCACCTCGGCGTCGAACGCCACGATCAGCACGACCGCGAACGCGGCCAGCACGATGATGCCGTTGCTGTAGGCCAGCCGGTCGCCGCGCGTGTGCAGCTGCCGCGGCAGGTAGCCGTCACGGGCCAGGATCGAGCCGAGCACCGGGAAGCCGTTGTACGCCGTGTTCGCCGCCAGCACCAGGATTACACCGGTAGCGGCAGTGACGAAGTAGAACCCGACGGCGAAGTTACTGAAGACCGCCGCGGCGATCTGGCCGATGACCGGGTCCTGGTGGTAGCCGTCGCCGACGGGCACCCCGCCTGGCTCGAGCAGCTGCGCGGCCGGGTCCTCGGCCAACCGCACGTCGATGAGATTGGCCAACGTGATGATGCTGAGCGCCATCGTCACCGCGATGATGCCCAGGACGAGCAGCGTGGTCGCGGCGTTGCGGCCCTTGGGCTTGCGAAACGCCGGTACCCCGTTGGCGATGGCCTCGACGCCGGTCAGCGTCGCGCAGCCCGAGGCGAACGCGCGCAGGAGGAGGAACACCAGGGCCAGTCCACCGAGCCCTTCGCTGAACTCGTCGCCCGGGACGATCTCCAGCCGCGCGCTGGCCGCGGCCGGCAGGTCACCCCACAGGTAACGGGCGAAGCCGTAGACCGCCATCCCGAGGATCGCGGCCATGAAGAGGTACGCCGGAACGGCGAACGCGGTGCCCGACTCACGGACACCGCGAAGGTTGATGGCCATCAGCGTCACCGTCGCGGCCACCGCCACCGCCACCTGGCTTCCCTCCAGGGCGGGGATCGCGGTCGCGGCGTACTGGGCTGCCGACGAGATGGACACCGCGACGGTGAGCACGTAGTCGACCAGCAGGGCGCTGGCCACGGTGAGCCCTGCTTTGGACCCCAAGTTGGTGCCGGCCACCTCGTAGTCGCCACCGCCGCTCTGGTAGGCCTGGACGTTCTGGCGGTACGACGCGACGACAGCGAGCAGTACGACGGCGATGGCGAGGCCGATCGGCCACGAGAACCGGTAGGCCGACACCCCCGCGAGCGCCAGGATGATGAAGATCTCGTCCGGTGAGTAGGCCACGCTGGAAAGCGGGTCACTGGCGAACACCGGCAGCGCGACCCGTTTCGGCAGCAGTGTCTCCCCGAGCTGGGCGCTGCGCAGCTTGCGGCCGAGCAGCAGCCGCTTGCCGGCATCACCGATACTCACGTCGGGTGATGCTAGACCCCGTGACCACGTACGACTGCCGCGCGCGCCGAGCGCCGGTGTAGCGTCGTGCTCGCCGCAGTCACGCGGTGCAGCGTGGGGCGCAGGCAGCGCGCGAGAGATGGTCCGGGAGAGCAACTGTGCACGTCGTCATCATGGGCTGCGGACGCGTCGGGTCGTCGCTGGCGCGCAACCTCGAGAGACGCGGCCACACCGTCGCGATCATCGACCAGAACCCGGACGCGTTCCGGCGACTCGGGCCGACGTACTCCGGACGCAAGGTCACCGGTACCGGCTTCGACCGGGGCGTGCTCGACGAAGCCGGCATCGAGAACGCCGACGCCTTCGCCGCCGTCTCCAGCGGCGACAACTCCAACATCATCTCGGCCCGGGTAGCCCGTGAGACGTTCGGCGTGGACAAGGTCGTGGCCCGCATCTACGACCCGGGCCGGGCCGAGATCTACCAGCGGCTCGGCATCCCGACGGTCGCGACCGTGCGGTGGACCGCCGACCAGATGCTGCGCCGGTTGCTGCCCGAGGGCTCCGAGCCCGACTACCGCGATCCGTCCGGCACCGTACGGATGGCCGAGGTTCACCTGCACCGGTCCTGGGTCGGCCGCTCGGTGGCCGAGCTGGAGGCCGCCCTGCGGACCCGGGTCGCCTACGTCACCCGACTGGGCGAGGCACTCATCCCCACCCACGACACGCTGATCCAGGAAGCCGACCTGGTGCACGTCGTCATGCTGGAGTCCCAGGCGGAGCCGGTCGCCGCGATCGCCGCCGCACCACCGGAGGAGGTCTGATGCGCGTCGCGATCGCCGGTGCCGGGGCGGTGGGTCGCTCGGTCGCCGCCGAGCTCACCGAGAACGGGCACCAGGTGCTGCTCATCGACAAGGACTCGCGAGCGGTGCGCCCCGACTCGGTCGCGTCGGCCGAGTGGTTGCTGGCCGACGCCTGCGAGCTGTCGTCGCTGGAGGAAGCCGCCCTGGAGAACTGCGACGTGGTGATCGCCGCGACCGGTGACGACAAGACGAACCTCGTGGTCTCGCTCATCGCCAAGACCGAGTTCGGTGTCCCCCGCACGGTGGCTCGGGTCAACCATCCGGGCAACGAGTGGCTGTTCAACGACGCCTGGGGAGTCGACGTCTCGGTCTCCACGCCGCGGATCATGTCTGCGCTGGTGGAGGAGGCGGTCACGGTCGGCGACGTCGTACGGCTGTTCACCTTCCGACAGGGCAACGCCAACCTGGTCGAGCTGACTCTGCCGGACAGCTCTCCCTTCGCCGGCACCCAGATCGGTGAGGTGATGTGGCCCAGCGACGTGTCGCTGGTGACGATCCTGCGCGACGGGCGGGTGTTGACGCCCGACCCGGACCGCTCGCTCGAGGCCGGCGACGAGCTGCTCTTCGTGGCGACCGACGAGCGCGAGCTCGACATCGAGCAGCTGCTGGCCCCGCAGGAGCACAGCATCAGCTGAGGGTCGCGGTGCCGTCCGGCGCTCCCGTCTGGTCCCGCGCCTGGGCAGGCTGCAGCGGGGTGTGGTTGCGCCCCAGCAGGAAGACCATCGCGCTGAGCGCCGCGATCTGCAGCGGCCACCCCAGGACGATCTTGGCGATGCCGAGCCAGCCGGCCTCGCCGGCTGCCCACAGCGGGTAGTAGACCGCCACTCGCAGCGCACAAGGCAGCGCCAGCAGCCAGGTCAGGACACCGCACAGGCGCACGACCTGCGGGTCGCGGTGCCACGCGGTCGGATCGCCGGTGACGCTGCCGATCATGAACCCGACCATCGGCCAGCGCGCGAGCGCCGTGCCGGCCAGGACGACGAAGTAGACCGCGTTGTAGATGATGCCGGGCAGGAACGCGTCCTCGGCGTTGCCGGAGCGCAGCGCGAAGATCGCCGCGATGCCGATGCCGAGCGCGGCGTTCAGGACGTACTTCACCGACGAGCGCTGCACGATCCGTACCGCCAGCATCAGCAGCGCTGCCCCACCGCCGATGGCCAGGGACAGCTCGAGATGGCGCGTCGTGATCCACGTGATCGTGAACCCCAACGTCGGGACGATGGCCTCGGCCAGACCTCGGCGCCCACCCAGTGAGTCCGACAGCTGCCGGCGCACCAGCTGCTCGACGCTGTCGGCGTCGACCTGCGGTCTCGCCGCAGCGCTCCCGTCGACACTCACCCCGGCCCGCTCATGCCACGCAGCTCGTAGCTGGGGTTGAACATCACCCGGTCGCCGCCCTGGAGGCTGACCCTGCCGGTGACGGTCAGCAGCGCACCGGGCAGCACCCCGGCGATACGCCGGCGGCCCAGCCACACCACGGTCACGGCGCCGGAGCCGTCGTACAGCTCCGCCTCGAGAGCAGGGGTGCCTGAGCGCGGGCGCAACGTGACGTACTTCAGCGTCCCCGCCAAGGTGACCTGCTGCCGGTCGACGGCGTCGGCGACCCGGCAGCAGCCGGTCGCCCGGACGTCACGTTGCAGCTCGCGGGCCTCGATGTCGTGCTGGCTGGAGCCGAAGCTCTGCAGCGCGCGTCGCACTCGACCACTCCCCGACTTCACCACGGCACAAGCCTAACCAGTCTGAGGTTCGACGCCCGGAGGCATCGTCAGTGGCAGCGGCGAGCGGGGGGCCATCGGCGCGTCACCGCGGCGCACGATCACGTCACGGAACGCCTGCTCGAGGACGCCGCCGGAGTCGGGCTCGGCGGCCGGCTGACCGAGAAAGGTGCCGCGCAGCAGCCACCGGGGTGCCGCCACACCGACGATGCGCGACGTCTGCGTCGCCTGCCTGCCGTCGGAGGTCTGCGCCGGCACCACCAGCCTGACCTCGGTGCCGTGGTCACCGGTCCTCTCGGTCGCGGTGCCTCCACGCCGGGTGGCCTCGGCGCCAAGCTCGCGGCGCACGTCGTCCCAGATGCTCTCGTTGCGGGGTGCGGCGAAGGCGCGCAGCTCCAGTGCACCGCCGGAGGTCACGAGCAGCACCGCTACGACTGTGTTGGCCTTTTCGTCGACCTGTAGCCGCAGCTCCATCCCCGGACGGCTGGTGATGATGAGCGCGCCCAGGTCGACCCGGTTGGCATCCTCGTCGTCGAGGTCGACGTCGGAGAGGTCCCACGGTCCTTGGGGGCGGGGCAGCTCGTCGCGTGGCGGCTCGGGAAACGGGTCGGGGAGCGGAGTCGCGCCGGCGGAACCCCGGCTTCGGCGACGGCCCAACATCAGCGCGCTCCGTTCCGTGCCGGCCGGTCCGACGGGGCGGTGAAGCCGCCGGTCGAGCCGTGACCACCCTCGCCGCGGTCCGACCCGGGCAACCGGTCGACCTCGACGAAACGGGCCCGCTCGACGCGCTGCAGCACCAGCTGCGCGATCCGGTCCCCTCGGCTGAGGACCACCGGTTCGTGCGGGTCGAGGTTGACCAGGATCACCATGATCTCGCCGCGGTAGCCGGCATCGACGGTGCCCGGCGCGTTCGCCACGGACAGACCGCAGCGCGCGGCCAGACCGGAGCGTGGGTGCACGAATGCGGCGTAGCCCTCGGGCAACGCGAGTGCGACACCGGTCGGTACGACCACCCGCTCCCCCGGGCCCAGCGTCACGTCCACCCCGGTCACCAGGTCGGCCCCGGCATCACCGGGGTGCGCGTATACCGGCGTCGGCAGCGCGGGGTCGAGCCTCTGGAACAGGACCTCCACCATCAGCGCCCACCCGACGCAACTGTGCTCACGTTTCCCGACCATACAAGGCGCGTGCGACGCTGGGGCCATGACCGAACCAGTGAACGGGCAGCCTGCCCCCGCATCCTTCGAGGAGCGTCTCTGGGTGCCGATGCGCTGGTGGCTGGCGGCGCTGTTGCTCGTCGCCAGTCTCTGGCTTGCGTTGCTCGTGTCCACCCCGGCGCTGGTCACCTGGGCGGCAACGGGTACGGCGGTGCTGCTCGCCTTGGTCCTGCTGCTGGGCTACGGCGCAGCCAGGATCGCGGTCGGCCCGGAGGGTGTCACCGCGGGCCGCGCCTGTCTCGACTGGCCGGCTTGTGGCGAGGTCGTCGCCCTCGATGCCGAGCGGACCCGGGCGGTTCGTGGCGTCGACGCGGACGCCCGCGCGTTCTTGCTGCTGCGGCCCTACCTCTCGCAGAGCGTGCAGGTGATGGTCGGTGACCCACACGACCCCACGCCGTACTGGCTGCTCTCGTCGCGCCGCCCACAGACTCTGGCGGCGACCGTGGCCGCCCGACGCGCCGCGAGTAGCCCGACGGTGCAAGACTGAGCGGGAAACCCATCTCAGGAGGAACTTCGTGGCTGGCTCCAAAGCATGGAAGGTGTCGGGGACGGTGGCCACCATCGTCGCCACCATCGCGATGCGCAAGGTGCTCGACGTGTCGTGGCGGACGGCGACCGGACGCACGCCTCCGAGCAACCCTGAGCACCCTGACGTGGAGTGGCACGAGGCCGCCGCCTGGGCGATCGCCAGCGGCGCGGCCATCGGGCTGGCTCGGATGCTCGCCGCCCGCAAGGCCGCTGACTATTGGCGCCGGTCCACCGGGCACCTGCCGTCCGGGCTCGAGGACGTCCAGGTCTGAGCCGGCGGAGGCCTGCTTCAGAAGGCGCGGGCTGCGTCAGGCCGCACAGTCTCGGCAGATCATCTTCGTCTGGCTGGCCAGCTGGCTGCGGTGGTGGACCAGGAAGCAGCTCGCACAGGTGAACTCGTCCTCCTGGCGCGGTAGCACCTGGACGGCCAGCTCCTCGTGCGAGAGGTCGGCTCCGGGCAACTCGAACGACTCCGCCGCCTCGGCCTCGTCCTCGTCGACCTTGCCGGAGTTCTTGTCGAGCCGACGAGCCTTGAGCTCCTCGATGCTGTCCTCGTTGGCGTCCTCGTCGGTCTTGCGGGGCGCGTCGTAGTCGGTTGCCATTCCCTGTCTCTCCCCCTCACTCGGTAGCGCGGGTCGTCGCTGCGGTCGTGCTGCGGTGCTTGACGCAGCCGGTTCGACGGGACCCGGCGCAGGTCTGCAGAGGCGGTAACGCCTGACCGCTGCGTTTTGTGCCCGATCCGGCGGGCAGATTGTGCCTCATCCAGGGCTGAACCGCACGCTGGTTCTGCCTGGTGTCGCCGATGTCACTGTTCGTCGACTCCGCACAGCGCCGGGCGTCCGGCGCGCGGGTTGGGGCAGCAACCAGCTGGGCAGCGGTCCCAGGAGGGCGCGGTGCCGGCCACGGTGCGCCGTCGTACCGCCTCGCCACGCTCGGTCGCCGCCCGCTCGAGCAGGAGCTCACGCGCCATCGCCACGAAGCGCGGGTCGGTGCCGGGGGTGGCCGCCCGGACGAGAGG
>JALZMX010000103.1 GCA_030857985.1 Actinomycetota bacterium | reverse complement strand
TGAGGTTGCCGCACAGCGTGCAGCGCCAGCGCGTGTCGGGGCCGGGTTGGGGCACGGGAGCCACCGGCTCAGCCTAGTTCGGGGCCGTGCACACCGACAGCACCCGCTCGTACGACCGGCGCAGCAGCCCGCCGAGGTCAGGCTCGTAGCTGTTGCCGTCGGCGCGGATCCGCACGATGCCAGTGCTCACGACCAACTCGTCGAAGGCGGGCTTGTACGCCTGTTCGGCGGTTGAGGTGAGCGCGAACAGCCCGTCCTGTGCGGTGCGCAACTCGTCTTTCACGGCCTGGTCCACGGCGCCGCCGTCGCCGAGCCGCGGAAGCGTACGGCCGACCGCGATCACGTCGGGCGCTGCTGTCCGGCAGGTGCCCTCGAGGAACGCACTCTCGGCGGGGATCTCCGGGCCGTCGTCCGAGGAGGTGCAGCCGGTGAGCAGGGCGGCGAAGGCCACGGCTGCGGCCAGGCGTCGGGACACAGGACCTCCAGGGTGGGGAAACCGCCGCCGAGGCGGTCTCTGCGCACAGAGACCGCCCCGGCGAGACGTTCGGGTCGAGCAGGGACCGGCGAGCTACTTCTTCTTACCCTGGGCTGCCGCCTGGCCACAGGCCTTGGCGTTGCCGTTACCCGGTCGGTTCGCTCGCGCGCACTCCACGTCCGAACCGGAGTGCGGGTCGGCGATGAACGGGAACGTGTTCAGGAACTTGCGGTCGTTCTTGTTGACGGCGTCACCCAGACCGGCGACCGCCGTCTTGAGGTCACCCTCCGGCCGGATCAGCACACCCTCGAACACCTGCAGCTCGATGTCGACGATGTCGTCGGAGAGCCGCCGACCGTTCGGGAAGCCGGCCAGGTCACCACCCACGACGCCCAGCCGGTTCGGCTCGGCGGTCAGCGGGACGTTGACGTTCAGCCGCAGGTACTCGGCCGGGGCCGGGCTGGGGCTGACGGCGTTGATGTCCAGCGAGTTGAGGTCGGCGTCGACGACGCCCGCACCGAGGCCACCGAAGGTGGTGCCGGCGAAGACGTCCTTCGAGAAGCCGGTCAGGAAGCTCCCGACCAGGTCGTTGCGCTTTTTGGCCGGGGCGGAGTCGAGCTTGTTGGGGTTCGGGATCTTGTAGAGCAGCTCGATCAGGGCAGGGACCTCGGGGTCCTGCACCTTGCCGAGGAACTGCGCGTCGCGGTCCGGGGTCGACCGGTTGAAGAGGTCCCTGAGGTTCGCCGGGACGACGGCCTCGTTGACCAGCGGATTGCCCAGGCGCGAGATCTGGACCAGGTTCCCGCTATCCGCGGTTTCGTCGCTGCTGTCCGTCGTTGACGTGGACGGCGCCGCGTTGGTGTCCGCGAACACCCGGGTCTTCTCCCGGCTCGTCGTCGACCAGACACCGATGACCGGGTTGGCCGCAGCGTCCTTGTTCGCGACGAGCAGTTCCTTGGGCAGCTCCAGCGCGACCGTGTTGACGTTGTAGCCCGCGAGGGTGTCGTCGCCGACCTCGGACAGGTCGCCCCCGTACAGCAGGTCGAAGACCCGCAGGTCGATGAAGAACGGGTCGTCGGCCTGGCCGACGTAGCTCTTCCCGCCGTCAGAGGTGCCGGTGATCGCGGCCTCGCGCAGGGCCGCGTAGTCCGGGATGGTCGCCTTGCCCACGTTGGAGGGGGCGACCTTGCCGTCGTTGACGAGCGAGACCGACGCCCCGCCCTCGGCGATGGCCACGAGGTCGTAGGTCTGGCGGAACCGCAGGTTCTCGTCGGTCAGGCTGGTGACCGGCCCGTCGGCGTACAGGATCGTGCCCTTGCCGCCGTTGCCGACGCCACGGTCCACGACGCCGCGCGTGTCGACGTCGCTGAAGGTCCAGCGGTAGACGATGTCGGGCTTGGCGTCACCGTCGTTGTCGATGTTGATGTCGTACGCGGCGCTGGTGTCCCACGGGTAGAAGTTGGGACCACCGGTCGGGTCGGAGAACGGCGCCCAGTTGGCGATCAGGGTCACCTTGCCGGCGTCGTTCGGGCTGACAAAGGCGTACGTGTCGGTGTTGTCCACCGCCGGGTCGTTGAGGATGTACGGCGCCTCGCGGTGGCTGGACGCCGAGGACGTGGAGGGACCGAGCAACGCGGCGCCGGAAGCGGCCGTCGCGGTAGCAGCGAACAGGGCGAGGGCGCGTCGGCGCGCCGCCGGCCTCGTGGATCTGGACATGGATCTCCTGTACGTCGGAGGAAGCGGTCTGACGGCACCGGACAAGCAGCCGCCATCCTCCGTTCGTCTTCGCCTTCGCTGCGGATCCCCGAACTGGAGACCAATCTGTGACGAAAGGCCCTCACCCTCCGGCTGATTCGTTTGTTACCGACCCGTTGGCGGCACGTTCACGCACAGCCCGCTTTCCGTACACACACCGGCTCCGTACAGCACCCGGCAGGTTGATCATCCGCAGGATGGCCGTCCTCAGAGGCTGGGCCTCCGGCTGAGTACGGCGATGGTGCAGATGATCTTCAGGGGATAGGCGGTAGGGCTGAGCGCTGGACGTAAGGGCATCGGCGCGTCGTACCGCCAGGCTGTCGCAGGTCGGACCTAGCGTCCGGGCATGCCGACAGCACCACCGCTTCCCGCC
>JALZMX010000097.1 GCA_030857985.1 Actinomycetota bacterium | reverse complement strand
GGGCGCATCTCGGTTAGACTTGTGGCGCCGCACAGGTCGTGATGGGACGAGTACCCGTCGGACGCAGCCGCGAGCGAGCCGGGGACGGTGGAAGCCCGGCGGTGTGCACGATGGCGAAGATCAGCCCGGAGCCGCCGGAGGAAGCCGTCCCCGCCACCCAGGCTGGGCACCAGTAGAGCCGGCAGCGGCAGGTCACGAGAGGGTCGCGGGGCACGCCCGTCGGCCAAGGAGGGTGGTACCGCGGGGCGCGACACCGGGTCGCCTCTCGTCCCTTCGCCAGAGCTCTGCACTGCAGGACCTGACGGAGGAACGGATTCGATGACCCACTACCGTCCCGTGCCAGCGCAAGTCGACCTGCCGGCGCTCGAGCGCGGCGTACTCGACTTCTGGCGCGAGCACCGCACCTTTGACCGCTCCCTGGCCCAGACCGCCGGCGGCCCCCGGTGGACGTTCTACGAGGGGCCTCCGACCGCCAACGGGCGTCCTGGCACCCACCACGTCGAGGCACGGGTGTTCAAGGACGTCTTTCCCCGGTTCAAGACCATGCAGGGCCACCGCGTCGACCGGATGGCCGGCTGGGACTGCCACGGTCTCCCGGTGGAGTTGGCGGTGGAGAAGGAGCTCGGCTTCACCGGCAAGGGCGACATCGAGTCCTTCGGCATCGCCGAGTTCAACACGCAGTGTCGACAGTCGGTGCTGCGCCACGTCGACGAGTTCCGCCTGATGACCGAACGGATGGGTTATTGGCTGAACTTCGATGACGCGTACTGGACCATGCACCGCTCCTACGTCGAGAGCGTGTGGTGGGCGCTGAAGCAGATCCACACGGCTGGACTTCTCGCCGAGGACTACCGGGTGGCACCGTACTGCCCACGTTGCGGCACCGGCCTGTCCGACCATGAGCTGGGGCAAGAAGGCGGCTACGAGACGGTCGTCGACCCCTCGGTCTACGTCCGTCTGCCGCTGACGTCCGGGCCGTACGCCGGTTCCGCGTCGCTGCTGGTGTGGACCACGACACCTTGGACGCTGGTCTCGAACACCGCCGTGGCTGCGCATCCTGACGTCGACTACGTGGTCGCATCGAACGGTGACGAGCAGCTGGTGGTGGCGAAACCTCTGCTCGGGTCCGCGCTCGGGGAGGGTTGGCAGGTCGTCGCCACCGTGCGCGGCGTGGACATGGAACGCTGGAGCTATCAGCGACCGTTCGAGCTGGTGCGGTTCTCGGCGCCTGCCCACTTCGTGGTGCTCGCCGACTATGTCACGACCGACGACGGCACCGGCCTGGTGCACCAGGCACCTGCCTTCGGTGAGGACGACCTGCGTGTCTGCCGCGCCTACGGGCTGCCGATGGTCAACCCGGTGGGTCCCGACGGCCGCTTCGACGAGTCGCTGGCGCTGGTCGGCGGGCAGTTCTTCAAGCACGCCGACACCGACCTGGTCCACGACCTGGACACGCGCGGGGTGCTGTTCCGGCACGTGCCCTTCGAGCACTCCTACCCGCACTGCTGGCGCTGCCACACTGCGTTGATCTACTACGCCCAACCGTCGTGGTACATCCGCACCACCCAGATCTTGGACGCGCTGGTCCGGGAGAACGCGGCGACCACCTGGTACCCCGAAACCATCAAGTGGGGGCGCTACGGCGACTGGTTGGACAACAACGTCGACTGGGCGCTGTCGCGCAACCGATACTGGGGCACCCCGCTGCCGATCTGGCGATGCGCCCAGGGCCACGAAACCTGTGTGGGCTCGTTGGCCGAGCTGTCCGAGCTCAGCGACAGCGACCAGTCCGGACTCGACCCGCACCGTCCTTACGTGGACGAGGTCACGCTGCCCTGCCCCGACTGCGCGGCGACCGCGCGACGGGTGCCCGAGGTCATCGACGCCTGGTTCGACGCCGGCTCGATGCCGTTCGCCCAGTGGGGTTATCCGCACCTGGCTGGTTCGGCGCAACGCTTCGAGCAGGCCTATCCCGCGCAGTTCATCTGCGAGGCCATCGACCAGACCCGAGGCTGGTTCTACACGCTGATGGCGATCGGCACGCTGGTCTTCGACCGCTCGTCGTACCAGAACGTGCTGTGCCTGGGGCTGCTGCTGGCAGAGGACGGCCGCAAGATGTCCAAACACCTCGGCAACACGCTCGAGCCGATGCCGCTGATGGAGCAGCACGGCGCCGACGCCGTGCGGTGGTTCATGCTCGCCAGCGGCTCACCGTGGGGAGCCCGCCGGGTCGGGCACGCCTCGATCCAGGAGAGCGCCCGCAAGGTGCTGCTGACCTACTGGAACACCGTCGCGTTCCAGGCGCTCTACGCGCGCGCCAACGGCTGGACGCCCGACCAGCCCGCACCCGCGGTGGCGCAGCGGCCCGTGCTGGACCAGTGGCTGCACGCCGAGACACATCGGCTGACCCGCGACGTCACCGACGCGCTGGAGGTCTTCGACACCCAGCGCACCGGCCAGCTGCTCGGGCAGTTCGTCGACGACCTGTCCAACTGGTACGTCCGGCGCTCGCGCCGACGCTTCTGGGACGGTGACCCCGCGGCCCTGACGAGCCTGCACGACACGCTCGACGTGCTCACGCGGTTGCTGGCCCCGCTCACCCCATTCGTCACCGAGCGGGTATGGCAGGACGTCATCCTTCCGGTCACCTCGGGTGCCCCCGAGTCGGTGCACCTGGCGTCGTGGCCGTCGTACGACGTCGCGGCGCTCGACCCCGGACTGGCGGCCCAGATGTCGCTCGCTCGCAGGATTGTCGAGCTCGGTCGGGCCGCCAGGGCGGAGGCGAAAGTCCGGACCCGCCAACCGCTGCGCCGAGCGCTGGTCGGCTCGGGGGCGTTCGGCGGGCTCACGGAGCAGCTGCGCCGCGAGGTCGCCGACGAGCTCAACGTGGCTTCGCTCGAGTCGCTCTCGCAGGCCAGGGCCGACCTGGTCGAGCACAGCGCGAAGGGCAACTTCCGCGCCCTCGGCAGACGCTTCGGCAGCGACACCCCGCGGGTGGCGGCTGCGATTGCCGCCGCCGACGGCGCCGATCTGTCCGCCGCCCTGGGCGCGACCGGGCATGCTCAGGTCGATGTCGACGGCGAGCCCGTGAACCTCACGCCCGAGGAAGTGCTGCTTTCGGAGCGGCCACGCGAGGGCTGGTCGGTGGTGAATCACCGGGGCGAGACGGTGGCGCTCGACCTCGAGCTCACCCCGCAGCTGATCCGGGCCGGGCTGGTGCGCGAGGTCATCCGGCTGGTGCAGGAGGCGCGCAAGCGCAGCGGGTACGACGTCGCGGACCGAATCGCGCTGTGGTGGGACGCCGACGGTGACACCGGGGCGGCGTTGCGCGAGCACAGCGACCTGCTGGCTGCGGAGGTGCTGGCGATCCAGATCCACGAGGAGGCGCCGACGGGTCTGGTGGAACACGGCGACGCCGCGCTCGGGCTCAGGTTCTGGCTGCAGCGTCAGCAGCCGTGACCCCGATCTTCATCCCGCGAGGGCGCCGGGTCAGCCCTCGTCGCCGAGCAGTGAGCGCACGCGGCCGTCGTCCTCCTGCCCGTCGAGCGCGGCGAGCTGGGTCTCGAAGTACTCCTTGAGCCGAGCCCGGTACTCACGCTCGAACACGCGGAGCTGGTCGACCTCTCGCTCGAGCTCTTCGCGCTGGCGCTCGAGGTCCTCCAGGAGCTGGGTCCGCCGCTCGGCCGTCTCGTGCTCGAGCTTCTCCGAGCGGGTGTGCGCGTCGGACTCGACCCGCTCCGCTTTGCTGCGAGCCTCTCCGACGATCTGGTCGGCCTGGTTCCTCGCCTCGTCGACCAGCTCGTCGGCGTTGCGCGCCGCGATCTCCAACAGCCGGGCCGCCGCGGACGAGGCCGCTGCAACCGTCGGCGGCGGTCCCTCGGCTGCCTTGGCCGGACGCTCCGAAGCAGGTGCGGGTGTCTCGTCTGGGGCAGCAGACGGTGCCTCGACCGGTGCGGGTCGGCTGTCCGCGCCGCCCGCGTCCGACCCGCTGCTGGCCGGCGCGACCTCGAGCTTGGTGCGCAGGTCGTCGTTCTCGCTGGTGAGGCGCTCGAGCTCGGCCTCCACCTCGTCGAGGAACCGGTCCACCTCGCTCATGTCGTAGCCCTCGCGAAGGCGGACGGGCGTGAAACGCTTGCTGCGCACGTCCTCCGGCGTCAGCGGCATGGCTCACCTCAACGTAGCTACTCGTCGGGACTGTCGGACTCGTCGGGACTCGGACGTCACCGTACTCCGTCGGCGACGTCGCCAGGCGCACCCAGTGCCGCGCCGGCCTGGTCACCCTCGGGCTCCCGGCTCAGGTGGAGAACACGGCCCTGGTGATGTTGAGCAGCAGGTAGGTGATCAGCATCAGGACCATGAAGGAGAGGTCGAGTCCGATTCCGCCGAACCGCAACGGCGGGATGACTCGACGCAGCGCCCGCAGCGGCGGATCGGTCACGGTGTAGACGCCTTCGAGCAGCACCAGCAGGGGCCCGCGCGGCGACCACGACCGGGCGAAGATCTGGACCCAGTCGACCACGAAGCGCACGAAGAGAATGGCCAGGAACAGCCAGAGCACAAGCTCGAGGACCGAGCCGAACGCATACACAGAGGCTCCTGGATGACCGCGGCAGCTGCCGCACGGGAGACTTCGCCCGTGCGCGGCCAAACGTACCTGCCATCAGGACTGGTTGAAGAATCCGCCCTCGGCGATGCGCTGCTTGTCTTCCGCCGCCACCGTGACGTTGGGCGGCGACAGCAGAAAGACCTTGCTCGTCACCCGTTCGATCGTCCCTCGGACCGCGAACACCAGTCCGGCGGCGAAGTCGACCAGCCGCTTGGCGTCGCTGTCGTCCATCTCGCTGAGATTCATGATCACCGGGACGCCGTCGCGGAAGTTCTCGCCGATCGTCCGGGCCTCGTTGTAGGTGCGCGGGTGCAGCGTGGTGATCCGCGACAGTTCCGCGGTCATCGGGGCGGACCGTCGGCGTTCGGACAGCTGAGCGACCGTTGAGCCGGTGCTGTCGGCGCGGACCGGGCGAACCGCGCGCTGCTCAGCGTCGACGGAACGGTCCTCGTCCGCGTCGTAGTCGTCCTCGTAGCGGTCGGTGTCCTCGACCAGGCCCAGGTAGACACCCATCTTGCGCATCGCGCCGCCCATGACCGTCGCCCTCCGATGTGTGGATCCGCCGGCGCCGACACTACCCGAGCGGGGGCCGCGCACCGAGTACCGCGCTGCCGACACGCACGTGTGTCGCACCGCGGCGAACTGCTGCTTCCAGGTCGCCGCTCATACCCGCGGAGATCATGTCGGCGCCCGGGTGCCGCCCGCGCACAGACGTTGCCGTGTCGGCGAGCCGAGCGAACGCCGCGTCGGGATCGCCGGCCAGTGGTGCCACGCCCATGACGCCGACCAGCTGCAGGTCCTCTCCCGCGGCAACGGCGTCGGCGATCTCGAGCACCTCACTCGGGTCGGCACCGCTGCGCCGCCCCGTCGTACCCTGAATGCGTGGTCGCTCATCGAGGCTGACCTGCACGAGACAGCGCAGCGTCCGGTCGGCCCGGCGCGCACCCTTGGCGAGTGCCGACACCAGCGACAGCCGGTCGACCGAGTGCACGACGTCGGCGTATCCCGCCACCGCCGCCGACTTGTTCGTCTGCAGCGCACCGACGAAGTGCCAGACCAGCTCGAGGTCCGCGCAGGCAGCGTATTTCTCGACGGCTTCCTGATGTCGATTCTCGCCGACGTCGCGCACACCCAGCTCGGCGAGCAACCGCACGTCGCGGGCGGGGAACGTCTTCGTCACCACGACGATGACCACCGCGCCCGGGCGGCGACCTGACTCGGCGAGCGCGAAGTCGATGCGGCTCCGCACCCGCTGCAGCCCGGCGGAGATCGCGTCCCGGCGAGCGGTGACCTGCTCGGTCACGTCGTGCCGGCAGACTGCAGGAGCGGAGGCAGCCACACGTAACCCGCGGTGCGTCCGGTGCGGGGACCGTCGCGGCGGTGCGAGTACAGGTCGGGCGACTCGCGCGTGCACTGCGCCACGTCAACGACGTCGCAGCCGGCCGCAAGCAGCTGCGCCGCCACACCCGCCCCGATGTCGAGCGCAGGGGTGCCCCACGAGGTGGTGGCGAGGCTGGCGGGTACGGCGGAAGCAACCTCGGCCTGCAGCCGCTCCGGCACCTCGTAACAGAATCCGCAGATGCGCGGTCCCACCCAGCCAGTGATCCGCTCGGCGCCGATGGCCCGCATCTGGTCCACCGCCCGTGACACGACGCCCGCAGCCAGGCCGGAGCGCCCGGCGTGAACGGCCGCAACGATGCCTGCCTCGGGGTCGGCCAGGAGTACCGGCGCACAGTCAGCCACCCGAGCGCAGAGCAGCAGACCCGGCTCGTCGGTGACCACCGCATCGACCACCGGCCATTGGCCCAACGGCTGGCCACCGACGGCTTCGCTGCGCACCAGGGCGATGTCGGCACCGTGCACCTGCCGCATCCGCACCACCTGGTCAGGATCGGCGCCGAGCGCAACCGCCACCCGGGTGTGGTTGCGCTCGGCCGCGTCGGCGTCGGATCCGTCGGCGTCGCCAAGGTCGAGCGAGTCGAACGGAGGGGCGCTCGTGCCGCCGTGCCGGTCGGTGAACGCCACCTCCGCGCGCACAAGCGCAGCGCGGTAGGCGAACACCGGGTCGACCGCCCTACTTGAGGAAGTCGGGCACGTCGAGATCGTTGGGGTCCTCGAACTGCACCGGTCGCGGCTGACGCTGCTGCGGGACCGGGCGCTGGTCACCCTGCCCCGTCGGCCGCGCGCTGGCTGGCCCGGCCGCGGGCTGTCCGGCCGCGACTGCACCATGTCCAGCCGTGGACCGTCCGTCTGACCCTCGGCCGGCGACCTGCCCGGGCACCGGTGGACCAGCGGCCGGGCGAACTACTCCGCCCGGCGCCACGCCGGGACCGGCCGGCTGCCCACCAGTGACCCGGGGCCGCGCTGCCGGCGGCTCGCGCCTCAGCGCCGGTTGCGCCTGGTCACGTCGCTTGGGCATGCCACCGTCGAAGCCGGCGGCGATGACCGTGACCCGCACCTCGTCTCCCAGGGCGTCGTCGATGACCGCGCCGAAGATGATGTTGGCCTCTGCATGCGCCGCCTGCGAGACCAGTGCGGCCGACTCGTTGATCTCGAACAGGCCGAGGTCCGAGCCTCCCGCTATCGACAGGAGCACGCCGTGAGCGCCGTCGATCGAGGCCTCGAGCAGCGGGCTCGACACTGCCATCTCCGCCGCTGCGACCGCACGATCCTCACCTCGGGCGGAGCCGATGCCCATGAGCGCCGAACCTGCGTTGGACATCACGGACTTGACGTCGGCGAAGTCGAGGTTGATCAGGCCGGGTGTGGTGATCAGGTCGGTGATGCCGGAGACGCCTTGCAGCAGCACCTGGTCGGCCTGCTTGAAGGCGTCGAGCACGCTGACGTTTCGGTCGCTGATCGAGAGCAACCGGTCGTTGGGGATGACGATCAGTGTGTCGACTTCTTCGCGCAGCGAGGCGATTCCCTCTTCCGCCTGGTTGGCGCGGCGCCGACCTTCGAAGGCGAACGGCCGGGTGACCACACCGATGGTGAGTGCGCCGAGCGAGCGGGCAATGCGGGCGACGATCGGCGCGCCACCGGTTCCGGTGCCGCCCCCTTCACCGGCGGTCACGAAGACCATGTCGGCCCCCTTGATGACCTCCTCGATCTCCTCCGCGTGGTCCTCGGCTGCCTTGCCGCCGACATCGGGGTTGGCGCCCGCGCCGAGGCCGCGGGTCAACTCACGTCCGATGTCGAGCTTGACGTCGGCGTCGCTCATGAGCAACGCCTGGGCATCGGTGTTGATGGCGATGAACTCAACGCCCTTCAGGCCAACCTCGATCATTCGGTTGACCGCGTTGACACCGCCGCCGCCGATGCCGACGACCTTGATGACCGCGAGGTAGTTCTGCGGTGCTGCCACGACGAGCGCCTCTCGCTTGAGTCTTCGACGCCGCTCGGTTGAAACGGCGTACCGGCCTGCTGGGGAAGGTGGTCCTGGTGCAGAACCCTTACCCTTAAGTAGAGGGTTATAGTTATGTCAACCTGAACCTTGCTCAGGAAGTTACGCGAGGCCTCCGGGCGGAACCGCGCAACACGCCGCGACGCGTCGAAGTTTTTCTGCTGCCAGCCCTACGGCGGGCGACCCACCCTCGGATCGGGTGCAGATGCGCAACCTCGGCGCGGACAGAGGGTGCAGATGCGCAACCTCGGCGCGGACAGAGGGGCGAGCTCACTGCGCCGAGACGGTGGGTGAGCCGGGCACGCTGACGTCGTACACCTCGCCGGGCAGCCGATGCCCGGTGTCGAGCAGTACGGCGAGCACCTCGGCCTTGCGCGCGGAGTCCGTGGAACTGCCCCACATCACCTGCACGCCGCGCGTGAGTTGCAGGGTGATCGAGTCGGTGGTGGCGGCGTCGACGCTGCGCAGCCGGTCGGCGAGGTCCGCCGGCAGTCCGGCGATCACCACGGCGGCAGCACCGGCCGCGTCCCGCGTTGCGACGTCCGGCGCGGACGGATCATCGGCGGACCGCACCACCGGGAGCCCGGCCGGCGCCGTGTCCACCTCTCGGTATTGCATGCCCGTGGCGTCGACCAGCCACCACGAGCCGGCCCGGTCCACGACCGCGACCGGAATCCGCTCGCGGACCTCGATCGACAGAGTGTTCGGCCAGGTCCGGCTCGCGGTGGCCTCGGCCACCTCGGGCAGGCCGCTCTCGACGCGCCCCTCGACGCCTTCGAGGCTGACCCGGGCGAGCGGCGCCCCCATCGGCACTGCCGCCACGTCGGTGACCTCGAGGTCGCCGACGCGACCCGCGCCTTCCACCTCGACCCGCTCGACCGCGAGCACCGACGAGAAGAACACCAGCCACCCGGCCGCGGCCACCAGCCCGGCCACCGTCAGCAGCAGGAGCACCGCACGCACCACCGGCCAGCGTCGCGCCCACTGCCGTCGGGTGAAACGCCGTCGGCTCGAGGCCGGCGCCTTGCTCAGCACTGCCGCCCCCGCACCTGCTCCGCGGCGGCGCGCGCGGTGATCGCCTCCAGCACCAGCGGGCCGAGGAGAGTCACGTCGCCGGCGCCGAGCGTCAGCACCAGATCACCCGGCCGGGCCGCGGCCACCAACGCCTCCACCACGCCGTCACGGCCGGTCCGCACCTCGACGCAGGCGGGATCCAGGCCGACGTACGACGCCACCAGGGCACCGTCCACTCCCGGCTCGGGGTCTTCCCGCGCGCCGTAGACGTCCATCACCACGACGTGGTCCGCGAGGCTCAGCGCCTCGCCCATCGCGGCCGCGAAGACCCTGGTACGGCTGTACATGTGGGGCTGGAAGCACACGACCAGTCGGCCCGCTCCCGAGAGCGCGCGAGCCGCCCGCAGGTCGGCGCCGATCTCGGTGGGATGGTGGGCGTAGCTGTCATAGACACGGACACCGTCCGCCTCGCCCTTGCACTCCATCCGCCGCCGCGTCCCGGTGAAGGCCGCCAACCCGGCGGCCGCGTCGGCGAACGCGAAACCGAGCCGCAGCCCGACGGCGAGTGCGCAGGCCGCATCGAGAACGTAGTGCAGGCCTGGGATCTGCAGCGTGACCGTACCGAGTGCCGAACCGTCCCGGCTGACCGAGAACCGTGAGGACGAACCCGCGAACACCGGGGCCGAGACGACCAGGTCGGCGTCGGCAGCCGTCCCCGTCGTGATGGTCTCCACACCTCGGTCGCGGGCCAGCTCGGCCAGGCGATGCGCGCCTGGATCGTCGGCGCAGCAAACCACGAAACCACCGGGTCGGATCCGGTCGAGGAACCGCTCGAACGCCGCGACGTAGGCCGTCTCCGTGCCGTAGCTGTCGAGGTGGTCGGCCTCGACATTGGTGACGATCGCGGCGTAAGGCGAGTACACGAGAAAGGCGCCGTCGCTCTCGTCGGCCTCGACGACGAACAGGTCACCGCTCCCCTCGGCGGCGTTGGCGCCGGTCAGGGCCAGGTCGCCACCGATGCAGTACGACGGGTCGGCGCCGCAGTGCATGAGCATCACGGTGAGCAGCGCCGTCGTCGTCGTTTTGCCGTGGGTGCCGGCGACGGCCACGACGCGCCGTGACTGCATGACCGACTCCAACGCCGCCGACCGAGGAAGCAGCCGCAACCCCCGGCGCCGCGCCTCGACAACCTCGACGTTGCTGGCGCGCACGGCGGTGGAGACCACCACGGTGTCGGCAGCGCCGAGCTGCTCGGCGGCGTGGCCGACGAAGCAGGTCGCTCCTTGCCCGCGCAACTGCTCGAGCACCGGTGAGCCGGCGGCGTCACTGCCGGACACCGTGATGCCACGGGCCAGCATGATGCGCGCGATCGCGGAGAGTCCAGCGCCACCGATCCCGACGAAGTGGACGCGTCCGAGGCTCTCGGCAGGAAGCAGCTCGGCCGGCAGCGGGACGGTCGCGGGTGAGCTCACGCGGGCTCCCCCGCCGCCTCGAGGATCATCCGTGCCAGCCGTTCGTCCGCGTCACGGTGCATGAGATCGGCTGCCCGCCTGCCCATCTGCTCCAGACGCGCCGGATCGGTGAGCAGCGCCGGCACCGTGTCACGCACCCACTGCGGGGTCAACGCGGCATCGTCGACGAGCAGCCCGCCACCGGCCTCCACCACCGAGCGAGCGTTGCGGGCCTGCTCGCCGTTGCCGATCGGGAGCGGCACGAACACCGCCGGCAACCCGAGGGCAGCCACCTCGGTGACGGTGTTGGAGCCGCACCGGCACACCAGCGCATCAGCCGCGGCGTAGGCCAGATCCATCCGGTTGACGTACGGCAGCACGACGTAAGGTGGCGCACCCAGCGGTGGATGCACGTGCACGCGTCCCGTCGGTCCGGCGATGTGCAGCACCTGCACTCCCGCGTCGCCGAGCGCGTCGGCCGCTGCGCCGACAGCGTCGTTGAGCCGGCGGGCGCCCTGAGACCCGCCGGTGACGAGCAGCGTCGGACGGTGCTCGTCGAGGCCGAAGGTACGCCGGGCCGGCGAGCGCATCGCCGTCCGGTCCAGGTCCGCGACGAGCCGGCGGATCGGCAACCCGACGAACCGCGCATGTCGCAGCGGTGTCGCGGGGAACGAGGTGGCGACGTGCCTCGTGCAGAAGCGCGCTGCGAACCGGTTGGCGACACCGGGCAGCGCGTTGCCCTCGTGAGCGACGATCGGCAGCCGCCGGCGGCGGGCGGCCGCGTATGCGGGGACCGACACGTACCCACCGAACCCGACGACGACGTGGGGCCGCACCCGGTCGATCACTGCGCCGGCGGCGCGCACCGCCGCCCGCAGGTCGGCGGGCAGCCGCAGCAGCTCGGGTGAGGGTCGGCGCGGCAGCGGCACCGGCGGGATGAGCTCGAGCGCCAGCCCTGCCTCGGGAACCACCCGGACCTCGATCCCGCGTGGCGTGCCGAGCGCGGTGATCTCTACTCCGGGACGCAACCGCGCCAGGGCGTCCGCGGTGGCGATCAGCGGCGACGTGTGACCGGCAGTACCACCTCCGGCCAGCAGCACTCGCAGCGTCTCGCGTGGTGTCACTGCTCAACGTCCTCGTTGTCGTGGTGCCAGGCCCCATCGCACCGCCAGGTCCAGTCGTCGGTGCGCGCGCCACGCCGCGGCGGCACCCGGCTCCGTCTTCGCCAGGTTGGCCAGAATCCCGAGCGCGACCAAGGTCGGTAGCAGCGCGGAACCACCGTAGGACACCAGCGGCAGCGGGATCCCGATGACCGGCAGCAGCCCGAGGACCATACCGATGTTGATCAGCGCCTGGCTGGCCAGCCAGATCGTGATGCCGGCCGCGGCGTAGCGCGCGAAGGGGTCACGAGTGCGCGCCGCGATCCGGAAGCCGGCATAGATCAGCACCCCGAACAGCGCCAGCACCACGAGCGTGCCGAACAGGCCGAGCTCCTCACCGATGATCGCGAAGATGAAGTCGTTGTGAGCCTCCGGCAGCTTGCCGTCCCACTTCTGCGTGCTGGCGCCCAGGCCCACGCCCCACCAGCCTCCGTTGGCCATCGCGAAGAAACTGTGTGCGGCCTGCCAACCCGTGCGCTCGTAGTCGGCGAACGGGTCGGTGAAGTTGGCGAGACGCTGCATCCGGGCCGGGCTCAACGACGCGAGGAACATCGCCACGCCGCCGACCAGGAGAAATGCGCCACCGAACAGCCGCAACGGTGCACCGACCACCCACACCATGCCCAGAATGATCGCGAACAGCACCAGCGCGGTGCCCAGGTCCTGCTGTCCGACGACCAGGCCGGCGACGAGTGCCGACACCGGCACCATCGGCAGCAGCAGGTGCCGCCACTCGGCGAGCCGGCCGCCCTTGGCGGCGTACATGTGCGCCAGCCACAGCACCAGCGCCAGCTTGGCCAGCTCGGAGGGCTGGATGCGGAACGGCCCGCCAAAGGACAGCCAGTTGCGGTTGCCGTTCACCTCGGTGCCGAGGCCGGTGTATGTCGCCAGCAGCAGCAGCACGCTCACGACCAGCCCGACCGTCGACAACCGGGCGATCAGCTTCAGCGGCAGCCGAGAGGCGACCCAGGCGGCCGGCAGCGCAAGGGCCACCCACATCGCCTGGCGGGCGAACACGGCGTAGGAGTTGCCCTCGTAGTCGTAGAAGGACTCGACCGAGGATGCGCTGAGGACCATCAGCAGCCCCAGCACGAGCAGCAGGCCGCTGGCCCCGCGCACGAGGTGGTACGACGTGAGCGGTCGGTCGAGCGTCTGCCTCAAGCCCCCGAGCAGACCGTCTGTGGATCCTCGCGGCTGCTCACTGGCCGTCGACACATCTCGCCCTTCTGCTCAGGAGCGGCTCGCCAGCGGGTCAGCGCCCACCGAGCCGCTCGACCGCCGCGGCGAAGGCGTCACCCCGTGCGGCGTAGTCGCGGAACAGGTCCATGGACGCACAGCCGGGCGCCAGCAGCACGGTGTCACCGGGGCGGGCGACACCCGCGGCTGCGCGCACGGCGCGGTCCATGACAGCAGTCTCGGTGTCGCCGAGCTCGATGACCGGCACATCGGGTGCGTGTCGCGCCAACGCCTCGGCGATCAGCAGCCGGTCCACGCCGATCAGCACGACCGCCCGAAGCCGGTCGCGCACCTGCGGCACCAGCTCGTCGAACGACGCGCCCTTGGCCAGTCCTCCGGCGATCCACACGACCGGCTCGAAGGTCTGCAGAGAGGCGGCCGCGGCGTGCGGGTTGGTGGCCTTGGAGTCGTCGACATAGCCGACCCCGTTGAGCCGGCCGACCTCGGTAATCCGGTGTTCCCCGGGCCGGAAACCGCGCAGCCCTGCCTGCACCGCGGCGGGGGGGACTCCGTGCGCGCGCGCCAGAGCGGCGGCGGCCAGCGCGTTCGCGATGTTGTGCGGACCGGCCGGCTGGACGTCCTCGATGCGGCCGAGCTCTGCCGCGTCCGCCGCCAGATCGTCGACGAACGCCCGGTCGGCGAGCGCGCCGTCGACCACGCCGAGCATGCCCACCGCAGGCACACCGAGGGTGAACCCGACCTGCCGGCACCCTTCAGCCACCTCAGCCTGGTGCACGAGCTCCTCGGTCAACGGGTCGGCCGTGTTGTAGACGCACGCAACCTGGGCGTTGGCGTAGATCCGGCCCTTGTCCAGCACATACGCCTGCATCGAGCCGTGCCAGTCGACGTGGTCCTCGGCGAGGTTCAGCACCGCGGCGGCGCGCGCGGACAGTGCGGAGGTCCAGTGCAGCTGGAAGCTGGACAGCTCCACCGCGAGTACGTCGTACGGCTCGGGGTCGAGGACCGACGCGAGCACCGGACGACCCACGTTGCCGACGGCGCTGGCACGCAGACCAGCGGCCTGAAGGATGGCGGCGAGCATCGTGACCGCGGTGGTCTTGCCGTTGGTGCCGGTGACGCACAGCCACGGCGCCGGACGTTCCAGGTCGCGCAACCGCCAGGCCAGCTCCACCTCTCCCCATACCGGCAGCCCGGTCGCGGCCGCCGCGGCGAGCAGCGGGGCGTCTGGACGCCAGCCCGGTGAGGTGACCACGAGGTCGACCGGTCGGGGCGGCCGCTGGGCGGCGCCGGCGCCCAGCCGCACGTCGGCACCGAGAACCTGGAGCAGGGTGGCCTGTTCTTGCACCTCGTCGTCGTTGCGTTCATCTACCACGACGACGGAAGCGCCGAGGCGCAGCAGCGCATCGGCGGCGGCGAACCCCGAGACCCCGATGCCGGCCACGACGACCCGCAGCTGCGACCAAGGGGAGGCACGATCGGCATGGGGCAACCAGCCGAGCCGGCTCACGCGCCGGCCACCCACTCGGCATAGAAGATGCCCATGCCGGCGGCCACGCAGATCCCACAGATGATCCAGAACCGGATCGTGATCGTCACCTCGTCCCAACCCTCGAGCTCGAAGTGGTGCTGCAGCGGGGCCATCCGGAACAGTCGCTTGCCCCTGCTGACCTTGAAGTAGCCGACCTGCAGGATCACCGAAAGCGTGATGATGACGAACAGCCCACCGAGCACGAGCAGCAACATCTCGGTGCGGGTAAGCACCGCCAGGCCGGCCAGCGCGCCGCCGAGTGAGAGCGAGCCGGTGTCGCCCATGAAGATCTTTGCCGGTGACGCGTTCCACCACAGGAAGCCGAAGCATGCCCCGGTCAGGGCCGCGGCGACGACAGCGAGGTCGTAGGGGTCGCGGACGTCGTAACACTTGGGCCCGGCGGGTCCGGCGCAGCTCTGGTTGAACTGCCAGATGCACACCAATGTGTAGGCGCCGAACACCATCACCGATGCACCGGTGGCGAGTCCGTCGAGCCCGTCGGTCAGGTTCACGCCGTTGCTGGTGCCGGCGATCATGACGAGCACCCACACGACCACCAACCAGGCGGGCAGCTCCCAGCCGTGCAGGTCGCGGATGAAGGAGATGAACTGCGAGCCCGGCTCGCGGCCGTTCTCGTCGGGAAACTGCAGCACGAGCACGCCGAACAGCACCGCGACCAGCGTCTGGCCGCCGACCTTGGCCTTGGTGCGCAGGCCCAGGCTGCGTTGCTTGGACACCTTGATGTAGTCGTCGACGAACCCGACGGCTCCCATCCCGACGAGCAGCGACAGGAGCAGCATCCCCGAGGCCGTCGGCCACTCCAAGGTGAACAGCTTGGCCCCGACGTAGCCGAACACGACGGCGCAGATGATGACCAGCCCGCCCATCGTCGGCGTACCGCGCTTGGTGTGGTGCGACGTGGGGCCGTCGTCGCGGATCAGCTGACCGTAGTTCTTGGCCGTGAGCACGCTGATCGCCAGCCGGGTGCCCAGGAGCGTCCCGAGCATTGCGAGTCCTCCGGCGAGGAGGATGGCTCTCATCGGCCCGGTCCGTCCGTTGCCGTCGGCAATCCGACCGCTGGGTCGCCGGGACGACCGAGCGGTCGGATCACCGACGATGGTGAGAGCAGAGCGGTCGCCACCCGATCGAGGCGTGCGGCCTGGGAGGCCTTGACGAGTACGACGTCGCCGGCACGCAGCCCCGCCTCGAGGAAGCGCGACGCCGCGTCGACATCGGGGACGAACACCGACTCGCCGTCCCAGGAGCCCGCGCCCGCGGCCCCCAGATGCAGCGGGCGCGCGCCCTCGCCGACGACGACCAGCTGCGCGAGGCCGAGCCGCACCGCCAGTCTGCCGATTGCTTCATGGGACTCACGCGACACCGCGCCGAGCTCTCGCATCTCGCCGAGGACGGCGACGGTGCGCCGCCCCCCGGCGCCGAGCGCGGCCAACGTCTTCAGGGCAGCCTGCATCGAGTCGGGGTTGGCGTTGTAGGCATCGTTGACCACGGTGACACCGTCAGTGCGTTCATGCACCTCCATCCGGGCCGCGGACCGCGGCCGTGCCCCGCTCAGCGTGGTTGCGATGGCCTCCGTCGACACCCCCAGTGCGAACGCGACCGCTGCGGCGGCCACCGCGTTGTGCGCCTGGTGCTCGCCCAACAGCTGCATCGCAACCGCTGCGACGCCACCTGGGGTGGTCAGGGTGAAGTGCGGTCGGCCCTGGGCGTCGAGCTCAACGTCGCTGACGCGGACATCGGCCTCGCTGGACGCACCGAACCACAGCAGCGGCGCCGACGTGCGCTCCGCCATCGACCGCACCAGGTCGTCGTCTGCGTTGAGCACGGCCAGTCCGTCACCCGGGAGGGCCGCGACCAGCTCACCCTTCGCCCGCGCGATGTCCTGACGGGTGCCGAACTCGCCGACGTGGGCCAGCCCGACGTTGAGCACCAGCGCGACGTCCGGGCGCACGAGACCGGCCAGGTAGCCGATGTGGCCCTGCCCCCGCGCCCCCATCTCCACGACGAGGTAACGCGTCTGCTCGTCAGCCCGCAGCGCGGTCAACGGCACGCCGAGCTCGTTGTTGTACGACCCCCGGGAGGCGACGGTGGGGCCGTGACCCTCCAGCATCTCGGCGAGCAGGTCCTTGGTGGTGGTCTTGCCCTGCGAGCCGGTGACACCGACGACGCGGCAGGGCAGCCGAGCGGTGACGTACGCAGCCAACCGTCCGAGCGCGACCACGGGGTCAACCACGACGACGCAGGTGGTGTCCACCCGGCGCGAGCACAGCACACCGGCAGCACCGGCGCGCACGGCGTCGACGGCGTAGTCGTGACCGTCGACGTGCACTCCGGCCAACGCCACGAACAACCCGTCAGGCTCGGGGCAACGCGAGTCGACGAATGCCGGTCGGGTGACCCGATGCCCGACGCCTTCGGCGTACGCCACGCCGTCGACGACCGCGGCGATCTCGGCCGGCGTCAGCGCGAGCACGACGTGCCACCCAGCCGAGACAGCACCTCGAGCGCGACGGCACGGTCGTCGAACGGATGCACCTCGTCCTCGATCTCCTGTCCCTGCTCATGGCCCTTGCCAGCGATCACCACACAGTCCCCCGCGGTGGCCCGGCCGAGCGCCTCGCGGATCGCCTCGCCGCGCTCGCCGATCTCGAGTACGTCGGCGCGCTCGTCGGCCGGCACCTCGTTCGCACCGGTGATCAGCATGGCCCGGATGCCCGCGGGGTCCTCGCTGCGCGGGTTGTCGTCGGTGACCACCACGACATCGGCCAGCCGGCCCGCGGTCTCGCCCATCAGCAACCGCTTGCCGCGGTCACGGTCCCCACCGGCCCCGATCACGAGGACGATCCGGCCCGGTGTGACCGGGCGCAGTGCAGTCAGTACGGCGCTCACCGCGTCCGGCTTGTGCGCGTAGTCCAGCAGCGTGACGAAGTCCTGCCCCGCGTCGATCCGCTCCATCCGGCCCGGCACACCATCCAGCCGCGCCACCCCACGCGCCACCGCGCCCACGTCATAGCCGGCGCAGCCGCAGATCGCGATCGCGGCGAGGGCATTGGCGACGTTGAAAGCACCGGGCAGACGGACCGACGCTTCGTGGCGGCCACCGTCGGGAGCGGTCAGCACGAACTCGGTGCCACCGGCATGGCTGCGCACGTCCGTGCAACCCCAGTCGGCGTCTGCGCCGACTGCACTGAACGTCTCGGCCGGCAGGCTGCGACGCGCCAGCAGCCTTCGCCCGTGCTCGTCGTCGAGGTTGACCAGCGCCCGCGCTGCTCGCCCAGGCGTGAACAGCGTCGCCTTGGCCTCGAAGTAGTCCTCGGCGTCACGGTGGAAGTCGAGGTGGTCGCGGCCGAGGTTGAGGAACGCCGCGACGTCGAAGCGGACGCCGTCGACCCGCCCCATCACCAGCGCATGGCTCGACACCTCCATCGCGCACGCATCGACGCCGCGCTCCCGCATCAGGGCAAACAGTGCATGCAGCTCCGGTGCCTCCGGCGTGGTGAGCGCGGTCTGCACTGGGGCACCGCCGATGCGTGAACCCACCGTGCCGACCAGGCCCGGCACGACTCCGGCGCCGCGCAGCCCGGCCTCCACCAGGTACGCCGTGGTGGTCTTGCCCTGCGTGCCGGTGATCCCGAGCATCGTGAGTGCCTCCGCGGGCCGGCCGTACATCCCGGCGGCCAGCCGGCCGAGTACGGCACGCGGGTCGTCGATGATGCAGTGCGGCACCGGGACCGGACCGAGACGCGAGGCACCCTCGGGGTCGGTCAGCACCGCGACCGCGCCGGCCCCGACCGCGGCGGCGGCGAAGTCGGCCCCGTGTGCTCGGGCTCCGGGCACGGCGACGTAGAGGTCGCCGGGCAGCACAGCCCGCGAGTTGAGCGTGAGCCCGGTCAGCAGGGGGACGGTCGCGCCCGGGTCGAGGTCTGCACCGACCCAGCCGGCCGCGGTCACCAGGCTCACCGGGGAGACTGCCTGGGGCCGCCCGCCGGGCGGCGAGGTCGGCACCGCAGTCCGCGTCGCGGACAGGCTGCGGTCGTCGGCGGGCACGGCGTGAGGTTACCGGCGCTCACCAGGTCAGGGGCAGTTCGGGTGCCGTGCGACCGGTCGGGGGTACGGCGTACTTCTGCAGGGCGTAGCTCATGATGTCGTTGAAGACCGGACCTCCGGCGCTCCCGCCGCCGTCGCCGCTCGACGGCTTCTGCAGCACGACGTAGGTCAGGAAGCGGGGATCGTCGGCGGGTGCGAAGCCGGCGAAGGAGAGCGTGAACCCGCCGCCTGCGTAGCCGCCGCTCACCGGGTCCACGCGCTGCGCCGTACCGGTCTTGCCGGCCACCCGGTAGCCGGGGATCGCCGCCGACGGCGCCGTCCCATCGGGCGCGGTCACCATCTCCATCATCGAAGTGACCTGGCGCGCGGCCCGGGCGCTGACGACGCGATGCCGCTCCGGTGGGTCCGCCGGCGTCACGATGCCGTCCTCCTCGATGTAGCCCCTGACCAGCGACGGGTCGACGCGGACCCCTGCATTGGCGATCGTCGCGACCGCGGCCGCCATCTGCACCGCGTTGACCGACAGGCCCTGTCCGAACGCGACCGTGTCCCGCGTGATCGGCAGCCAGCTGGCCGGGTCCGGCAGCAGGCCCTGACTCTCACCGCGCAGCCGTAGGCCGGTGGGCTCACCGAAGCCGAAGCCACGCAGGTAGCGGTACAGGCGGCCCGGCTTGATCCGCTCCGTGGCCAGGACGGTGCCGATGTTGGAGGACTGCGCCAGGACGCCTGCCAGTGTCAGTCGCAGCCGCCCGTGGGGGAACCAGTCCTTGATGCTCTGGCCACCGGGTCGCGACAACAGCGGCGGCACGCTGATCTTCGTCCTGGCGGTCACCTTGCCCGCGTCGATCAGTGCCGCGGCGGTCAGCACCTTTTCGACGCTGCCGGGCTCGTAGACGTCCTGAAGGGCACGGCTGCCCCGGTCACCGTCCTCGGCGGTGGCCACCGAGTTGGGGTCGAAGCTGGGGTAGTCCGCGAGCGCGAGCACCTCGAAGGTTCGGGTGTCGAGCACGACCGCGGCACCCGAGATCGAGCCGGTGTCCTCCACCGCCTGCCGCAGCCGGCGCTGAGCGAACCACTGCAGGTCCCGGTCGATGGTGAGCTGGACGTCGGTGCCGGGCACCGGCTCCTCGACGGAGGAGTCGGCGAGCGGGATGCGCGTGCCGTTGGCATCGGTGACGTAGGTGGCCCGCCCGTCGGTGCCGGCGAGCACCGTCTCCAGGGCGTACTCCACCCCCGCGAGGCCGGCGCCGTCGATGCCGACGAAGCCGACGAGGTTGCTGCCGACGTCGCGTGCGGGGTAGGTCCGCAGCGGGTCGGCGTCCACGAAGACGCCCGTCAGGTTGCGTCGGTCCAGCACGCGCACCACCGCGGCGGCGTCACGGGGCAGTACCTGGCGGGCCAGGTAGACGAACTCCGTGTCGGTGCGGCGCAGGATGGCGAGCAGGTCGAAGTAGCTCAGTCCGAGGCGGCTGGAGATCACCGCGGCAATCTCCGGTGCCTGGGCCGCGGTCATCGTCGGGTCGGCGGTCAGCATCCGCGCATCCACGGTCTCGGCCAGCGCGATCCCGAAGCGGTCGAGGATGTCCCCGCGGGGGGCGCTGAGCGGAACCGGGAGGGATCCGTCGTACTCGCTGGCCAGCTCGCCATAAGCGTGCGCCTCGATGCCCTGGATCTGCACCAGGCGCCCGGCGAACATCGTCAGCACGAAGACCAGCACGAACAGGCTCGAGCGCAGGCGGAACGCCGAACCGGCGAGCTGCAGCCGGCGCCGTGAGCGGGGCCGGCTGCGACTCGGGCGGGGACGTGTGGAGCGCGGGGGGCGGCGGACGCTGCGTCGCGCGGGGGACCTTCCGGCGGGGGTGGTCACCGTCCCTCCCCCCGATGTTGGCCATCCCCCCGCTGCCGGCCGCTACCCCGAGCCCCGTCACTGGCCCGATCACGGGTGCGGGCCGGCTCTCCGACCGGCTCCACGACCGGCTGGGGGCGCGGTGGTTGCGGCTGCAGCCGCAGGTCACTTCCTCGTTGCGCGGGCGCAGGGTCGCCGAGGACCCGCCCGTCGGACAGCCGCAGGAACGCCGGATTGACGTTGGGCACCATGCCGAGGTCACGGGCGGCCGTCGCCACCCGCTGTGGGTCGCGGAGCGCGTCCACCCTGAGCTCGAGCGCCTGCCGCTCGAGCTCGAGCCCGGTCATCCGGGCCTGCAGCTGGGTAGCCTGCACCGCGCCTTGTTGCAGCGACGTGTTGAGCAGCAGCAGCCCGACCAGGCCGACGCCGAGAAAGCCGAGCACGAGCGCGGCGAACGGCACCCGCGCCGACGTACGACTGCTGCCGCTGACGACCGAGAGCCGGGTCCGCTGCTGAGCCACGGCATCGGCGAGCCTCGGGACACGGGCCCGGGTCTGTGCCAGGAACGAGCTCATGCGACCTCCCGGATGCGTTCGGCGGCGCGCAACCGCACGGACGCGGCTCGCGGGTTTGCGTCGACCTCGCGCGGGTCGGCCCTTTCCGCGCCGCGAGTCAGCAGCCGCAGCTCGGGCTGGTGACCGGCGGGTACGACGGGCAGGTCTGGCGGCACGTCGCTGTGCACACGGGCGGCGAGCGACCGCTTGGCCAAACGGTCCTCCAGCGAGTGGTAGGACATGACCACGATGCGGCCCCCGAGGGCGAGTGCGTCGATCGCTGCCGGCAGCGCACGTCGCAGCACCCTGATCTCGTCGTTGACCTCGATCCGCAGGGCCTGGAACGTGCGCTTGGCCGGGTGCCCACCCGTGCGCCGGGTAGCCGCCGGGATCGCCGCGCGGACCAGCTCGACGAACCGCGCGCTGGTGCTGAACGGCTCCCGCGAGCGCTCGCGCACGACCGACGCGGCGATGCGCCGGGCGAAGCGCTCCTCACCGTAGGTCCTCAACACCTCGGCGAGCTCGTCGAGCGGATAGGTGTTGAGCACGTCGGCGGCGGTCTGGCCGCGGCTCGGGTCCATCCGCATGTCGAGCGGGGAGTCCTCGGCGTAGGCGAAGCCGCGGGTGCGCAGGTCGAGCTGCATCGACGAGACGCCGAGGTCGAAGAGCACGCCCTGCACGTGCTCGAGCCCGGCCCGGTGCAGCACGTCGGGCAACTCGTCGTACACGGCGTGGACGAGAGTGATGCGCGTACCGAAGCCGGCCAGCCGGGTGGCCGCCTGCTCCAGAGCGCGAGGGTCGCGGTCGACGCCGATGACCGACGCGTGCGGGCAACGCCGCAGCACGGCCTCGGTATGGCCGCCGAGGCCGAGTGTGGCGTCGACGAGGACGGTTCCAGGGCGGTCGAGCGCAGGCGACACCAGCGCAACCACCCGGTCGACCAAGACCGGGACGTGGCTGGGTGAGGTCATGTCGGCGTCTCGTTCCCTAACCCGCGAGTGACCTGAGGACCAGCAGGGCGACGGCTGCAGCGCTGGAGGCGACTATGGAGAATGCGATGACGGCGATCCCGTCACGGACCTCGTCCCGGACCCGACGCGGCGGGGTCTCCGCCGCCGTGTGCAGTGCGTTCATGTCGACCCCTCGGTCGGTGCTGAGCGTCAGTCGGTGGTGAGCGGTGCTGCGCGATCGTCGTACGGGTGGTGGTCCTCTTGCCGGCGGTCGTCGTACGGCCAGGTCCCGCCCGCTTGACCTAGAAGTCGTCGTCTGGCGCCGGGGAAGGTGCGTCAGAAGACGGGAGAAGCGGGCCGAGACCTCGTCGTACGCGCGTGCCATCTGGATGGATCGACTCAGATCACGCCGGGAAGCACCTCCTCCGACAGGTCGGCGAAGGCCTGCTCCTGCTCGCCGGAGTAGCGCTGCCAGGCACCGGCGTCCCACACCTCCACCCGAGTCATGGCACCGATCACTACGCAGTCGCGATCGAGTCCGGCGTAGGTGCGCAGTGTCGGCGGGATGGTGATGCGCCCCTGCTTGTCAGGAACCTCGTTCGACGCGCCGGCGAACAGCACCCGCATGTAGTCGCGTGCACGCTTGTTCGTGACCGGAGCGGAACGCATCTGCTCGGTGAGCGCGACGAACTCCTCCATCGACCACACGTACAGACACCGCTCCTGCCCGGCAGTGATGACCAGTCCCCCCTGCAGCTCGTCGCGGAACTTCGCCGGCAGGAAGAGTCGGCCCTTGTCATCGAGGCGGGGCGTGTGGGTCCCGAGGAACATCCGCCTCACCTCCGTCCTCCAGTGCGCCCCACCATACTCCACTTCTCCCCACCGTCAACCAACTCCACCCCTTTGGCCGGGATTGTTCGACCGGTCAGCCCCCTGGTCGGCCCCGGTCAGGACCGCCAGTCGGGGACGGCGAGGTCGGTGTGGGGACGTGGTGCGTTTCTGGGACCCAGGCCCGGCAGCGGCTACCGTGATGACATCGTTACCGCGGTCGCCACTGCACGAGCCGGTGCCTTGCGAAGATCGAGATGACGCGCCAGAGACCGAGGGGAGAAGCAGTGACGACTCAGCCTGCGCCGCCCGCGCCGGGGGCCGGTGAGCCGGACTTCACCCGGCTGAGCAAGGTGGCGCACGGCATCTGCGAGTCGGTCGAGACCGTGATCGAGGGCAAGAGCGAGGTGGTCCGGCTGGCGGTCACCGTGCTGCTGGCCGAGGGGCACCTGCTGATCGAGGACGTCCCCGGCGTCGGCAAGACGATGCTGGCAAAGGCCCTCGCCCGCACCATCGACTGCACCGTCAAACGGGTGCAGTTCACCCCCGACCTGCTCCCGGCCGACATCACCGGTGTCTCGGTCTACAACCAGGAAACGCGCGACTTCGAGTTCCGTCCCGGCGGCGTCTTCGCCAACATCGTGGTCGGTGACGAGATCAACCGCGCCTCGCCAAAGGCCCAGTCGGCGTTGCTCGAGGCGATGGAGGAGGCCCAGGTCACCGTCGACGGTACGACGTACGAGCTGGCGCGGCCGTTCATGGTGATCGCGACCCAGAACCCGATCGAGATGGAGGGGACCTACCCGCTGCCCGAGGCGCAGCGCGACCGTTTCATGGTCCGGGTGTCGATGGGCTATCCCGTCGAGTCCGCCGAGTTGGCGATGCTCGGCAACCGCACCGGCGCCAACCCCCTCGACGACCTGCGTCCGGTCACCGACGCCACGCAGGTGGCGCGGCTGATCCAGACCGTCTCGCGGGTCTTCGTCTCCGACGCGGTGCAGCAGTACGCCGTGGCGCTGACCACCGCGACACGGCGCTCCGCAGACCTCCGCCTCGGTGCGTCCCCGCGGGCGACTCTGCACCTCGTCCGGGCAGCTCGGGCCGCCGCAGCGCTTGACGACCGTGACTACGTCGTCCCCGACGACGTTCAGGCGCTCGTCGCTCCCGTGCTCGCGCACCGGCTGCTGCCCAACGCGGAGGCGCACCTGGCCGGACGATCGGCAGAGCGCATCGTGCACGACATCGTCCGCCACGTGCCCATGCCCGAGGCGCGGCACCGCAACGGCGGCCGGTGATCTCGTGCGGGAGGGATTGTCGGCACTCACCACCCGCGGACGTGCGTTCCTGGCAGCCGGACTCACCTGTCTGGTGTGCGCGGTGGTCCTGGGGCAGAAGGATCTCCTGCGCGTCGGGCTGCTGGTGCTGCTGCTGCCCCTCATCACCGTGGCGATGGTCGGGCGAGCGCGGTACCGGCTGTCCTGCAACCGGGCGATCCAGCCCAGGCGGGTGCCGGTCGGCCAGCCGGCGAACGTCACGTTGTCTCTGCACAACAACGGTCGGATGCCGTCGAGCCTGTTGATGCTGGAGGACCAGGTGCCCTACGCCCTCGGCACCCGCCCCCGCTTCGTCCTCGACCAGATGGGTCCGCGCTGGCACCGCGACATCGTCTACCCGATCCGCTCCGACGTACGCGGCCACTTCGTCGTCGGACCGCTCAGCGTGCGGGTGAGCGACCCGTTCGGGCTGATCGAGCTGACCCGCTCCTTCACTGCGCGCACTGCGCTGACCGTGACACCGGAGGTGCAGCCGCTTCCGGGCGGTCGACTCACCGGTGAGTGGTCCGGGAGCGGCGACAACCGACCGCGGGCGTTCGCCGCGGCCGGCACCGAGGACGTCACCGTGCGCGAGTACCACCACGGGGACGACCTGCGCCGGGTGCACTGGCCCTCGACGGCGCGGATGGGCGAGCTGATGGTGCGGCGCGAGGAGCAGCCGTGGCAGAGCCGTGCGTCGCTGGTCGTCGACACCCGGGCGGTCGCGCACCGGGGCAACGGTCCCGGCTCGTCGTTCGAGTGGATGATCACGGCCGCCGCCTCCGTCGGTGTACATCTGGCCCGGCAGGGATACGCCCTGCGGTTGATCAGTGAGTCCGGGGACGACTCCACCGGTCACTGGCACGACCGCGGCTCCGGAGCCGTCGGTGACACCGAAGACCTGCTCGACCAGCTGGCGGTGATCCAGCCGAGCGGGCGTCGGCCGCTGGACCTTCCGGCCACGCGTGACGACCATCGTGGTGTGGTGGTCGCGGTTGTCGGGGTGCTGGACGGTGGCGCGACCGCCTCGCTGCGGCGGATGGCACAAGGCGCGGGCGCCGGTTATGCGCTGGTGGCCGACGCGTCGCGATGGATGCGCACCGAGGCGCCCGAGCGCGCGCGGGTCGCCGACCAGGTGCGCCGTTCGGTCTCGGAGCTGCGCGGAAACGGGTGGCGCGTCGCGGTGGCAGGACCCGGTGACCGGGTGGGGCCACTGTGGACCCAGCTGCAGCGGCCGCTGCGCGGTGCGCCGGTGCCCCTGCCCGCCGAGGAGCTTCGGGCTTCGGCCGCGCGCGTCGACCTCGGGATGTGGCCATGAGCGGGCAGGCCACCGCGCAGGTGCAGACGTCCCTGTTTGGCTGGGTGGCCGCGCTCGCGGCCGCGCTGGCGTTCTCGCCGCTCTTCGAGCAGAAGGGCTTCCTGCTGGCGGCGGCGGTGATGTCGACGCTGCCGCTGTTCGTCGGCGTCGGTCTGCGCTGGTTGCGGGCGCCGTGGTTCGCGGTGCTGCCCGCGCAACTGCTGGTGCTGCCGTCGTGGCTCACGATCCTCTGGGTTCCCGAGACGGCCCGTTACGCGATCCTGCCGAGCGGTGAGTCGGTGACGACGCTGGTCGGCCTGGGCGTGCAGGGAATCGAGTCGTCCCGGCTGCTGCCACCCCCGGTGGCCGGTGAACCAGGCATCATCTTTCTCACCGCGGTCGGGATCACGGCCTGCTTCCTGCTCGTCGACCTGCTCGGAGCGGGACTGGGCCGGGTCCCTCTGGTGGGACTTCCGCTGCTCGCGCTCTACACGGTGCCCGCGGCGATCGCGCCGGGCGGCGTACCCACGTTGTCGTTCGTGCTCGGCGCGCTCGTGTACGTCGCCTTCCTCGCCGCGGAGGGTCGTGAGCGCCTCGCCCACTGGGGCCGCCAGCTCTCACTGGCCTCGGGTTCGGCGTCGGAGGCGGAGCGACGGCGCCTCAACACCAGCGCCGTCAACGCCTCCGCACAGCGGATCGGACTCGCCGCCATCGTGACCGCAGCGGTGATCCCCCTGCTCCTCCCGGCGTTCTCCCACAACCTGCTGTTCGCCGGCGGCAACGGCGCCGGCGGTGACGGCGTGCGGGTCGACAACCCGATCGTCGACCTGCAGCGTGACCTGGTCGAACGCAGCACCGAGCAGGCGATGCTCGTGCGCACCCCAGGCCCCGCGCCGGAGTACTTCCGGTTGGCCGCCCTCGACCAGTTCGACGGTGAGCGGTGGACCATCTCCGATCGCGACCTGAGCTCCTCCGTCCCGCTGGACCGGGTGCTCGCCGTACCGCCTGGACTCACCTCCGAGGTGACCAGGCAGCGGCAGCGTTTCGTCGTCGGCGTCGCCAGCGACTTCGCGTCCGACTGGCTGCCGGCGCCCTACGCACCCCGCCGGGTCATCGGCCTGGACGGTGAGTGGCGCTTCGACGCGGCGATGCTCGACATCGTGACCGGAAGCTCGGACCAGACCGCCGCCGGCACGCAGTACGCGCTGGAAGTCACCGTCCCGCGGCCCACCGCGGAGCAGCTGGCCGACCCGTTGATCTCCGTCCCGGCCAGTGTCGCCACCCGTTACGGCGAGCTGCCCGATGACCTGCCCGACGAGGTTGGCGCGATCGCGGACGAGGTGACCGGCAGCGCGAGTGACGACTTCGCCAAAGCCATCGCGTTGCAGGAGTACTTCACCGGCGGCCAGTTCGAGTACTCCCTGACCCGGGCGGAGTCCGGGCACGACGGCGAGGCGCTCGTGGACTTCCTCGAGCAGAAGGTGGGCTACTGCGAGCAGTTCGCGGCAACGATGGCGGTGATGGCCCGGCTGGAGGGCATCCCGTCGCGGGTCTCGGTGGGTTTCCTGCGGGCCCGCAGCGTCGACCCGGAGTCGTCGCTGTACCAGTTCACCTACGCCGACATGCATGCGTGGCCGGAGCTGTACTTCGGGGGCGTCGGCTGGGTCCGGTTCGAACCGACGCCCGCGGACCGGGTCGGCGCTAGACCGCCTGGATACACCACCGGCGCCCTCGAGCCTGAGCCGACCACCGACCCGACGGCCAACCAGAGCCTTCAACCGTCGGCCACCGCGACGCCGAGCCTGCCCGATCGTCAGCTCGACCCTGGTGCGATCGCACCCGCTGGCCAGGACGGCACCGGCGGCGGAGAGACCTGGTCGCTGCTGGTGGCCGCTGTCCTCCTCGTCCTGCTACTCGGCCCGGCTGTGGCCCGGCTACTCGTCAGGCGACTCCGCTGGGCGGGTGCCGACGGCGACGCCGCGCGGGCCGAGGCGGCCTGGGCAGAGCTGCGCGACTGTGTGCTCGACGTGCACCGGGAGTGGCCTGCCCTGCAGACCCCTCGCCGCACCGTGACCTCGGTGGGTCGACTGGTGGCTCACGACGCGGCCGCGACAGTGGCCCTGCAGCGGATCGCCTTGGCCGTCGAACGAGCCCGGTTCTCGCGTCGGCCGCTCGACGGGATAGGACTGCGCCATGACGTGGCAGACGTGCGGGGCGCCCTGCAGAGCCGTCAGTCGCGTTGGGACCGCGTGCGCGGCGTACTGCTGCCTGTCTCGCTGCGGGTGGCCTGGCGGGAGCGGACCACCAGACGCTCGGCTGAGCTCAGGAGCCGGACTCGCGGCGACGACGCCAGCGCTCTTCCATCCGTTCCATGAACGAGGACGAGCCCCGGCTCGCACCGCCGCCGGCGCGGCGGCCTGGACCGCGGGGAGCACCCTTGGTCGTCCGGCGTTGGCTGGCGCGGCGGTCGGCCGAGCGCTCTGAGGGCCGCTCGGAGGAACGCTCGGAACCCACCACGTGCAGCGGCTCCGGTTGGGTCGACCTGCGCCACGACGTGAGCCCGAGGTAGGCGCCACCGAGCATCAGCACGAAACCGATGACGCCGACCACGGGCTCGGGCAGGATCACCCCAGTCATCAGCAGCACGATCCCGAGCAGGAAGACACCGCCCGCACCAAAGGCCAACCGCCGGTAGTGCGCCGAGGTTCTGGAGCCGCGCAGGGTCGACGCGAACTTCGGGTCCTCGGCTGCCAGCGCTTGTTCCAGCTGCTCGAGCAGCCGCTGCTCCTCCTCAGAGAGCGGCACCGTGACCTCCAACCCGGTCGAGGGCGCCCCAAGTGCGGTGCTTCGGGCTGCCGTCCCACCAGTCTAGGCAGCGATTCGGCGGACCGGAACCCGCCGAGCGAAACCGCCTGGGAACTCGAACGCAAAGATTCCGGCGGCGGCGCAACCAACGGGTCGAACCGCGCGTCTATTCAGCAACGATGCAAGACCCGTGATCGTTTCGGGGGCACGCCGGGCCTTACAGTATGACCGCCCCCGTCGTGCATGGAGGCTGGTCCAGCGTTGGCCGGACCACGACAGCGGAGGTTTGGCAGATGAAGAAGCTCTCGGGCGGCCTGGTCGTGGCGGTCGTCGCGTTGGTGCTGGCCTTGGTCGCACCGGGTACGGCGACGGGGGCGGGTGACGGGTTCTCGATGCGGGACCGGTTTGCTCGGGAGCAGGCGCGCCACGGCGACAACGACGCCTCGCCGTACTCCATCGAGCACGTGACCGAGCTGCAGTACCGCCTCAAGCGGGTGAACCTGATGCGCGGCGTCTCGGCCACCGGCTACTACGGTGACGTGACCCGCCGGGCGGTGAAGACGTTCCAGCGCCGGGTCGGTCTGAAGGCGAGCGGAGTCGCCACCCACAAGACCTGGTCGCGCTTGATCCAGCGGTCGAACCGCAACCTCGACGCTGCCCGCCGACGCTGCGACGGCGGTGGCTGGCACGTCTGCTACGACCGGAATCGTCACCAGGCCACCCTGTGGCGCAACGGTAGGTTGTGGAACTCCTGGCTGGTTCGCGGCGGCGCCGCGGACTCCAAGACCCGCAAAGGCGCCAACGCGGTCTACTACCGCGACCGGGACCACGTGAGCGGCATGTTCGATGACGCGCCGATGCCCTTCTCGCAGTTCTTCGACGGTGGCCAGGCCCTGCATGGCTCGCGGAGCATGATGGACCCCTGGGTGGGACACAGCCACGGTTGCATCAACATGTACGTCGAGGATGCCCGCCAGCTGTGGAGACTCACCCACAAGAGACGCCTGGTAGTCCACGTCTACGGCGCCTGGGACTGAGCCGGCCCGGCCAAGCGTGCCCGCCCGTCCGCCCTCGTCAGGGTGCCGGGTCAGGGGCGCCGCGTGGTGAGCAGCGACGCCGGACAGACCACCGCGGACCCGAAGCGGTCGGTCGCCCGGTCGACGGCCCGCTCGGCCTCCGGCCAGCCTCGTTCGCGAGCGCCGAGCACCAGTTGCCGTGTCATGGCGTGCGCGTCGAGGAGATTCTCCACCCGTACGCCGACCAGTCGCATCCGGGCCCGCTCCAGCCGCAGCGCGGCATAGATCTCCGCGGCGACGGTGTAGATCTCGGCGGCGAGGTCGGTCGGGTCACGCAGCGTGCGGGAGCGTGTGATCGTGCTGAAGTCGGCGAACCGCAGCTTCAACGTCACCGTGCGGCCGGCGAGGGAGGCTGCGCGTAGTCGGCCGCCGACCTTGGTCGACAGTCGCAACAGCTCGCGTCGGATCAGCACCGGGTCGTCGGTGTCGCGACGAAAAGTTTCTTCGGAGCCGATCGAGCGCTCCGGCTCGTCGATGCTGTGCCGTGGAGTGACCGTGTGCTGGTCCCCGCCCCAGGCCAGCACCACGAGCTGAGCTCCCATCGCCGGCCCGAGGGCGCGCCGCAAGATGGCGATCGGGGTATGGGCGACGTCGCCCACGGTCATCAGCCCCAGTCGGCGCAGCTGGTCGGCGGTCTTGTCGCCCACGCCCCACAGGGCGTTGACCGGCAGCGGGTGCAGGAACGACGTCACCTCCTCGGGTCGGACCTCGACTACCCCGTCGGGCTTGGCCTGGCGGGAGGCCAGCTTGGCCACCGAGGTGGTGGCCGCCACCCCCACCGAGCAGGTGACGCCCTGCTCGTCGACGATGCGTGCCCGCAGCTGCTCGGCGATCTCGCGCGGTGAGCCGAGACGACGCCGCGCTCCGGAGACGTCGAGGAAGGCCTCGTCGAGCGAGAGTGCCTGGACCAGCGGTGTGATGCTGTGGAACGTCTCCATGACCGCTGCGGACACCGCGCTGTAGCGTTCGAAGTCCGGCCCGATCACCACCGCCTGCGGGCACAGCCGACGAGCCCGGGTCATCGGCATCGCCGAGTGCACCCCGCAGGCGCGGGCCGGATAGGTGGCGGAGAGCACGACGCCACGGGTGCCGCCTCCGACGATCACCGGCAGACCGATCAGCTCAGGACGGTCGCGCACCGCCACCGAGGCATAGAAGGCGTCCATGTCGACGTGCAGGACGGGCGTCTCGCTCAGGCTCGCCGACACCGGGCTGGTCATCCGGCGCTCCCGGGGCTGCGGTGCCACAGCTTGCGGGAAGGTGCGCCCACGGTGTCGTCTCCAGCCGGCTTGACGTCGGCGTACGGCGACTGCTTGAAACCGCTGGCGTGCACCAACACCCGGCGCCTCCCCATGCCACCGGCCGTCATGCCGTTGCCCTCGTCGGGACCGTCGGGGCCATCGAGCCCTTCGGTGCCGAGGTCGGTATCGAGATCGGGTCGGGCCATCACCGGACGGCTGGACCGGCTCTGCGCCGAACCGTGCAGCGCGCCTTCTCCCGACTCGGGACCGAACCCGGCCGGGGCCCTCGCCAGCTGCGCCAGCACGGCGTCGATGCCCTCCTGCTGCCACCGTTGGTGCAGCCCGGTGAGCTCCCAACAGCCGGAGGCGAGCAAGGAGACCCCGCGCGGGCCGGTACGCCGCAGCTCACCGCGCACCAGGAGCAGCCAGGAATGGAACAGCGTCGCGGCGTAGGGACCCTGTGCATCCTCGAAGAAGGTCGCGTCGATCGGGCCGGTGCCGTCGTCGAGGGTGAGGAAGACGACCCGTCGCCCGGACCGGATCGGCGGGGTCTGGGTGGCCACCTTGACCCCGGCCACCAACAGAGCGGAGCGGCTGCGGCGGCTCAGCAGGTCACGAGACCGTGCCACACCGAGCGCATCGAGCAGCGGGGTGTAGAAGTCGACCACGTGCCGGCTCACGTCGAGACCGAGCACCTCGAGCTCGGCTCGTACCCGCTCGGCGCCCGACATCTCCGGCAGCCCGCTGGACTCGCCCTCCCCCGGCGCGTCGCCGAGGTCGAACGCCAGCTGGACCGCCTCGGTGCGCTCGACTGGTCTGGCGACCCGGGACTGGGCCGCGGCGAGTCGGCGTACGTCGGTCGTCGGTGCGGCCATCTGGGGCGGTGCCGTCGGTGCGGTCGCCGACTGGGCGCTTCCGCGCGGCGCCTGCGGAGTCACCCGACGCCGCCCCTGCCGCCCCGAGCGTTCGGTGGCGCGGGTCCAACGGTCCAGGTCGGTGGTCTGCAGCAGCAGGTCTCGGCGGGTGACCCGCCCCCGTCGCCGCACCGGCACCGGGGAGCCGATGCCGTAGAGGGAGTCGAACGCCCCGGCCACCACCAGCCGTTCCACGACCGGACGCGAGACCCGTGCACGGTGCCAGAAGTCGGTCAGTGAGGAGAAGGGACGCCCGGCGACGATGCGCGCCACCTCGGCGTCGGAGATGCCCTTGACGTCGGCCAGCGACGCCCGGATGCCGTGGGCCCGACCGTCGGGCAGCCCCGCCGCCGGTGCCTGGCGCGGGGACTGCCCGAGCACCTCGGGGGGTGGTTCGTCGTACACCCCGACCCGCTCGACCCGGTAGGTGTCACCGGAGGCGTTGACATCGAGCGGCAGCACCGCGATCCCGAGCTGGCGGGCGTCGTCGAGGATCAGCCGCTTGGGATACATGCCGGGGTCATGGGTGAGTACGCCGGCCAGGAACGCGGCCGGATGGTGCGCCTTCAGCCACGACGACTGGTAGGTCGGCAGCGCGAACGCCGCCGCATGGGCCTTGCAGAACCCGAACGACGCGAACGACTCGAGCACGCCCCAGACCACGTCGACGAGCCGGGTGTCGTAGCCGCGGCCGAGCGCGCGCGGGAAGAACCACAGCCGGACGTCGGCCTTGCCCTCCGGGTCACCGAGGGCGCGACGGGCCTCGTCGGCCTCGGCAAGGGTGCAGCCGGTGCACGTGGCGATGATCTCGAGCACCTGCTCGTGGAACACCACCACGCCCGAGGTCTCACGCAGGACCGGCTCGAGGTCGGGATGGAGGTAGCGCGGCATCGACCAGCCCTGCCGGGCCCGCAGGAACGGCGTGACCATGTCGCTCTTGACCGGTCCGGGACGAAACAGCGAGATGTCGATGATGAGGTCAGCGAAGGTCTGCGGGGCGAACTTGCCGATCAGCTCACGCTGCCCCGGTGACTCGATCTGGAAGCAGCCCAGGGTCTTGGCCTGCTGGATCAGCGAGAATGTCGCCGGGTCGTCCAGCGGGACCTGGACCGGGTCGTCGAGATCGATCTGGACGCCGTCGACGCGGGCCACCTCGTCGAGCGCATGCGACATCGCCGACTGCATGCGGATCCCGAGCACGTCGAGCTTGAGCAGGCCGAGGTCCTCGACGTCGTCCTTGTCGAACTGGCTCATCGGGAAACCGGCGTAGCTGGCCTCGACCGGTGTGCGGTCGAGCAGGGTGGCGTCGGAGAGCAGCACGCCGCACGGGTGCAGCGCGATGTGACGCGGCAGCCCGTCGAGCTTCTCCACCAGAGAGAACAACAGGTCGAGGGACGCTCCTCCCGGTGCCCGCCCCAGTCCAAGTCCAAGCCCCGAGGCACGCAGCTCGGGCAGGTCACGCAACGCCAGCCGGGCGTCGCGGGCACGGATGTGCGGGAAGGCCTTGGCGATCGCCCCGATCTCGTCCGGTGGCATGCCCAACGCTGCGCCCACGTCCCGGATCGCGTGCCGCACCCGGTAGGTCTCCATCATCGAGACGCAGGTGCAGCGGTCGCCGCCGTAGCGGGCCAGCACCTGCTCGTAGACCTCGGTGCGCCGGGCCGACTCGACGTCGATGTCGATGTCGGGCAAGGCCTGCCGCAGTGGCGACAGGAACCGCTCCATCACCAACCCGTGCCGCATCGGGTCGACCCCGCAGATGCCGAGGGTGTAGTTGACGAGGCTGCCGGCCCCGGAGCCGCGCGCCGCGCACCGGACCTGCATGTCACGGATCAGGTCGCACACGTCGGCGACGGTGAGGAAGTAAGCGGCGTAGCCGAGCTTGGCGATGACGTCGAGCTCGTCGTCGAGGCGCACCCGGGTGGGGCGGTCCACGGCGCCGTAGCGGCGTAGGGCGCCGGCCTCACAGCGTGCGCGCAGCACGGCACCGGCGCCGGTGGAGTCGGTGCCGAGCTCGGGGAAGTGCACCTCTCCCAGTCCCAGGTCGGCTCGTGGGTCGACGGCGCAGCGCTCGGCAACCGTGCGGGTGTGCGCGAGCAGCCGGGTCGCGTCCCGCTCGTCGAACCCGGCGAACCGGCCGATCTCGGCGGCGATCTCGGTCATCTCCTTGCCGGACTTCAAGAACCCCTCGGCGTTTCCCCGGTCGACGTGACGCAGGTCGAGCGGCACGAGGCGGCGGACCGCGTCCAGTACGTCGACGACCGGTGCGTCGAGCCGGTCGGCGTAGCGCACCGCGTTGGTGAGCACCACGCCGGCACCGGTCGAGCGTGCCAGCCGCGCCATCCGGCCCGCGTGGGGGCTGGACCCGGGACCGGCACCGGGCAGCCGGTGCGACACCACCTCGACCAGCAGGTCCGGCCCGTCGACGAGGTCGCGCCACTGCCGCAGCACCGCGGTGGCCAGGTCGTCGCGGCGCAGCGTCGCCGCGCCTCCGAGCTCGGAGGCGGGTCCGAGCAGTACCAGCACGTCGCCGCCGCCCTCCGACCCGCGCAGATGCTCGGCGATCAGCTGCGCGGTGGCGACCGGAGCACCGCGCTCTCCCCGCAGGTGGGTCGCCGAGACCAACCGGCACAGCGCGGCCCACCCTCTCTTGTTCGCCGCCAGCAGGGTCACCCGTGAGTGCCGGGGGTCACGAAAGCTGCCGCCCCGTGCCGGCGAACCGCGAAGCCGCAGGTCCGCACCGGCCGGGAGCAGCCCGCTGGCCTCGACGGCGAGGTCCACGCCGAGCACCGGGCGCACCCCGGCCTGCAGGCACGCCTTGGCGAACCGCACCGCGCCGTACAGGCCGTCCCGGTCGGTCAGCGCCAGCGTGTCCATCTCGTGCTCGACGGCACGCTCCACCAGGCCGTGGGGATGCGAGGCGCCGTAGCGCAGGGAATAGCCCGACGCGACGTGGAGATGGACGAACGGATCGCGAGACATCTGGCTTCCTTGACGAACCCGAGGCCTGGTCAGCTGGCGCGAGCCGCTGGACCGGGGAACGACTGCTGGTAGGGCACTCCCAACGCCCGCTCGACCACGGCGAGGAAGCGTTCGGCGTCGCGCAGCAGGTCGTCGGCGTCGCGGGCGGAGACCAGCCGGGTCAGGCCGGCCTCGGCAGCGGCGCGCTTGCCCGCACCGGCGGCGAAGAACGCCGCCCACTCCTCCATCTCGGGAGCGACCTGGGCGAGCAGCACCCAGGCGTTGCGCTGACCACGCCGCGACGACGGGCGGGTGCGCACCGCGAGCAGCGCGGCGGTGGCCCGCAACGCCGCCATGTGGGAGGCGGCGTAGCGCCGGGTCGCCTCGGTGGTCGTCGCCGCCTCGGCGAGCGCCTCTCGGGCGCGGGTGAGATAGCTCCACGTCGCCGCCGGCAACGGGGTGCGGAGCCGGTGGTCAGATCCAGAAGTCATGAGCACCTCACCGGGCATCAGTCGATACTGCGCTGGAGCTGCCAGACCCCTGCGCTCCAGTCGAAGACGAGGTCGAAGACACCGCGTTGACCGGAGACCACCCCGGCCCTGAAGCCCGCCCGGCCGCTGGCGGCATCGACCCGCCACACCTCACGCTCTCCCACCATGTCACCGAGCCGGTCTGCTGCCTGGTCCTGTTCCCACCACGCCCCGGTCTCCACCCAGTGCGCGACCACGTCGTGAACCAGCCAGAGCCGGCCACGCCACAGGAACTGCTCGGGTGCCTCGGTGCCCTTCACCAGACCTCGGCGCACCTCGATCGGATCGTCGTACCGTCGCATGTCGTCACCTCCACCATTGCTCACCAAGAGGGACGCCGGGGGAGGCGGCGCTGATGTCCCGACGCCGACCGCCCCGACTGGCGGCCGCTCCGGCGGGGTGGGGTCGAGGTCACCCCGCCGGAGCGGATCCGCCGCCCGTAGAGGCTCGGGGACCGCGACCCCGATCTCCTCCCGGTGATCGAACATGTGTTCGAGTGCCACCACCATAACCCCTCCCCCCGACACCCCGTCAACCCGTCACCCGTACCCGTCACCCCGGATTCGTCTGCGGTCGCCCGGTGCGATGTCTCCGAGCGGCCGCAGACGAATCCCGGGGGGCGGTTATGGTCACCGGCATGCCTGTCGACGCCGAGCATCCCGCGATCGTCCGGGTCACCTCCGTGCTCGCCGCCCGCGACGCCCGCGGTGAGGTCGTGGTGCTGCCCGAGTCCGCGGGCACCGCTGCGCGGGCGGCTGCCGCGCTGGGGTGTGACGTCGGCGCCATCGCCAACAGCCTGGTATTCGCCGCCGACACTCCTGGCGCCACCGGACCCGACGCCCTCCCGGTGCTGATCCTCACCTCCGGCGCACACCGCGTCGACACCACCGCCTGCGCCGCGCGACTCGGTGTTGACTCGCTGCGCCGGGCCAGCCCCGACTTCGTCCGCCGCCACACCGGCCAGCCGATCGGTGGCGTGGCGCCGGTGAGCCATCCCGTGCCGCTACGCACGGTCGTCGACCGTGAGCTGGACAGGTACGCCGTGGTGTGGGCCGCCGCCGGGCATCCGCACGCGGTCTTCGCCACGACGTACGCCGAGCTCCTGCGCCTCACCGACGGCACGCCGATCGATGTCGGGCCGCGCAACGATCCGGACCCGCCACAGCGGCCGTAACCTGTCCGCATGGAACTCCTGCCGATGGTCTTCTCCAGCGGCTGGGCCAGTGGCGTCAACGCCTACGCGGTCGTCTTGCTGATGGGGCTGATGGGCCGTTTCACCGGCATCGACACCGTGCCCGATGTGTTGACCCGGACCGACGTGCTGGTGGCCGCCGCGCTCATGTACGGCGTGGAGTTCGTCACCGACAAGATCCCCTATCTCGACAGCGCCTGGGACGCGATCTCCACCGCGATCCGACCGACCGTCGGCGCCGTGCTCGGCCTGCTGCTCGCCGGGGACGCCACCAGCGTCGAGCAGGCGGTCTACGCGAGCGTCGGTGGTGGCGCCGCCCTGGCCAGCCACGTGGTCAAGGCCGGTCTGCGGTTGGCGGTCAACAGCTCGCCGGAGCCGGTCACCAACGTCACGGTCAGCCTGGCCGAGGACTTCAGCGTCGCCGGTGTGGTGCTGTTCGCGCTGTACTACCCCTGGGTGGCACTCGGCATCTCGCTGCTGCTGCTGGTGGCCGGCGCGGTCCTGGTCGTGGTCCTGATGCAGCTGGTCCGGCGTGGGATGGCCCGGCGGCGGGAGCGGCGAGCGGCGTACCCCGGAAAAATCACCTGAGCCACGGTCGAGTCCTCGATACGCTCCAGCATGGACGCCGACGTCGACGCGTGGACCCGGCAGCTGTCGCAGCTGTTCGCCGGCCACAAGGTGATCGTGGCCTTCATGTTGCTCGCGGGCATGACGCCGCGGGTCGAGGCGCTGCAGCGGTACGGCGCTCAGCGTCCGCTTCTCGTTGCCCGCGGCTCCGGCACCGGGCCGCTGCCCGACCCGGCGGACGCTGACATCCACCTGCTGGACCTCCCTCCGCTCGAGCTGGTCACCGACGAGGTGCGCGACATGGAGCGCCTCAGCATCGACCCACCGGAGTCGGTGCGGGCGGCCGTCGAGGAATACGACCCCGACGGAGCAGCGGTGTGGTGGCTGGGCCCGCCCTGCCGCACCGGCGAGCTGCTCGGCCGGCCGGCATTCGGCGGCCGACCGGCGCGCTGGACGGCGCTGGAGGACAAGACCCGTGCCGAGCCGATCTGGGATGCATGCGCGGTACCCCACGCGCGTTCTCGGGTGGTGGTCTGCGGGTACGCCGAGCTCACGGCCGCAGCACGAGACCTGGACCAGGGTGACGGAACCGTATGGTCCGGTGATGCTCGCGACGGGGTCAACGGCGGCGCCGACTACGTGCGCTGGGTGCGGTCGGGTGAGCAGGCTCGGGCAGCCTTCGACTTCTTCGCCGAGCGGTGTGACGAGGTGCGGATCATGCCGTTCCTCGACGGAGTGCCGTGCAGCATCCACGGCTTCGTGCTCGATGACGGCGTCGCGGCGTTTCGGCCGGTCGAGCTGGTGATGCTGCGCCATCGAGACACCGGACGTTTCACTGCCGGTGGGCTCGGCACGTGGTGGGACCCGCCACCGGGTGATCGGGAGCAGATGCGCGACGTCGCCAGGCGGGTGGGCGGGTGGATGCGGGACGAGGTGGGCTACCGCGGCGGGTTCGGCGTCGACGGCGTACTCACCCGGGACGGGTTCCGCCCGACCGAGCTCAACCCGCGCTTCACCGGTGGCCTGACCACGGTCGCCCGGTCGGTCCCGGACCTGCCGCTGGAGCTGTTGCAGCTCAACGTGGTCGCCGGTCGAGAAGCACACGTCAGCGCGGCTGACCTGGAGGGACTGATCACTCGCGCGGCCGACGCCCACCGCGGCGGCAGGGCGATCGGTGTCACGGCTCGTTCGGGTGCCGCCGAGGAGGTCGACGTCGTGCTCGACGGCGACCGGTGGCGCGTTGCCGCAGCCGGTGAGGTCGCACTCGGTCGGGCACAGATCGGTCCGGGGGCCATCGGTTCGTTCGCGACCTTCGAGGCCGCCGATGGCGTGCTCCGCCCGGGCCTGCGGCTCGCCGAGCTCAACGTCCGGCTGCTGCGCTTCGCGGACGAGCGATGGGCCACCGACTTCGGTCCGGTCGAGCCGGCGCCCGACCTGCGCACAGCGTTACCCGGCACGTGACCCACGTAGGCTGCGAGACCGTGACTGCCACGCCACGCCGAGGCGCCGGCCCCGAGCCCCGGTCCGACGTCCAGCTGTCCGACGTCGATGCGTTCCGCGCCGAGGTGCAGCACCGACTCGATGCGTTCCTGTCCGAGCGGACCGACCGGCTCAGCGAGCTCGGCCCGCCGTTGCTCCCGCTGCTCGCCGCCGCGGCCGATGCGGTTGCCGGGGGCAAGCGGTTGCGGGCGTCGTTCGTCTACTGGGGCTGGCGTGCCGCGGGTGGCGCCGCCGACGACGGCCGGGTGGTGCAGGCGGGTGCCGCGCTCGAGCTGTTGCACGCCAGCGCGCTGGTGCACGACGACGTGATGGACGCCTCCGACATCCGGCGCGGCCGGCCGGCGAGCCACAAGCAGTTCGAGAAGCTGCACCGCGACGGCGGCTGGACCGGACGGCCTGAGCGGTTCGGCATCGGTGGGGCCATCGTGCTCGGCGACCTGCTGTTGAGCTGGGCCGACGAGATGTTGCGGCACTGCGGGTTCGACGCCGCCCAGCTGACTGCGGCGGCGCCGTACTTCGACGCGATGCGCGCTGAGGTCGCTGCCGGCCAGTACCTCGACCTCGTGGCGCAGAGCAGCGGCCACAACTCGGTGCCGCGGGCGATGCAGGTGGTGCGCTACAAGGCGGCGAAGTACACCGTCGAGCGCCCGCTGCACCTCGGTGCCGCGCTCGGAGGCGGACCGCGCAGTCTCATCAGCGCGCTCTCGTCGTACGGCGTCCCGCTGGGCGAGGCGTTCCAGCTGCGCGACGACGTCCTCGGCGTCTTCGGCGACCCCACGCGGACCGGAAAGCCCGCAGGCGACGACCTGCGCGAGGGCAAGCGGACGGTGCTGATCGCGCTGGCCGTCGAACGCGCCGACACCACGCAGCACGACCGCATCGACGCGCTGTTCGGCCGACCAGACCTCGACGACTCGGGGGTAGCGCAGCTGCAGCAGATCATCGTGGCAACCGGTGCACTGGATGCCGTGGAGCGGCTCATCGCCGAACTCACCGACGCTGCCACGACGTCGCTGCGGCAGGCGCCGATCGCCGCCGAGCAGGCACGCGGCGCGTTGGCGTCGCTGGCGGCCGCCGCGACCCGCCGCGACGGGTAGCGCGGCTGCCCCCCGCTCAGAATGCGAGTGCCTGGGCGCGGCGACGTACCTCGGTGCCACGGTTCTCGCGCAGCGCCTGCAGCGGCGTTCCCGGTAGCGAGTCGTCGTCGGTGAACAGCCAGCGCACCGACTCCTCCTCGTCGTACCCGGCGTCGTCGAGCAGTGTGAGCGTCCCTGCCAGCCCCTTGACGACCTGGCCGTCGAGCAGGAGGTCGGCCGGCACCTCGGGCTCGCGGGCAGTCCCGTGGCGCAACGCCGCCAAGTCGTGCTCGCGCACCAGCTGGCGGACCTTGTTCGGGCTCACCCCCAGCTGGTCGGCCACGTCACGCTGGCTCAGCCAGGCCGGCACGATCTGCTCCAGAGACGTGCGCTCGTCATCCACGAGCTGAAGCCTGCCAGACGCTCGGCCTCCCCACGAACGGTCATCAATAGGCCACACTGGGCTGTTCTCTCCTGTCACTCTGATCACATCAGTCACATCACTTCCCCGACCACGACGTGAGGACGGCGCATGTTCCCGCACCGCATCAGCTCAGCCTTCCGCCCCCGACGCGCAGCACCGGGGCGCCGCCAGCTCGGTCAGTCCGCCACCGCCTGCTGCGCCGTGGCCGCCATCGGGCCGTTCGCGCTCGGCTATGTCGTGCAGCCCGGTGACACGGTCTCGGGCATCGCCGACAAGCACGACACCACGGTCGCCCGCATCGTCGACGCCAACGACCTCGACTCGGGAGGTGACCTCATCTACGCCGGCGACGTGCTGCGGGTACCGGCCGCCCACGGCCGTGCCCCGAAGCGTTCGCGAAGCAGCGACGCCACCACCTTGGGCGCCCGGCGGGTGGTTGTGCACACCGTGCGCCCCGGCGACACGGTGTCCGCGCTCGCGGTCCGCTACCACGCGTGGACCGACGAGGTGGTCGCCGCCAACGGTGGCTCCGAGCAGATCTTCGTCGGCCAGCGTCTTCGCATCCCCGTCGTCGTCCGCGCCGCTGCAGTCCGACCCGCTCCCGGCCGACCCGCCGATGACGGCGGCCGGAGCTCGACCAGCCGGCTCGAGCGGGCGCTCGCCGAGCGTGCCGACCCGAGCCGTGCGCACGTACGCCGCATCATCACCGCGACCGCCAACCGGCACGGTGTCGACCCGCAGCTGGCGCTGGCGGTGTCGTGGCAGGAGGCCGGCTGGCAACAGCATCACGTGTCACGGGCCGACGCGATCGGCGCGATGCAGGTGATCCCGAGCACCGGCGTCTGGATCAGCGACATGATCGGCCGCGACCTCGACCTGCTGCGGGTGCGCGACAACGTGACCGCCGGCGTGGTGCTGCTGGGTTACCTGACCGACGTGGCACCGACCCGGATCGCGGTCGCCGGTTACTACCAGGGGCTGGCCGGCGTGCGGGAACGCGGAATGTACGACGACACGAAGCGCTACGTCGCCAACGTGATGGCGCTCAAGGGTGCCTTCGAGCGGGGCGACTACCCGGCCTGAGCCCTCGCTGCCTCGTGGCGACCCCCTGATCACCTCCGTCGGCAATCCGACACTCCGGTCGCAGCAGCAACCGCACGGTCGGTAATCCGACAGTGGTGCAGTTGTCCATTGGTAGCCCGTTGGCGCCAGCGTCCGGCCGGTTGAGAGGCTGCTGCCATGTCGTCGTACCCCGTCTCGCTGCGAGGGCGCGACCGGTCGAGCGGCCTCGGCGTGCTCGCGCTGGTCTTCGTCACCGCGTCGTGGGGCTCGACGTTCTTCCTGATCAAGGACCTGCTCGACCGGGTGCCGGTGGTGGACTTCCTCGCGCTGCGGTTCGCGATCGCCTCGGTGGCGCTGTTCCTGGTCGCGCCGCGCGCGCTGCGGCGGCTCTCTCCCGCCGCCCGACGGCGCGGGGTGGCCCTCGGCCTGCTGTACGGCGTGGCGCAGATCCTGCAGACCCACGGCCTGGAGCACACCTCGGCGAGCGTGTCCGGGTTCGTCACCGGGATGTACGTCGTGTGCACACCGCTGCTGGCCGCGTTCTTCCTGCGGCAGCGGATCGGGCCGGTCACCTGGGCGGCGGTGGGCCTCGCCACTGCCGGGCTGGCGGTGCTGTCGCTGCGTGGCTTCGCGATCGGGTACGGCGAGGCGGTCACGTTCGCCTCTGCCGTGCTGTATGCCGCGCACATCGTCGGCCTCGGCGCCTGGGCGACACCGCGCGATGCATTCGGGCTGTCGGTGCTGCAGATGTTCGTGATCACCGGAGTCTGCGGTGCGGCCGCCGTACCCGGTGGTGTGGTGCTGCCGGACAACGGCGCCGACTGGTGGTCGGTCCTCTACATGGCACTCGTGGCCGGCGCGCTCGCGTTGGTCGCGCAGACGTGGGCGCAGGCGCACCTCGCGCCGACCCGTGCGGCGATCATCATGACGATGGAGCCGGTGTTCGCGGCGTTCTTCGCGGTGCTGCTCGGTGGGGAGTCGCTGACCGTGCGGATGCTCGTCGGCGGCGCGTTGGTGCTGATCGCGATGTACACCGTCGAGCTGGTGCCACGGCGGCA
>JALZMX010000094.1 GCA_030857985.1 Actinomycetota bacterium | reverse complement strand
TCGTGGCCGAGCTCGCGGCAGAGGTCCTCGTACGCCGAGATCTGGTCCTGGTGCGCGTCGACGTACTCCTGGGCTCGTCCACCAGAGGATCGCCCCCTGTCCTCCTTCGCCAGGAACCCACCCAGCGCGCCGCCGTGCAGCGGACTCCAGGGGATCACGCCGAGGCCGTACGACCGGGCCGCGGGCAGCACCTCGAGCTCCACCGTCCGCTCGGCCAGGTTGTACAGCGACTGCTCCGACACCAGCCCCAGGAAGTGCCGCGAGCGCGCGATCTCGCAGGCCTGGGCGATGTTCCAGCCGGCGAAGTTGCTGCTGCCCACGTAGATCACCTTGCCCGCGGTCACCAGCCGCTCCATCGCCTGCCAGAGCTCGTCCCACTCGACCCCGCGGTCGACGTGGTGCATCTGGTACAGGTCGATGTGTCGGTCTGCAGCCGCCGCAGCGATGCCTCGCACTCGCGTACGATGTTGCGCGCCGACACCCCGCTGGCACCCGGCTCCTCGCTCATCGAGCCGTAGACCTTGGTCGCGAGCACGGTGCGGTCGCGCCGCTGCGGCTCGGCTGCGAACCAGCGACCGATGATCTCCTCCGTCCAGCCCTTGGAGTCACCCCACCCGTAGACGTTCGCGGTGTCGAAGAAGTTGATGCCGGCGTCCAGCGCGGCGTCCATGATCTGGCGGGAGTCGGGCTCGTCGGTGACCGGGCCGAAGTTCATCGTGCCGAGGCAGAGGCGGGCACCTGCAGTCCGCTGCGTCCGAGTCTGGTGTAGTCCATGCCGACAGTCTGCACCGGTGCCCTCGGCGGCGGCCGATGGCGGTGCGACCGGCACGATGGGACCGATGGGTACGACGACGCAGGTGCACGTCCGCCGCCCGGCGGTGTCGACGGGCCTGCTGTTCGGGTGCAACGGCTTCCTCTTCGCCACCTGGGTGACCCGTATCCCGGCCATCCGAGACCAGGTTGCTGCGAGCACCGCCGAGCTGGGGATCGCGCTGTTCTGCCTCGCGGTCGGAGCCCTGATCACCATGCCCGTGAGCGGTGCCCTGTGCCGCCGGTGGGGCTCGGCGGCGGTCTGCACGGCATGCGTGACCTGGTGCGCGGTGACGCTTCCGCTGGTCGCACTGACCGGCTCCCCGGTCTGGTTGAGCCTGGCGCTCTTCGCACTCAGCCTGGGCTACGGCACCTGGGACGTGGCGATGAACGTCCACGGGCACTACGTCGAGTCGGCCGCCCGCCGCATCCTGATGCCGCGCTTCCACGCCGCGTGGAGCGCGGGCAGCCTCGCGGGCGCCGGTGTCGGGGTGCTGGCCGCCTGGGTCGGCACCGCCCCACTGCTGCACTTCACCGGCGCGAGCGCATCAGTGCTGGCCGTCGGGTTGGCCGGTACCCGCGGCTTCCTTCCGGCCGCGCGGATGGCGTCGGCAACCGAGGGCGGCGGTCGCCGACGCACCGGGTTGACCGCGCCGTTGGTGCTGATCGGGGTGCTGACAACCTGCGCCACGCTCGGGGAAGGCGCCGCGGCGGACTGGTTGGCGCTGTTCCTCGTCGACGGGCGGGGAACCTCCGACGGCCTCGGCGCGGCCGGGTTCACCGCGTTCACCGTGATGATGCTGCTCGGTCGCGCCGCCGGCACCGACGTGGTCGAGCGGCTCGGTCGGGTGCGCGCGCTGCGCTCGGCCGGCGTTGTCACCGCGCTCGGGGTCGCACTGCTCTTGCTCGCCCCGAACGTGCCGCTCGCGTTCACCGGCGCGATGCTGTGGGGCCTGGGCATCTCGATCGTCTTCCCCACCGCGATGAGTGCCGCCGGCGACTCCGGCAACAACCCCGAGTCGGCGATCGCGGTGGTGTCCACGATCGGCTACGGCGGCTTCCTCATCGGCCCGCCGATGGTCGGGTTCCTCGCGTCCGGCATCGGCCTGGCCGGCGCATTGTGGCTCGTCGCCGCATGGGGCGCCGGCATCGTCGTACTCGCCGGCGTCACCCGGACGCAGCAGCGTCCCGTGACAGGCTAGGACCGTGGCCGAACCCCTCCACGACGCACTCGCCCGGGTGCGCGTCGACATCCTCGACGACGCCGCGTTGGTGCGTGCGGTCGGGTCGGGGCGCCGCCGTGGCGAGCAGCCCGTCTGGCGACGGGTCGAGCTGCGGTACGTCGACCTCGAGGCGGGCCGCCGGTTGCAGGTCACGGCGTACGACGAGCGGCAGGCGCACACCCACAACGTGGCCCTCGGCGCCGAGCTGAACCAGCTGCTCGACGACCTGCTGGCGATGCCATTCGGCAACTGGCACGCGGAGACTTCAACGCACACGCTGCAGCTGCGTGTCACCAAGAAGGGCGACGCCCTGGTGCATCGGGCCGCACCGACCGCGACCGCGACCGCGCCGGACCGTCGGCACGACCGAAGCAAGCAGCGCCTCCTGGACCCGGCCGACCCGGTCTTGCACGCGATCGGGCTGGCGGACCACCTCGGCCGGATCAAGCCCAGCCGGCAGGCGAAGTACCGCCAGGTCGAGGAGTTCCTTCGCATCCTCGACGGTGCCGTCGACGCGGGGCTCAAGAGCGGCGCCCTGATCCCACCGAGTCCGGGGCGGCCGCTGCGGGTGGTTGACCTCGGCTGCGGCAACGCCTACCTGACGTTCGCGGCGTTCACCTATCTGCGCGACCGCCGCGGGCTGGCGGTCCAGCTGGTCGGGGTCGACGTACGCGAACAGGCACGGCAGCGCAACCGGGAGCTGGCGGCCGACCTGGGTTACGACGACGGCACCGGCGGCAGATTGAGCTTCGTCGATGGCGCGATCGCTGATGCCGCGGTCGAGGACGTGCCCGACGTCGTGCTCGCGCTGCACGCCTGCGACACCGCGACCGACGAGGCGCTGGCCCGCGCGGTGCGCTGGCGTGCACCGGTGCTGCTCGCCGCACCCTGCTGCCACCACGACCTGCAGTCCCAGCTGCGCGCAGACAGGGCTCCGGCACCGTTCAGCACGGTGATGCAACACGGCATCCTGCGCGAGCGGATGGCCGACGTGCTCACCGATGCGCTGCGGGCGTCGGTGCTGCGGCAGCACGGCTACCGCGTCGACGTGATCCAGTTCGTCGAGAGCAAGCACACGCCGCGCAACGTGCTGCTGCGTGCCGTGCGCACCGGAGCGACGCCACCGGACGCGGTGGTCTCGGACTACGCCGAGCTGACCGCCGCCTGGGGAGTGCAGCCGGCACTGGCGCGGATGCTGGCGACCGGATGAGGCTGGTCCGGGCGGCAGGGCTGACGATGACGGTGCTGGCGCTGGCCGGTGCAGCGGCCCCGCCCGGCATCGTCGGTTCGGGGGCGGCGGCGGTGGCATTCCGGATGTCCGACCCGAGAATCACCGAGTCGAGCGGGCTGGCGATCAGCCGCAGCCGACCCGGGCTGGCTTACACGGTCAACGACTCCGGTGACGGTCCCTACGTCTACGCGATCGACATGGGCACCGGCGCCGTGGTCGGCGTCACTGCCCTCGCCGGAGTCGAGGCCGTCGACTTCGAGGCGATGGGCACCGGGCCGGACGCGACCCTTCTGGTCGCCGACATCGGCGACAACGATGCCGATCGCGACGTGGTGAGGGTGCACGTGATCGACGAGCCGCGACGCGGTTCCGTCGCGGTGGAGCCGCGTTCGGTCGAGCTGACCTACCCCGACGGCCCTCATGACGCGGAAGCGGTGCTGACCGTCGGGGATCGGCTCGTCATCGTCACCAAGGAGTTCGTCGGCGCCGGTTTCTACGCGGCACCGGTCTTCACCGAGGGCTCGGGCACAGCGTTCGTACTGCGGCGGGTCGGCGACGCGCCTGCGGTGGTGACCGACGCAACCGTGCTGGACGACGGGCGAGTAGTCGTCCGCGACTACGGTCGGGGGTACGTCGTCCGCCCCGACGGCTGGCGACAGGTCGGGCGCTTCAGGTTGCCGCGCATGCCGCAGGGCGAGACCATCGCCGCCGCCGACATCGGGCAGGTCGTGTACGCCGGCAGCGAGGGCACCGACTCAGCGGTGTATCGCCTGCGCGTTCCGGGTCCCGGTGCCGACGGCGAAACGGGCCGGCGTCCGGGCGAGCGGTCCACCGCAGCATCGGGCCACACCGATGTGCCCGCCGCGACGCCTCCCTCGACGCCTCCCTCGACCGGGAGCGGCACGGCGCAGCTTGCCCCCTGGCTCATGGCTGGCGGCGTCCTCGCACTGATCGCGGCAGCGGCCGCCGTGCGCCGCCGCCGCTGGTGACTCCGATCGCTCATCGCCTCGAGAACCTTGGGTGGATCACCCGCGCCGGGACACGGGAGATCCACCTAAGGTGTCACGGGAGCGTCGGCGTCCACAGCCGGATCGTCGGCCCAGTGTGTCCACAGTGAGTCTGATGCGAAGTATCCCCGGTTGCGGGTCAACGCCACTGTGGTCGGATGGCCGTCGAACTGATCGCCGTACCTTCCCGAGACAGCGGCGCTCGTCGCACTCAGCGACCCGGTGGGGGGCTCCGATCCGACCGGGGGGATGCCGTTGCCGCTGTGGCGCAGCAGCAGAGCGGCGTGGTCAGCCGTGGCCAGGTGCTGGCAGCCGGGCTGAGCGACGAGTGGGTCACGGCGCGGCTGACAGCGCGACAGTGGCAGCGCGTGCATCCCGGTATCTACGCGACGTTCACGGGTGAGCTGCCGTGGGTCACACGGGTCTGGGCCGCGATCCTGTCCGCCGGTCAGGGCGCTGCGGCGGATGAGACCGCCCTGGCACTGCAGGGGATGCACCGCAACGGTCGTCGACTCGACGGCGGGGTCATCTGCGTGGCGATCGACCAGACCAACACGCGAAAGGCGCCGGCGGGTGTGACCTACCAGCGGGTCTCGAACATCGACCGGCATGTGATGGTTGCAGCCTCAATCCCACGGTTGCGTTGCGAGTCTGCGGTGCTGCTGGGCGCCGGCCGCAGGGACCTGGATGGTGCCGTCGGGCTCGTCGCCGACGCATGTCAGCAGCGGCTGACCACACCGGCGCGACTGGTGCACGGACTTGATGAGCTGCCGAGTCTGCGGCATCGCCGCGTTCTCCTCGAGATCCTCGCTGACGTGGCCGGCGGCGCCTACTCCTACTTGGAGGTGCAGTATCTACGGCGGGTCGAGCGGGCGCACGGTCTGCCGACAGCTTCCCGTCAGCGGGTTGCCCGCATCGGTCGGCAGAACGCATATCGCGATGTGGAGTACGTCGACCTCGCCACGGTCGCCGAGCTCGACGGGCGGCTCGGACATGAGTCGTTCGACGACCGCAGCCGCGACATGGCGCGTGACACCGTCACGGCAGTAGGGGGCCGAACCACGCTGAGGCTGGGTTACCGGGCGGTGTTGACCAACCCCTGTCACACCGCGGCTCTGGTCGCCAGCGTGTTGACCAGGGCCGGATGGCACCGGCGGTTACGCCGTTGCGGCCGGGACTGTGCGGCCTTCGGGCAACCCTAGTTCGATCCTCCGCGCTGGGACACGGACGAACAACCTAGGGTTCACCGACCCGACCGGTCACCCAGCTCGGCGACGGCGTAGTCGATGCATCGGGTCAGCGCCTCCACGTCGTCGGGTTCGACCGCCGGGAACATTGCCACCCGCAGCTGGTTGCGGCCGAGCTTGCGGTAGGGGTCGGTGTCGACGATGCCGTTGGCCCGGAGCACGGCGTTGACGGTGACGGCGTCGATGGCGGCGTCGAGGTCGACCGTGCCCACCACCGGGCTGCGCAGGGCGGGGTCGGCCACGAAGGGCGACGCCCAGGGCCGGTCCTCGGCCCAGCGGTAGAGCAGGTCGGACGACTGGCGGCTGCGGCCGGCGGCCCAGGCCAGGCCGCCGTTGTCGTTGAGCCACTGCAGCTGCTGGTCGAGCAGGAACAGGGTGGCCAGGGCCGGGGTGTTGTAGGTCTGGTCCTTGCGGCTGTTGTCGAGGGCGATGCCGAGGTCGAGCGAGGCCGGGCACCA
>JALZMX010000042.1 GCA_030857985.1 Actinomycetota bacterium | reverse complement strand
CCGACAGCCGGCGGCCCATCCCGTGCGAGAAGCCGGCCGTGACCCGGTCCGCGACACCGGTCAGGTCGAAGCGGTCGAGCAGCTCGGTGGCCCGGTCCTGCCAGCCCTTCATGCCGCGCAGCTTGGCGGCGAGCTGCAGGTGCTCCCAGGGGGTGGCCCGGGGGATGAGTCCGCCGACGTCAGGGCAGTAGCCGACGACGGCGCGCACTCCCGAGGGGTCCTTCGAGGCATCGATCCCGGCGACGGTGACCTCGCCGCTGCTCGGCGGGAGGACCCCGGCCAGCACCCGCATGGTGGTGGACTTGCCGGCGCCGTTGCGGCCGACGAGCGCGACGCTGCGGCCGGCGCCGACCGACAGGTCGAAGCCGTCGACGGCGCGGACGTCCCCGAAGTCGACGACGAGCTGGCGGGCCAGGAGCACGGGTTCCACGGTTCTCCTTCGGCGCGTCGAAGCAAGGGTATAGCGGCGGGCGGCAGCCTGCCGTGTGTTGCAACCGCTCGGCAGTTGGCGGGATGGGTAGCCTGCCGCGAGGACGAGAAGCCTATTTTCGGGAGTGGAGAGCGCAGACATGAAGGCCGTCCTGCTGGCGGGAGGGCTCGGCACGCGGATGCGTGAGGAGACCGAGTTCCGTCCCAAGCCGATGGTCGAGGTGGGCGGCAAGCCGGTCCTCTGGCACATCATGAAGATCTTCTCGACCTACGGGATCGACGACTTCGTCGTCTGCACCGGCTACAAGGGCGAGATCATCAAGGAGTACTTCCTGGACTACGAGGCCCGCAACAACGACTTCACCATCACCCTCGGCCGCTCCCACGAGATCGTCTTCCACGACCAGCACCTCGAGTCCGACTGGCGGGTGACGGTCGCCGACACCGGGCCGACGACGCAGACCGGCGGGCGGGTTGCGCGGATCCGGCGCTACGTCGAGCAGGACGACCGGTTCATCGTCACCTACGGCGACGGCCTGGCCGATGTCGACATCGGCAAGCTGCTCGCCTTCCACGAGGCGCACGGCAAGCAGGCCACCATCACCACGGTGCGCCCGCTGTCGCGCTTCGGCCTGGTCGACCTCGACGCGTCGGCGCAGGTCCAGCGCTTCCGCGAGAAGCCGCAGGTCGACGACTGGGTCAGCGCCGGCTTCTTCGTGTTCGAGCGCAGCGTGCTCGACGTGCTGGGACAGGACTGCGACGACCTGGTGCTCGAGCAGGAGCCGCTGACCGAGCTCGCGAGCCGTGGAGACCTGGTGGCCTACCAGCACGAGGGCTTCTGGCAGCCGATGGACACCTATCGGGAGTCCACGATGCTCAACGACATGTGGAGCCGCGGCAACGCCCCATGGAAGGTGTGGCGGTGACCGGGCTCGACGGCGCCGGCTACTGGTCGGACAAGCGGGTCCTGGTCACCGGTGCCACCGGCATGGTCGGCGCCTGGGCGACCCGGCGGCTGGTGGACGAGGGCGCCCATGTCGTCGTGCTGGTGCGGGACGCCGATCCGCAGTCCGAGTTGCTGCGCAGCGGGACAATCGCGCAGACCTCGGTCGTCAACGGCCGGCTCGAGGACTACGAGACCGTCGAGCGCGCGGTCAACGAGCACGAGGTCGACACGGTGCTGCATCTGGGCGCCCAGACCATCGTCGGCACCGCCTTCCGATCCCCGCTCTCGACCCTGCAGGCCAACGTCGCCGGTTCCTGGAACGTTCTCGAGGCGGCGCGCGTCCACCCCGACCTGGTACGCCGGGTCGTCGTCGCCAGCAGCGACAAGGCCTACGGCGCGGTGCCCACGCTGCCCTACACCGAGGACATGCCGCTGCGGGGCACGGCTCCGTACGAAGTGTCGAAGTCCTGCACCGACCTCGTGAGCGCCAGCTACGCGCTGACCTACGCGACACCGGTCGCGGTCGCCAGGTGCGGCAACATCTACGGCGGCGGGGATCTCAACTGGAGCCGCATCGTGCCCGGGACGATCCGTGCGCTGCTTCGCGGTGAGCAGCCGGTGCTGCGCTCCGACGGCACGTTCCTGCGCGACTACCTCTACGTGGAGGACGTCGTGGATGCCTACCTCGCGACGGCGAGGGCGCTCGACGGGACCATCGA
>JALZMX010000041.1 GCA_030857985.1 Actinomycetota bacterium | reverse complement strand
GGCTGGGTGTGGTCGGGCTGGGTGTGGTCGGGCTGGGTGTGGTCGGGCTGGGCGTCGTCGGGGTGGGGGTGAGTGTCGGGGTGAGGGTGGGTGTCGGGGTGAGGGTGGGTGTCGGGGTGAGGGTGGGCGTCGGGGTGAGCGTGGGCGTCGGAGTGAGCGTGGGCGTCAGCGACGGCTCGGTCTCCTCCGACAGGCTCGAGACGGTGATGGTCACGACCGCACCAGGCTCCACCTGACTGCCGTCACCGGGGAACTGGCTGACCACGATCCCGACCTCGGCGTCCGCCTCGGGGTCGAAGCCCACCTCCGGCACCAGCCCGGAGTCGAGGATCGTGTCCTCGGCGACCTCCTGTGTCAGCCCGATCACGCCCGGCACCTCGGTCGGCCCCCCGGACACCGTCAACGTGATGGTCGCGCCGACGTCTACCGGGGTGACGGGCTGGGGCTCCATGGCGATCACCTGGTTGCGGCGGTCTCCCCCGGGTCTGCGCGTCACCTCTACGTCAAGCTCGAGGCGCTCCAGCTCCTCCGTCGCCGGTTTCAGCTGGCTGCCGATCAGGTAGGGCACCTCGACCTGGCGCGTACCCGCGGAGACCACCAGGTCGACCTCCTCCCCCTCATCGAGCACCTCGGCCGACACCGGGTCCTGCTCGAGCACCTCGCCCGCTGGAGCACCGTCGTCGGTGCGCGGCTCGACGTCGCCCACCTCGAGGTTTGCCGCCTCGATCCGGTCACGCGCTTGCGGCAACCGGTCACCGATGAGGTTGGGGACCGTTGCCTGCGCCGGTCGCTCGGCACTGAGCAGGCCGGGAAGGAAGAGTCCCGCGAGGACGAAGAGCACGAGCACGGCCAGCGCCAGCAGCGTGTAACCCCACCCGCGACTCCGCCGGTTGCCCTGCGGTGCAGCCGTGCTGATGTCCTGCGTCGTCGGCTCCGGCTCGAACGCGAACATCCCGGCGCCGTCAACACCTGTCACCACGGCCGGTGCGTCGACGGCCTGGCCGGCGAGCGCCCGCTCGATGTCGGCGCGCATCTCGGCCGCATCCTGGTAGCGCTGTGAGGTCGACTTGGAAAGCGCCTTCGCGGTGATCGCGTCGAGCTCGGGCTGGATCTCGGGGTCGATCGTCGACGGCGCCGGTGCCTCTTCGCGCACATGCTGGTAGGCCACTGCCACCGGACTGTCGCCGACGAAGGGCGGCCGGCCGGTCAGCAGCTCGAAGAGCAGGCACCCGGTCGAGTAGATGTCGCTGCGCGCGTCCACCTGCTCACCGCGTGCCTGCTCCGGTGAGAGGTACTGCGCGGTGCCGACCACGGCCGCGGTCTGGGTCATGGTCACCGACGAGTCGGCGATCGCGCGGGCGATACCGAAGTCCATCACCTTGACGTCACCACTCGGTGTGAGCATGACGTTCGCGGGCTTGATGTCGCGGTGGACGATACCGGCGCGGTGGCTGTAGTCCAGGGCGGCCAGGACCTCCGCGGTGATCTCCAGCGCACGTTCGGGGAGGACCTTGCGTCCCTCGCTCAGGACCTCGCGCAGGGTGCGACCTTCGACGTACTCCATCACGATGTAGGGGATGGATGGACCGCGACCGTCGCCGGGCTGCTCCTCACCGGTGTCGTACACCGCCACGATGGCGGGGTGGTTCAGCGAGGCGGCCGACTGCGCCTCGCGGCGGAACCTGGCCCGAAACGTCGTGTCGGCGGCCAGGTCCGCGCGCAACCGCTTCACTGCAACGGTCCGGCCGAGACGCAGGTCCTCCCCCTTGCGCACCTCCGCCATGCCGCCGCGACCGAGCACGCCCGACAGCGCGTAGCGGCCGCCACCGAGCCGAGGCGCTCCGGTCGGCTCCTGCGTCATGGGCCGATCACCGCCTGCATGACCGACTTCGCGATCGGCCCCCCCAGTCCGCTGCCGGAGATGTCGTCCCGGTTCACCCCGTCGGCCTCGACGAACACCGCGACGGCGACCTGCGGGTCATCGGCGGGCGCGAACGAGACGAACCAGGCGTAGGGGTTGCGGGCTTCGGAGGTCTGCGCGGTGCCGGTCTTCGACCCGACATCGATGCCCGGGATCGCCGCCACCCCACCCGTGCCGTCGGTGGTCACCGCCACCATCATCATCTGCAGGTCCGCCGCGACACCGGGCTCGACCGCCTGGCTCAGCGGTTCCGGGTCTGCCTCGGAAAGCGTGTCCAGATCCGGGGAGCGCACCTCGTCGACGAGATACGGCTGCATGACGGTGCCGTCGTTGGCGATCCCGGCGACCACCATCGCCATCTGCAGCGGGGTGGCGGCGACCTCGAACTGCCCGATCGCGGAGTACGCCGTACTCGGCTGGTCCGGGTCGGCAGGGAACACGCTCCCGACCGTCCCGGCCAGCTCGTCTAGGATGTCGTCGCCGTCCGACCCGAAACCGAACTTCTCCGCCTGATCGCGCAGCGCCTCGGGGCCAAGCTTCATGCCCAGGTCGGCGAACGCGGTGTTGCAGGAGACCGCCAGCGCGGTGGTCAGCGAGATCGTGTCGCCGCCGCAGTCGCCACCGCTGTCGTTGCCCAGGGTGCGGTCGGTCAGCGGCAGGTTCAGTACGGCGGTGCCGGTCACCTTGGACCTGGGCGTGTAACCATCCGAGAGCGCCGCGGCGGCAGTGACCAGCTTGAACGTGGAGCCGGGAGGGTAGCGGTTCTGGATCGCCCGGTTGAGCAGCGGCTGGTCCTGGTCCTCAGTCAGCTGCTCCCAGGCCCGCTGGACCGCGCCGAGGTCGTGACTGGCCAGCACATTCGGGTCGTATCCCGGCACCGAGGACATCGCGAGCACGGCACCGGTGTCCGGCTCGATCGCCACCACGGCGCCCTTGCTGTCGGCCGGCAGGTCCAGCAACCCCTGGTGGGCGGCGCGCTGCGCCGCCGGGTCCAGCGTCAGCAGGACGTTGCCACCCTGCGGTGGTTCGTCGGTGACCATGTCCACGACGCGGTCCACCAGGAGGGCATCAGCGCTGCCGGAGAGAATGTCGTTCTGGGTCAGCTCGACCCCGCTGGCGCCGTAGATGTAGGAGTAGTGCCCGGTGATGTGGGCGAACAGCGTGGGGCGGGTGTAGACCCGCTGGTATCGGTAGCGGTCCTGGCTGGGCCTGCTCTCGGCGGCCGCCTCTCCCGCGACCAGGATCGGTCCACGTTCGCGGGAGAACTCCGCGTCGCGAACCCGCCGGTTGTCGGTCCGGTCGTTGAGGGCGTCGGCCTTGACGAACTGCACGTAGTTCGCGTTGACCAGCAGGGCCAGGAAGAGCACCATGCAGCCGATCGCCAGCATCCGGATGGGCCGGTTCATCGCAACCTCACCACCTGGGTCGCGTCGTCAGCCTCCGGCATCGAGACTTCCGGGGCCGGTCGCCGGGCTCGGTCGCTGACCCGAAGCAGCAGCGCGATGATCACCCAGTTGGCCACCATCGAGGAGCCGCCGGCGGACAGGAACGGCGTGGTGAGCCCGGTCAGGGGAATGAGGTTCGTGACGCCACCGACGACGACGAAGACCTGCAGCGCGAAGCTCGCCGCCAGGCCGACGGCGAGCAGCTTGCCGAAGGCGTCGCGGCACACCAGTGCCGTCCGCAGTCCGCGCTCCACGATGAGGGCGTAGAGCACGATGATCGCCATCAGCCCGGTGAGCCCGAGCTCCTCACCGAATGCGGCGACGATGAAGTCGGAGAATGAGAACGGGATCAACGTCGGCGACCCGTCGCCCAGTCCGCGGCCGAGGATGCCGCCCCACGCCAGGCCGTATTGACCCTGCACGATCTGGAGGTAGGCGTCGTTAGGGTCCGAGAACGGGTCGAGCCAACCCTGCACCCGCGTCTGCACGTGGCCGAACAGAACGTATCCGGCGTAGGCACCGACGGCGAAGAGCAGGCCGCCGACGAAGAGCCACCCGGGACGCTCGGTGGCGACGTAGAGCAGCACCACGAAGAGGCCGAAGAAGAGCAGCGACGAGCCGAGGTCGGTCTGGAAGACCAGGATCGCCATGCTCGCCCCCCAGGCTGCCAGGATCGGCCCGAGGTCGCGGCCGCGTGGTAGGTCGATGCCGAGCAGGCGCCGACCGGCCAGCGCCAGGGCATCCCGGTTGGCGACCAGGTATCCGGCGAACGCGATCACCAGCAGCACCTTGGCGGCTTCCCCGGGCTGGAAGGACAGCCCGAGCAGCGAGATCCAGATCCGGGCGCCGTTGATCTCGGTGCCGAGGCCGGGCACCAGCGGCAGCAGCAGCAGCCCCAGCCCGAGCAGCCCGAGCGTGTAGGTGTAGGACTGGAGCCGACGGTGGTCTCGCACGATCAGGAGTACGGCGATGAAGAGGCCGACGCCGAGCGCTGACCAGAGCAGCTGCGGCGGTGCGTACGGCCCCTCCGGCGGATCCCCTTCCGTCAATGTCAGGTCGAGCCGGTAGATCATCGCCAGCCCGAGACCGTTCAGCGCGACCACGACAGGCAACAGCACCGGGTCGGCGTAGGGCGCGCGAAGGCGCAGCACGACGTGCGCGACCACCGCGAGCAGCACCAGTCCGCCGCCGTAGCGCACGATGTCGCTGGGCGCCTGCCCGTCACGGGTCAGCCCGACGACGGCGTAGGCGCCGACGCCGATCGCCAGCGCCAGCACGAGCAGCACCATCTCGGCACCGCGCCGCTTGCGGTGCACGAAGGTCGCGGGGACGGCGGGTGCGGCGGCGTTCACTGCTGTGCCTCTGCGCACTCGGCGTCACTCGGTGTCGGCGCGTCGCTCGGTTGTGACTCGGCGGGCGACGTGGTTGCCGGCCTCGAGTCCTGGTTGGGCGTCTGGGTGGGTTCCGGCGTCCGAGTCGGGCTCGGCGTCCGCGTCGGGGTCTGTTGGCCGGTCGGCTCCTGCTCAGGGGTCGCGCACGTGGCGGCGACGTCGTTCAGGTCACCGAGGATGCGTTCGGCGTCGGTGAGGTTCTCCGCGTCGATGCCGTCGGTGACCTGTTGACGCCAGTACGCCGGCAGCGCGTCGAACCTGATGTCGCTGCTCTCGTGCAACGACGACAGCGAGATCCCCGGCAGCTGAGCGTCGATGCCCTGATAGATCGCGACCGTGTGGTTGGTGGCCTTGACGTAGTACTGCGCCTGGGTCCAGGCGTAGGCGAGGCGACCTGCCACGAACAGCACCGCGACGACCGCGGTGACGACGAGCAGCCGGCGCAACCAGCGGAAACCCTTCGGCGGCTGCGGCGCATAGCGCAGCGCCTCGGGGTCCTGTCCGGCGCCAGCGCGATCACCGTCGTCGTCGACCGGCTCGAGCTCGTCGGTGTCGGGGCCGCGCGGATCACCCGCCTCGGACGAGTCCCGGAAGCGGTCGCGGGCCTGCTCGGCAGCGGCCCCGACCAGCAGCGGGCCGATGCTCGCCGCCGCGGAGTCCGGGTCAGGCGGCGTGGCGCCGTCGACGACGTCGGCGACAACGCAGGTGATGTTGTCGGGGCCACCCGCGTCCAGGGCCAGCCGTAACAGCTCGAGCGCCGCCGAGTCGGGCGTGCCCTCCGCCAAGGTGTCGCGAAGCTGGGCGTCTTCGAGCACGCCGGACAGCCCGTCGCTGCACAGCAGTAACCGGTCGCCTTCCTGCAACGGGTGCAGCGTGAGGTCCGGCTCGGTGTCATGGCGACCGTCGAGCGCGCGCAGCAGCAGTGAGCGGTGCGGGTGTTCTCGCGCGTCCGACGCGGTGATGCGGCCCTCGTCGACCAGGCCCTGGACGAAGGTGTGGTCCCGTGTGAGCTGGCTCAGCTCACCGCCACGCAGCAGGTAGGCCCGTGAGTCGCCGATGTGGGCGAGACCGATCGCGTCGTCGTGCAGCAACGCGGCCGTCACCGTCGTACCCATGCCTTCGCGGCTCGGCTCGTCCTCCATGATCTCGCCGAGCCGGTCATTGGCCCGCTGGACAGCCCCTGCGAGCGCCTCGAGCGGGTCCTCGGCCCGGACGTCGTCGAGGCGGCGCAGCGTCTGTACGGCGACCGCAGAGGCGAGGTCACCAGCAGCCGCGCCACCCATTCCGTCCGCGATGACGAGCAGGTGCTCGCTGGCGAAGCCGGAGTCCTGGTTGTTCGTGTAGCGGCCGCGGCCGATGTCCGACGTGGCTGAGTAACGCAGGGAGAGCGTCATGGCGTTGCCCTATCTCCGCAACTCGACAACGGTCTTGCCCAGCCGCACCGGCGTGCCCGAGGCGAGCGGGGTGGCCCGGGTTACCCGGGTACCGCCGAGGTAGGTGCCGTTGGTGGAGCCGAGGTCCTCCACGAACCACTGCTCGCCGTTGGTGACGAAACGGGCGTGTTGGGTGGAGACGTAGTCGTCGTCGAGCTGCAGGGTGACATCGTTGCCGCGTCCGAGCGTGATCGGCTCGCCGTTCAGCGGCACGGTCTCGCCAGCGTTCGGCCCATCGGTGATCACCAGCTCGGTAGGGGTGCCGCGCTTGCGTCTCGACTGTCTAGCCGGTTTGGCGGTGCGCTCTCTCTTCGCCGACCTGACCGGCTTGGCGGACGGCTGCGCCTCTATCCGGGCGCCGAACATGTCGGAGCGGATCACCGAGACCACGGAGAGGACGAAGATCCAGAGCAGCGCGAGGAACCCGAGCTTGATCAACGTCAACGTGAACTCCTCAGACACTGCTCACCTCTCCGCGCCGGGGAGATGCCCTGTGCGGGTTGCGCAGCACCATCGAGGTGTTGCCGATCTGGATCCGCGAGCCGTCGCTGAGCTCGGCCTGCTGGATGCGGCCCCCGTCGACCCGAGTGCCGTTGGTGGAGCCCAGGTCGACGATCGTGATCGATACGCCTTCGTCGACGGGCCGCAGCCGGATCTCGACGTGGCGGCGGGAGATCCCCGGGTCGTCAACCCGCAGGTCAGCCTCGGTGCCGCGACCGATGACGACGCTCGGCGGCTCGAGCGGGTGCCGGACCCCGTTCACCTCGAGGACCACCGTCGCGCGGTGTACGGCGGTGTCGGACAGCCGCTGCCCGTCGACCGGCGTTACCTTCGCCATCGCCTTGCTCGTCACCCGGAACCGGCCGGTCGTCAGGTTGTCGCTGCTGGAGAAGCCGATCGACACCGGTCCGGCGAACACGTAGCGCTGTTCGTCGGCGTGCTGGCGGAGCAGCTCGGCGAGCTCCGAGGCGAGCGGCCCGCCGTACGGTGAGAGCCGTTCGTGGTCGGACGGAGAGAGCTCGACGTGGAACGCGTTGGGGATCAGCCGGCGATCCCGGCTGAGGATCTGCGCCGACTGGTCCACCTCGCGCTGGAGGGCGGCTGCCACCTCGACCGGCTGTACGGCGCTGCGAAACACGCGCGCGAACGCACCGGTGACGAGCTGCTCGAGACGCTGCTCGAAGTGCTGCAGCACCCCCATCGGCTCCTCCTGTCATCGGCACGCTGGTCAGTCGGCGTGTGCCCGAGAGGGCCTGCGCCGGTCCTCTGATCGTAACCGCAGAGGGCGCTGGAGCCGTGGCGGCGGCGCTCTCGGAGGTGGCCGGCGAGGAGGTCGCACGAGGGCGCGGGAGGCCAGCCCCTGCGTGTTACCCTTTCTCGGCGCTCTGGGTGATCAGGGCGCAACGCGCGAGTGGCGGAATAGGCAGACGCGCACGGTTCAGGTCCGTGTGCCCTAGCGGGCGTGGGGGTTCAACTCCCCCCTCGCGCACAACGAAAGGCCAGGTCAGCGGCCATGTCGCAGGCTGGGAACCGGTCGTTTGCTAACGGATTGCTAACGAGCGGCGGCGAACAGTGCCGCGACCGTCTCGGCCGCATCGTCGTCGGCGAGATCCACGACGCCACGGCCGCCTGACCGCGCACATCCCGCCCCCCCCGCACGGACACACCCACGAAAGAAGGTTCACTTCATGATCGGTTTCCTCGTCGCAGGCCTCATCATCGGAGCGCTCGCGCGCCTCATCAAGCCCGGCAAGCAGAACCTCGGGCTCCTGGCCACCCTCGGCCTCGGGCTCGTCGGGTCCCTCATCGGCGGCCTCATCGCCCAGCTCTTCGGCACCGGCGGCATCTTCGAGCTCAACATCCTCGGGTTCGTGCTGGCCGTCGTCGCCGCCGTGCTGCTCATCGGCGTGGCCGAGGGCGTCGCGGGCAAAAACAAGAGCGCCGTCTGACCCGACTCGTCAGCCGTCCCGCGTGACGGCAGACGATGCGGCCCACCAGGTCGGACAACACGAA
>JALZMX010000012.1 GCA_030857985.1 Actinomycetota bacterium | reverse complement strand
ATCACCGCATCGCCACGGCGTGCGTCTCCACACCCGAACCCCACGACGAGCCCGCGACCGCCGCCCGAGACGCTTCTACGTCCATGAAGCCGATGCTCAGTCTGGGACCCTATTGTTGACGGCGCGTTTTACAGCTCGGCACTGGAAATGGCGCGACTTTCTAAGGCTGCAAGGCTTGGGCCGCTCATGTAACTGGCCGGAGGCGTACGCTGTTGCGTCTATTGATCCGAGGAAGAGGAGGGGTCAGTGGAACAGCTGCGAGGCAGCGCAGCGCAGCTCTGCATTGTCACCGGCACGCTGACCGCGCTTACCAGCGCCATCGGGCGCTTCGTCAGCGACCCTAGCCGCCTAGCGGAGACGTCGGACGATCCGGCCGCCGTGATCAACGGTGTCGTCGCGCTGATTGCGTCTTTGTTGCTGGTGTTCGTCTTTGCTCGCGTTGTACGGCGAGCACCGCGAGCCTAGAGGTGGACACAGGCTAGGACCGGTCGCAGTCAAAGTTGCCCTGGTTGGCACGGTGTTGCTTGCAGGAGACTTCTGGTTCGAGGCGTTCGTGGTGCCGTATCTGGCCGACGTCGCGCCCGCCGCGCTTGGTGGCGATCCTGGCGGCGCGTTGCTCGTCGGTGCCGTGTCGTCATTCATCGTATTTGCGGTCGGGTGGTTGCTCTTCGGGATCGAGGGCTATCGGGATGGGTCGCTGCCACGGGCGCCGCTGATCCTGGTGACTGTGGCGGCCGTGCTTGGTGCGCCGCCCGGCGGCCTCGGGAAGATAGTCTTCGGCATCGCGCTCGTCTGGCTCGGATTATCCATACGCCGGCACTCCTCCTAGTCACGCGTCAGTCAGCCACAGTCCTGCCACCGCAGTCGGCCGCCTGGAACGCGTCACCATGTCGCGTGGTGCGTCGTCAGACGTGCGGGGTCTGAGATGACGTAGTGCCCGCTGAGTCTTGATCCACCGACGTTGATTTCGAGGTGGTTCTCCGGGGCCCCTGGGGGCATCTTCAAGTGTTTCAGCGAGTGAACTCAACTGCCCGCTCATAACCGCGATCCGCGCGGGCCCAAGTTGAATTCACCTTACGCGCGTCACTTCGCCGCCAGTGAGCTGAAACGAGCGAGGCTCAGCGGCCTTGCTGGTGCGCCCGGTGGGAGTACGGTCAGCAGGTGTCCTTCGACGTCGCTGCAAGCGCCTACGACCGATTCATGGGGCGTTGGTCCGGACCGTTGGCTGAGCAGTTCGTCGAGTTGACCGGCGTGCATGACGGGCAGCGAGTGCTGGACGTCGGTTGCGGCCCCGGCGCCCTGACCGGTCGGCTGGTGGAGCGGCTGGGGCCGACCGGCGTCGTCGCGGTGGACCCATCGAACTCCTTTGTGGACGCGATCCGGTCGCGGTTCCCCGAGGTCGACGTACGTGTCGCGGCGGCCGAGGCGCTGCCGTTCCCGGACAACCACTTCGACGCCGCACTGGCGCAGCTCGTCGTGCACTTCATGAGCGACCCGGTCACCGGGCTGTCCGAGATGGCGCGTGTGGTCCGGCCCGGCGGGGTGATCGCTGCCTGCGTGTGGGACCAGGCCGGGGACTCTGGTCCGCTGTCCCCGTTCTATCGAGCGTTGCGCGAGCTCGACCCGGCGGCATCGGACGAGACCCAGTTGCCCGGCGTACGCGAGGGGCACCTGGCCGTGCTCTGCGAGGCCGCCGCCCTGCGGAAGATCGCGAGCGGGTCGCTGACGGTGCACCTGCAGTTCGCGACGTTCGAGGAGTGGTGGGGGCCGTTCACGCTCGGTGTCGGCCCCGCCGGTGCCTCCGTGACCCGGCTCGACGACGCGGGCCGCGCCCGGCTGCGGTACCGGTGCGAACAGCTGCTCCCCGCGGCCCCCTTCGAGGTGTCCGGCACCGCCTGGTCGGTCCTCGCCGTCGTCTGATCTGAGGACGGAGCGCCGGGAGTGGGCGCGCCGGGACGCATGGCCCGCGGACGGTGCGGTCCATTCGGATTCTTGCTGCCCGGGGGTGGAGGCCCTTCTGTGGCGCACTCGCGAACCAGATGCGCGCGGCGCCCCGGGGTGCGTCATTTCGCCGCGAGCGGACGCACTGATTCGTCCAGAGACGTCAGGGGGTTGGAGGCTTGCCTTGCGCCTCAGTCGAGGGCGCGCCACGATTGTGGCCATGCGTACGGAGTCGCTTCGTCAGGTTCGGGATCACCTCAGCGAGGTAGTCGACCGCGTCGAACACGAGCACGAGCGGGTCACACTCACGCGCAACGGACGCCCGGCTGCGGTGCTGATCAGTCCCGATGACCTGGCCCAGCTGGAGGAGACCCTGGATGTCCTCGGGGACCCGGAGGCCCTGGCGGAGATCCGCGAGGCCGACGCCGCCTACGCGCGCGGGGAGATCGTCCGCGGTGTCGAGGCCGTCCGCGCGCTGCGCCGGTGACTCCGGTTGAGGAGCCGTACGAACTCATCCTGACCCCACCGGCGGTCCGCGCCCTCCAGACCAAGCTGCCCGAACCGGCGGCGGCGGCCGTCATCGAGTTCCTGACCGGCTCCCTGATCGAGAATCCGCGACGCGTCGGGAAACCGCTGCGCGGAGACCTCGCTGGCGTCCACTCCGCGCGGCGCGGCACCTACCGGGTCCTGTACCGCATCAACGACAACCGGCACGAGGTCGTCGTCATCCGCATCGACCACCGCCGTAGTGCCTACCGAACCCAGTGAGGCGTGATCGGCACGGTCGCTTCGGCAACGACGCCGCCCCGAAGCGACTTCGACGGCCTAGATGATGGCCGCATGTCCCAGGCGCCAGGCGCATCCGGCTCTCCGGGCGAAGCACGGGTCTAGCGTCCAAGCAAGTGCCCTCACCGTGCGTGTGGCGACCCGTCGGCGAAGGCCGATCCCCAGGTCGCCAACGAGGTGCCCATGTCGACAACCACTGCTACTGCCACCACCGCGATGCTGCCGTTCCAACCCGAGCCATGACTCCGGCCCAGCTCGCCGCGGTGTCCTACCTGGCGCGCTACCCCGGGCACACTCACCAGCTGTACGCCGCCGCGCTGCGCCGATGGTTCGGCTGGTGTGAGACCAACGGGCTCGACCCTCTGGCCGGGATCCAGAGGGCGCACATCGAGCTCTACATCCGCCACCTGCACGAGTCGGGGCTGCGGGACTCATCGGTGAACACGATGATGCACGGTGTCCGCGGGTTCTTCCGGTTCGCGCACATCGACGGCCTGATCACCGCCGACCCCGCGGTCTACGCCAGGCTGCCGAGGGTGCACGCCGACGAGACCCGCACCCAAGGGCTGGACCGGCTCGAGCTCATCCGGTTCCTCCAGATCGCCCAGACCATCACCGTGCACCATGGCGCGCTGGCGTACCTGCTCGGCATCAACGCCCTCCGCGCATCGGAGGCCGCCGCCGTCGGGATCGAGGACTTTCAAGAGACGCTGCGCGGCCACCGGGTCCTGCACCTGGTCGGAAAGGGCAGCAAGCCCGCCACCATGCCGCTGACCGTCCCGGTGCTCCGGGCGCTCGAGGCTTGCCGCGGCGAGCGCACCGCAGGTCCACTCGTCCTGCGTCCCAACTCGGGAAAGCCCATCGACCGCCGCGACGTCTACCGGATGGTCCGCCGGATCGCCAAGACCGCCGGCATCCCGCTGCACGTCAGCCCCCACTCGCTGCGGCACGCCGCGATCACCAACGCCCTCGACGCCGGTGTCCCGCTCCGCGACGCGCAGATCCTCGCCCGGCACGCCCATCCCCGTACCACCGAGCATTACGACAGAGCCCGCGGCAACCTCGACCGCCACGGCGTGCACTTCCTCACCGCCTACGTCGCCGGCGTCTGACGAACCGCCGGCCGAGCGGCAGCCGCCAGCGACACTGCGGGGTCTGTCCGGCCAACGGTGTAAGTGGCGTGTTCATTTCAATGGTTCTCCGCTGCCGGCATCCGGTCGGCGAAGGTGATGGCGAACGCGTTCAGGGCTGGCTTCCACCGTACGGCCCATCGGGTTTGCCCAGTGCCTTTGGGGTCCAAGGACCTGGTGACCATGTAGAGGCATTTCATCGCGGCCTGCTCGGTCGGGAAGTGGCCTCTGGCCTTCACCGCCCGCCGGTAGCGGGCATTCAACGACTCGATGGCATTCGTCGAGCACAACACCTTGCGGATCTCGAGGTCGTAGTCCAGGAACGGGATGATCTCCGCCCAGGCGTGACGCCACAGCCGGATGATCGCCGGGTAGCGCCGGCCCCACTTGTCCTCGAGGGTGTCCAGTGCCGCGGCTGCCGCGTCGGCGTTGACCGCGGTGTAGATCGGCTTGAGGTCCTTGGACAGCTCGTCGCAGTACTTGCGCGATGCGTAGCGGAAGGACCCGCGGATCAGGTGGATGACGCACGCCTGAACCGTCGCCAACGGCCAGACCGCGGTGACCGAGTCAGGCAGTCCCTTCAGGCCGTCACAGACGACGAAGAACACGTCGTGGACGCCGCGGTTGCGCAGCTCGGTGAGCACCGCCATCCAGAACTTCGCCGACTCCCCGTCGCCGTCGCCGGCCCACATCCTGAGGATGTCCTTGTGGCCGTCCAGGTCGACGCCGAACGCGGCGTAGACGGGCCGGTTCCCGACCTGCCCGTCGCGGATCTTGACCATGGTCGCGTCGATGAAGACCGCCGCGTACACCCGCTCCAAAGGACGGTTCCACCAGGCCTGCATCTCCTCGACCACCCGGTCGGTGATCCTGGAGACGGTGTCCTTGGACACCGAGGCGCCGTACACCTCGGCGAAGTGTGCGCTGATCTCCCCGGTCGTCAACCCCTTCGCATACAGCGACAGCACCACCTCGTCGACATCGGACAACCGGCGCTGGCGCTTCTTCACCACCACCGGGGTGAACGTCGAGTCCCGGTCACGCGGCACCTCGACCTCCACCTCACCGCACGCGTCGGTCAGCAGGGTCTTGGACCGCTTCCCGTTCCTGGAGTTGGCCAGGTTCCGGCCGACCGGCTCATGCTTGTCGTAGCCGAGATGGTCGCTCATCTCCTCATCCAGCGCCGTCTCGATCACCGTCTTGGTCAACGCCTTGAGCAGCCCATCGGGGCCGGTCAAGGCGACGCCGCGGTCGCGGGCCTGACGGACCAGCTCCCGGGCGGCGTTGATCTCCTCCGCAGAGGGTTTGTGAACAGGTTCCTTCGAAGGTGGACTCATGCCCACCAGTGTCTCGGTCATAGCTGACCCTCTCCCGCCGAGCCCAAGCTCAGCGTGTTGGGCCACTTACACCGTTTAGCCGACAGTCCC
>JALZMX010000008.1 GCA_030857985.1 Actinomycetota bacterium | reverse complement strand
TACGTGCACACCCCGCCATCCGCCTCGTCGAGCACGCGCTGGTGCTGGATCTGCTGCGCACCGCAGGCGGTGCCGCGGCCGGCGTCACACTCCACGTGCTCGGCGCCGGCACGCAGGACGGGGTGGGTGCTGTCCACGCCCGCGCCGTCGTGCTGGCGACCGGCGGCATGGGTCAGGTCTACGCCAGCACGACGAACCCGGCCGTCTCGACCGGCGACGGGGTGGCGCTCGCGCTCCGGGCGGGGGCCGAGATCGCCGACCTCGAGTTCGTGCAGTTCCACCCGACCGTGCTCTACCTCGGGGCCGGCTCGACCGGGCAGCAGCCGCTGGTCTCGGAGGCGATGCGCGGCGAAGGTGCCTTCCTCGTGGACGCCGCAGGTGAGCGCGTCATCACGACCAAGGACCATCCGCTCGCCGACCTCGCTCCCCGCGACGTCGTCGCCAAGGCCATCCATCGCAGGATGCTCGATCGGGGCACCGAGCACGTCTTCCTCGACGCCCGGCACCTTGGGGAAACCGTTCTCATGCAGCGGTTCCCGACCATCGTGGGACGCTGTCGGGAGGCCGGCATCGACCCGGTCACCGAGCTCGTCCCGGTCGCTCCCGCGGCGCACTACGCGAGCGGTGGGATCTGCACCGATCTGGCTGGACGGACGTCCGTGCCGGGGCTCTACGCCTGCGGCGAGGTCGCCTGCACCGGCGTGCACGGGGCGAATCGGCTGGCCTCCAACAGCCTGCTCGAGGGGCTGGTGTTCTCCGCCCGCGTCGGGACCGACCTCGCGCACCGCCTGCCGCCGTTCGAGCAGCCCGCTGCGCCCACCGGCGACAGCAGCCTGCTCGACCCCACGGTCCGCGTCGAGATTGCGCAGGCGATGACCCGCGGCGCGGGCGTCCTGCGCAGCAAGTCGTCCCTCGCCGCGACCGCCGACGACCTCGACGAGCTCGCCACCCGCACCAGCGACGGACCCTGTCCAGCCGCATGGGAGGCGACCGACCTGCACGCCGTCGCGACGGCGCTCGTTTCGGCGGCGACCCGTCGCGAGGAGACGCGCGGGGCCCACTGGCGGGAGGACCACCCTGACGAATCCGCCTCCTGGCTAGGACATCTGGTCACGACATCGGCCGGCACGACGTTCGAGCCATTGGCGCTGCTATGAGGCTGAGCGCAGCCACCGAGACGGCGCTTGCTGCCGCAGGGCTCGACCCGGCGTACGTCCTGGACGTTGTCACCCGGGCTGTCGCCGAGGACCTCGACGGCGGCGTCGACGTCACCAGCGTCGCGACGGTGCCGGCCGGGCTGCGCGGGTTGGCGGCCTTTGTCCCCCGTTCGGCCGGCACGGTCGCCGGCACCGGCGTGGCCATGGCCGTGCTCGACGTCGTCGTGCCGGACGTGCAGCACCTGCTGCCCGCCATCGACGGCATGGCGGCGTTGCCCGGTCTGTCGGTGCTGGAGGCCGAGGGCCCGGTCCGCGAGCTGCTCACCGCGGAGCGCGCGGCGCTCAACTTGCTCTGCCACCTGTCGGGGATCGCGACCCTCACCCAGAGCTGGGTCGATGCGATCGAGGGCACAGGCGCGCGGATCCGCGACACCCGCAAGACCACGCCGGGTCTTCGGGCGCTCGAGAAGTACGCCGTGCGCTGCGGCGGCGGCCTCAACCACCGGATGTCGCTGTCGGACGCCGCCCTCGTCAAGGACAACCACGTCGTCGCGGCCGGGAGCGTACGAGCGGCCTTCGACGCCGTACGGGCGGGGTTCCCCGGACTGGCCGTCGAGGTGGAGTGCGACACGCCTGAGCAAGTCGCCGAGGCGGTCGAGGCCGGCGCCGACCTGGTGCTGCTGGACAACATGGCCGTGCCGCAGCTGGTCGAGGCGGTCGCGTTGTGCCGCGCCAGCGGGGTGCTGTCCGAGGCCTCCGGCGGACTGACCCTCGCCACCGCACGCGAGGTGGCTGGCACCGGCGTCGACTTCCTGGCGGTCGGCGCGCTCACCCACTCCGCCTCCGTCCTCGATGTGGGGGTCGATCTCACGTGCTTTTGACCGTCGACGTCGGCAACACCCAGACCGTGCTCGGGTTGTTCGACGGTGCAGCACTTTTCGAGAGCTATCGCATCAAGACCGATTCGCGGGTCACCGCCGACGAGCTGGCGCTGATGTTCCGCGGGCTGCTGTCGGAGCACTCCGCACCCGACGGGGTCGCGGTCTGCTCGACGGTTCCGGCGGTGCTCGACCAGCTCACCACGATGTTCGACCGCTACTTCGCCGACGTCCCGACCATCGTGGTCGGTCCAGGGGTGAAGACCGGCGTGTCGCTCGTCTACGACAACCCGCGGGAGGTCGGCCCGGATCGAGTCGTGAACACCCTGGCGGCCTACACGATGTACGGCGGACCGGCGATCGTCGTGGACTTCGGCACCTCGACGAACTTCGACGTCGTCTCAGCGCGGGGCGAGTTCCTCGGCGGGGCGCTCGCCCCCGGGATCGAGATCAGCGTCGACGCGCTGGCGGCCCGCGCGGCTCGGCTGTTCAAGGTCGAGCTGGTCGAGCCGCGCTCGGTCATCGGCAAGACGACCACCGAGGCGCTGCAGTCCGGGTTGCTCTACGGCTTCGCCGGACAGGTGGACGGCATGGTGCACCGCATCTCCGACGAGCTCGGCGCGCGGCCGGTCGTCCTGGCGACCGGGGGCCTGTCCCACCTGATGTTCCAGGTCTGCGAGACCCTCGACCACCACGAACCGGACCTGACGCTGCACGGGTTGCGCCTGGTGTACGAACGGAACTGCTGAGGCGTCAGCGCCAAGAAGCCCAGGCCGCGTTTGCCACTTCGGTAGCCTGTACCGTCTACTGCTGCGTAGACTGCCCATATGAGTACCACCATCCGAGTCAGCGAGGCCACCCGGCGGCGGGCGGCGGACCTCGCGTCCAGCACCGGTCGCCAGATTCAGGTGGTTGTCGAGGAGGCGCTGATCGCATACGAGCGCGCCGTGTTCTGGCAGTCCTTCGAGGACGGCTACCAGAGGTTGGCCGACGATCCCGAGGCGTGGGCGCGCATCCAGGAGGAACGGCGCAGCGAGGAGCCTTCCCTGCACGATGGTCTCGGGTGAGCGCTCATGAGGTCAGTCGGGGTGAGATCTGGCTGGTGGACTTCGGCACCCCGATCGGCCACGAGCAGGGCTATCGGCGCCCCGCCATGATCGTGTCGGCCGATCGGATGAACACCAGCAAGGCCGGGTTGGTGATCGTCGTTCCGCTGACCCG
>JALZMX010000315.1 GCA_030857985.1 Actinomycetota bacterium | reverse complement strand
TTGCCCGGCTCGGCGAGAACGCGGACCTGGACGCCGTCGGCGTCGCCGACCCACAGTGGCTCGGTGCCGTCGCGCACGCCGGTGGCGGCGGCCTCGGCCCCGCCCGGCGACTCACTCGGCTCGTAGTGCAGTTCCTGCCAGCTCGACCAGGAGCCGGCCTCACGGACACGTACACGTGCCTCGGTGCCTGGGCCGGCACTGCCCTGCGTCCAGGTCAGCGCGACGAGACCGAACTCGTCGGTGTCACGGCGGGTGAGCCGTGCCACCACGACCGGAGCGGGATCGGCCGTCGTGCCCAACGCATGTGTGCGTGCGAATGCCGGGACCGCGGGAACTGCGACCTCGTCGACCGCTGTGCTGCCGTCCCGCTCGGTCCTTGGCGCAGCGGCCGACGACGGTGACGCGGGCGCGCCGGCGGCGGGCGAAACGGTCGGCGCGCTGGTGACGAGCAGCGAGGCCAGGACGGCGAGCAGGGTCCCGCCGGCGATGCGCTCACGCATGTCATGACTCCCTCGACGTTGCTTAACCGGTCTGTTTTGGATGTGACGAATGGTTCCTGAGTGACCATAGAGTCAAATTGTTCGGCGTGTCGAGTGATTGTCCGAATTCGTTCTGTCATTCTGGCAGGTTGGACAGCGTTAATGACAGCGGCGTAATTCTTCAGTGACCGATAGCCGCGTACGCTGGCAGTCCACCCTGGACCGGGAGGCCTGTGCGATGGAGCTGCTGATACTGCTGGTCCTGCTCGGTGGTTTCGTCGCGGTGGCGACAGTGCGGCAGCGAAAGCGCCGCGAAGAGCTCGAGGCAGAGCGTGCGACCGAGCTGGCTGCGGTCAAACGCGCCGCCGATGAGGACGTGACCCGCTTCGGCGAGGAGTTGCAGCGGCTCGACATCGACGTGACCGGTTCCGGGTTCGGTGAGCCGGTCCGGCAGGACTACCAGCGGGCGCTCGACAGCTACGAGCAGGCCAAGCAGTCGCTGGACGCCGTACGCCGCAACGAGGAGATCCGCCACGTCACCGAGGTGCTGGAGGACGGCCGCTACGCCATAGCCTGCGTCCGGTCCCGCCTCGCCGGTGAGCCCCTGCCGCAGCGACGCCCACCCTGCTTCTTCAACCCCGCGCACGGCCCGTCCACCATCGACGTGTCCTGGGCGCCGCCCGGCGGTGGGCAGCGCGACGTACCGGTGTGCCCTGCCGACGCGGAGCGGGTCGCGGCTGGAGCAGAACCAGACATCCGCACGGTGATGAACGGACCCCAGCGGGTGCCGTACTGGCAAGGCGGCCCCGCCTACTCCCCGTGGGCGCAGGGCTACTTCGGCTCCTACGCGGCCTCCGGGCTGGTGCCGGCTTTCCTGCTCGGTTCGATGATGATGGGACCCGGCCTCGGCTGGGGTGGCGGCTTCGACCAGGGGTACGACGAAGGCTTCGACGCTGGCCAGGACTCCGGCGGCGGTGACGCCGGGGGCGACGGAGGCGGCGACGCCGGAGGGGACGGAGGCGGCTTCTTCGACGGCGGCGGCTTCGACGGGGGCGGCTTCGACGGCGGCTTCTAGCGTCGCGTCAGGCGGGTTCCCAGACCGCGAGGTCATGGGCGAACAGCACCCGTCTTGGGTCGAGCTGCTGCAGCCGATCCAGCCACCGCGGGTACGGCGGCAGCGGGAGGGCGACCCTGTCTCGCTGGGCTCGCCAGGCCAGCTGGTCCGCGGTGTAGTCGGAGGCGTAGTCGTGTGACTGGCCCGCGAGCACGACGGTGCCGTCGTCGCAGCGCACGGCCAAGGACTGGTGGCCGGCTGTGTGCCCGGGCGTCGGGATGACGTGCAGTCCGGGCAGGATCTCCGTCTCGCCGTCGAGCAGCTCGAACCGAGCACCCGGGAAGTCGATCAGAGCGGGTGCGGTGTAGTCGGGTTCGTGCGCGGCGTCGTACTCGGTCCGCTGGCTGAACAAGGGCCGCCCGGGCAGCAGCCGGTTGCCGCCGCAATGGTCGAAGTGCAGATGGCAGTTCACCACCAGCGCGACGTCGCCAAGCGCCGTACCCACCTCGCCTAGCACCTGCTCGAGCGGGTGGCGCTCGGGCCGGTAGTGCGCTTCGGTCTCGGGGTCGACCTGGCCGATGCCGGTGTCGAACAATACGAGCCCTCCCGGATGACGGATCAGATAACCGAGCGCCACCTCGGCCCGGTCCCGACCAGTCGCGGTCTCGCTGCCGGGCCGGATGAACGTCCCGAGGCACAGACGACGAATGTCTCCCAACCTGATCATGCTCACCTCCTGACCGACCACTCGGAACCAAGCCTCGCCCACCGCAGAGCTGCCACGCGCTGCGGGGCTACCAGACGTCGCCGCCCCGCCAGTCGCAGGCCAGATCGCCGTCCGGCACCAGTTCCGTGCTCACCGGCAGCACATGGATGCAGCCCTCTTCCTCCTCGGTCCGCTCGACCCCGCCGGGCGCAAGCACCGAGGCCGTCCCCGTCCACAGCTGCCAGCCGCGCACGGCGTAGAAGTCTGCGGCCTCGTCGGCGGCGCCCAGAGCGCCGATCTCGTACGCCCCGCGGATCACCGGTTCCAGCGCTGCCATCACGGCCGCGCCGTGCCCGCGCCGACGCCGATCCGAGCGTACGGCGACGCCCTCGACGTAGCCGGTGCGCAGCGCCCGCCCGCAGTGCAGCAGGCGCCGCATGACCACCGAGCCGTGCCCGATCAGCTCCCCACTCTCCCAGACCAGCGCATGCATGCCGCCGAGGGCGTGCTCGTAGTCGTCGTCAGTGACATCGCCGTCGAACGCCTCGTAGAGCAGCACCCGAATCGCGTGCAGGTCCGCCGGGCTCAAGCGCGAGGTGTGGACGGTTCGTACCTCAGCCATCCGGTCATCCTGACAGGGCCACCTCGGACGTGCTTGCTGTCGACAACCCGACGACGGCCGTTGATCCTCTACTTCGCGCAGGCGTTCTACGGCGAGG
>JALZMX010000290.1 GCA_030857985.1 Actinomycetota bacterium | reverse complement strand
GCGCTAGCCGTGCGCGCTGCGACGACGCCACCCGTCATGAGTCGAGCAAGCCTTCCATCGTCTCGATCTCCGCGGTCTGATCGGACTCGATCTGCTCCGCCAGGGCGACGGCGTCGGCGTTCTCGCCCTCGGCCTGATCGGCCTGGGCCATATCGACCGCGCCCTGATGGTGCTCGATCATCATGGTCAGGAACATTTGGTCGAACTCCGAGCCGGAATTCGTTTCGAGCTGCTCCATGTCTTCCTCGCTCATCATGCCGGGCATCGAGTCGTCCATGCCGCTGTCGGCCTCTGGCACATCTTCTCCCCAGGCCTCGAGCCATTGAGTCATCGTGGCGATCTCCGGTCCTTGGGCCGCCTCGATGTCGGCAGCCAGCTGTCGCACCTCGGGGCTGGCAGCGTTGTCCTGACCGAGGACGGCCATGTCGATCGCCTGCTGGTGATGCACGATCATTCCCTGCGCGAAGGCAACGTCGGCTTCGTTGAACGCGGCCTCGCCACCTTGGGTGTCGGCGGAGGGGTCGGTGGTGGCGTTGTTCCCGCAGCCGGTCAGGACCAGGGCGAGAGCGAGGGCAGTGGCCCACAGCGCGTGCTTGTACTGCATGAGTGATCTCCTCAGGATTGCTGACTTCAGATGGCAACGACGACCGGATCGGACCGAGTGGTCCAGAGCCGGCTGCCCTGTCAGCACCTCAGAATCGTCAACCGTTTCGGGGATGGGATGTCCAGAGCCCGCGAGGTGACAGCCAGCACGGCCGATCGACAGCTGACACGCGGCACGGGCCAGGAGGCTCCTCCTCGAGCCGGAAGCATCAGCAGCAGCATCCCCGCGAGTCCCAGCAACGCTGCGACACACGCTCCGGTCACCTCACGGGGAGCGTGCTGGTCGCCAGGGGTTGCGCCTGGTAGGGCCCTGGAAGCAGCCGAACGGGCTCCCCCGAAGGTCGCGACGTCGGCATGCGCGAACTCGATCGGCCCCGCGACCGGGGCCACCGCAGCCACCAACTGCGCGCCATGATGACCCGCGACCGCGGTTCGGCAGGCCGCCAACCCGTGCATGCCGATGATCCCGACCACCAACGCGCCCAGCATCCACGCCAGCGTCCCTCTGGACGGCTGGCCGAACCGGAGACAGCTCGTGGCACGCATCGCGAGGACAACTGTAGTCGGCCACCGGCAAGTCCGGCCTGCCGTCGCGCGGTCTGGATCAGTCAGTATCGACGGATCGGTCGGGTGTGCCCAGTCGCAGGTGTTCGGCGTGATAGATCGCTTCGTCGAGCAACTGTGCGACGTGGCTGTCGTACAAGGCGTAGCTCACGCTGCGGCCGCGGCGGTCGCCCTCGACGAGGCCGAGGTTGCGCAGTAGACGCAGCTGGCGCGAGACCGCGGACTGCTCCATCCCGACCGCGTCGGCGAGCTCGCCCACGGTGGCGGGACCCCGTCTGAGCCGGCCAAGGATCATCAGCCGGGCTTGGCGTGGCCAGCGAGGACCTCGCCGGCGTCTTCATCGTCGCAATGATCGCGCTGTCAGCGGTCGTCGCCGGCTACGAGTCGGTTCGCCGGGAACGAACTCGTCGTGGTCTACCGGATCCGCGCCGAGACCGGCATCATCGTCGACTGCCAGCTGGGCATCATCGACGCGCACGCAATTCGCCAACGCGGCCCACCACCGGCTGTTGCACGCCGTCCCGAAGCTGATCGACGTCACAGTGCATGTCAGCCCGTGCGAGCACGACGGGCAGGATCACCACGCCGTCATCTCGCATCACCGACTGGCCAGCAATCCGTCAGACGTTTCCAGGTGAGGAATGCTCCACTGCGGCTCAGCCCTGCACCATGTCTGGGGCGCGCCGGTCATTGCGGAGAGGAGTGCGAATCGCGCTACTATCCACCTTCGTAGATGGCTTGCAGACAACTTCTCGCATGTCAGCGCCCGGTCTCCGAGCCAGACGAGAGCCCTTGTCCACGGGAGGACATTCGTGCGATGGACATGAGACACCGCAGACGTCAGCAGCTCGAGCGGCGGCGCCACGGCGAGCAGCGCCGTGCGTCTCGGACTCCGACGGCGCAAGAACGCGCGGCCATGCAGAAGGAGGTTGGCCGACAGCTGCGGGCTCGGACCTGGCGTCGAACCGTGGGCTGGGCGCTCGTCTCCCTCGCCGTCCTCGTCGCGGTCGTACACCTGTTGGCTCACCTGCGCTTGCGTCCGCTGCCGCTGACGATGGGCTGGCAGGATCTGCTGGTCGGTTACCCGATGGCCGCTCTGTTGGCGATCGTGGGCTTCGTCTACTTGAGCCAGCGTCGTGCACCCCGATAGCGTCCACACGTCCACACCACTCTGAGGCAGCCGGTGACATTCGCCCTCGACGTCCATCAGCGCGCAAGCGGCCCGTCGACGAGCGTCCAGAGCGCCCCGGACGCGACACCGAGGACGAGGATGCCCGCCGCGGCGGCGACGGCGGTGCCAGCGGCCCAGGGCCGGGGAGAGAAGGCCGCGGCTGCGGGTTCGGCCGGTGCACCCGCCCGGTCGTCGGAGGTGCCGCCCCGGTAGGCCGGAGCGAGCCAGCGCAGGTAGTAGTAGAGGCTGGCGACGGTGTTGACTGCCGCGACCACGGCGAGCCACGGGGCGCCGCCGTCCCACGCCGCGGTGAAGGTGGTGAGCTTGCCGACGAAGACCGCGGTCGGTGGGGTGCCGAGGAGGCTCAGCAAACTCACCAGCAGCGCACCGGCCACCCAGGGGTGCGCTGCCGCGAGCCCGCGGTAGGCAGCGAGGTTGCGGTGTTCGGGTACGGCGGCAACCACGGCGAACGCGGCCAGGTTCGTGACGGCGTACGCGGCCAGGTAGAAGAGCAGCGACGGCAGCGCGAGGTCGCTGCGGCCGGCGACCGCCACCGGCAGCAGCAGATAGCCGACCTGGCTGACGGTCGACCAGCCGAGCAGCCGCCGCGGGTCGGTCTGGGCGAACGCGGCGAGATTGCCCAAGGTCATGCTCGCCGCGGCGAGCAGCGCCACGAGCAGCGGCCAGTCCACTGTCCGCGGCAGCGCGTCGAGCAACCGGTAGGCGGCGACGAGTGCGCCGACCTTCGGGACGGTGGTGAGGAACGCGGCGGCGGTCGTCCCGGCTCCCTGTGCGGCGTCGGGCACCCAGAAGTGTCCCGGCACGCCACCGGCCTTGAACATCAGTCCGGCGAGGACACCGACGACGCCCACCGCCAGCGCGGCCGGCGGCGCGGTCGCGAGACCGTCGGCGAGCTCGGCGTAGGCGGTGGCGCCTCCGATGCCGTAGAGCATCGTGACGCCCAGGAGCATGGTGATGCCGAGCAGAGCGCCCAGCAGGTAGGTCTTCAGGGCCGCCTCGGCGGCGGCCGGTGACCGCTCGAGACCGACGAGGGCGTAGAGGGGGATGCTCGCGAGCAGGTAGCCCACGGCGAGGATGAGCAGGTCGCTGGCGCCGGCCATGACGACGGCGCCAAGAGCGGAGAGGAGCAGCAGCGCGTAGGTCTCGCTCTCCCGAGGACTGCCGTCGAGCTCGTCGACGCCGAGTCCGAGGACGAGCAGAGTTGCCACGGCGATGACCAGGCGCGCAATGCCTGTCGGGGTGTCGACGGCGAAGGTCGTCTCGAACACCGTCCGCGCCTCCCCCGCCATCCCGGCTCCGGCCGACACGGCCGAGGCCAGCAGGGCCGCGACGGCTACGAGGCGGGTGATCCATTGCCGGCGCCGGGGCAGGAACGACCCGGCGAGCAGGGCGACCACGGCGCCGGCGAGCAGACAGATCTCCGGCAGGAGCGCCAGCGGCTCCATGCTCATGTCCATCTCCACGTGCGGCTACCGCCCGACCAGGCCGACGACCGTGGCCGCGGCGGGCTCGATGACGTCGAGCAGGGGTCGGGGCAGCACGCCGATGAGCAGCGCGAGCACCAACAACGGCGCCAGCGACCACACCTCGACCGGCCGCAGGTCACTGAACCCGTCGGACCTGCCACGGGTGGGGCCGGTGAACACCTGCTGCAGCGCCCGCAGGAACAACGCCGCGGTGATGAGGATGCCGGGCAGTGCCAACGCGGTGAGCGGCACCGTCGCGATGCTGCCGGCGAACACCTGGAACTCGGCGATGAACCCGCTGAAGCCGGGCAGCCCGAGGGAGGCGAACGCGGCGACGGCGAAGAGGGACGCAAAGCGCGGAGCGGGCGCCGCAAGCCCACCGTAGGAGCCCATGTCGTAGGTGCCCCCACGGTCCCGGAGCACGCCGGCGAGCAGGAACAACGCAGCGGTGATCAGGCCGTGGCTGACCATCTGGGTGACCGCCCCGGTGACGGCGACCTCGCGAGCCTGCTCGTCGTTGCCGGTGACGACCCCTGCCGCGCCGACCGCCAGCACGACGTAGCCCATGTGGTTGACCGAGGTGTAGGCGACCATCCGCTTGAGGTCAGTCTGCGCCAGCGCCACCAGTGCGCCGTACAGCACCGAGACGACGCCGACCACCACGACGACCCAGGCCCAGGCCCGCCACGCGTCCGGGAGCATCGGCATCGCGATCCGGACGAAGCCGTAGGTGCCCATCTTCAGCAGCACCCCGGCGAGCACGGCCGAGCCGATCGCGGGGGCGTCGGTGTGCGCCGGCGGGAGCCAGGTGTGGAACGGCACCGTCGGGGTCTTCACCGCCAGGCCGACGAGCACAGCGGCGAGCACGAGCCCACCGGCCACCGGATTGTCGTCGAGCGGCGCGGCCCTGGTCAGCTCGACCATGTCGAACGTGTGCGGATCGGCGGCAAGGTAGAGGCCGATGAAGCCGAGCAGCAGGGCCAGGCTGCCGAGGAAGGTGTAGAGGAAGAACTTCAGCGCCGAACGGGCCGCGTCGCCGTGCCCCCACCCGGCGATGGCGAAGTACATGCCCACGATGGACAGGTCGAAGAACAGGAAGAACAAGATGAGGTCCTGCGCGGCGAACAGCCCCAGGCAGCTCGTCTGCAGGAAGCAGAACAGCGCCGCCTGCGCTCGCGGTCGGCGCTGCTCGCGCAACGCATATACCGCGCAGCAGAGGAAGACCACCGCGGTCAGCGCGAGCAACGGCAACGACAGACCGTCGACGCCGACGTGGTAGCTGCTGCCGACGTTGGGGATCCACCGGGCCCGCTCCTCGAAGGCCAGCCGGTCGCCGGACGGCGGATCATAGGCCAGCCACAGCGCCACGACGAGGGCGAGGTCGGCGGCGGTCACCGCCACCCACCCCCAGCGAGCGGCCGCATCCGGAAGCCGCGGCACGGCGGCGAGAACCACCGCGGCGGCCAAGGGCAGGAATACCACCAGGCTGAGCACGTTCACCGCACCACGAGGAGCAGCAGGACAGCAGCGGCTAGCAGCACCGCGGCCTGGGCGTAGTACTGGTGCAGCTGACCGGTCTGTGGGATCCGGGCGAGAGAGCCCAGCCGTCGCGCCCCGCGGGCAACCGCCTCCACCATGGCGTCGACTCCGGCGACATCGGCTCGCGCCGCCGCGTCGCCCGCGCGCAGGCCACCGCGAGCGGTGCCGGTCACCGCCGCGTCCACGCCTCGGTCGTCGAAGCGGGCCAGCACGTCAGCCAGCCAGAGCACGGGCTGCACGACCACGAGGTGCGCGGTGCGTTCGAGCCCCAGCCATCCCTGCGCCCACCGGGGCTCTGGAGCGCTCCAACGCGACACCGCTGTCAGCACAGCCAACGCCAGCACCGCCGACACGACCAGCTGCACCGGTCCCGCGGTCGGCACCGAATCCATGCTCTCCTCGCCCAGCGCCCGGCGCAGCCTCGCGCCGACAGGGGGTAGCGCAAGGACCCCGAGTGTCGTCGCGCCGACGGCGAGGACGGTCAACGGAGCCTTCTGCAGTACGCCGACGTGCCGGGTGCCGCGCTCCTCTGTGTCGTACCCGTCCTCGACCCCGTCCGGTGCGCGACGCCACACCATCAGCAGGGCCTTGCCGGCGTACGCCGCGGACAGTGCCGCGGCCGCCAGCCCGACGACGTACAGCAGGGGTGACGTGTCCCGCGCGGCGGCGAGCACCTCGTCCTTGGTGGCCCACAACGACAGCGGCGCGACCCCGGCCAGGGCGAGCGCGCCCACAGCGGCCGGAATGCCCACCGCCGGCCAACGACGCGCGGCGCCGCGCAGCGCGCTCAGCTGCTTGGTGC
>JALZMX010000289.1 GCA_030857985.1 Actinomycetota bacterium | reverse complement strand
GACCCAGCCGTGCGTGGAGTTCCTCGAGACCGTCGCGGCTCGCGGCTTCACCGGCCACGTGGTGATCGAGATCAACACCCGTCGCTCCGGCAGCCGGGCCGCCCGCGAGCAGGACCTGGCCGAGTCGCTGGCGTTCGCGCGCAGGCACCTGGTGTCGCAGGCGGGCTACACGGTTGGACCGGACGGCACGGTCGAGCGGCGTCGTCCGTGAGCCGGGCGGCGGGGGGACGGGGCCGCCGTCCGGGCGGGCCCGACACACGTGGTGACATCCTGAGCGCCGCCCGGGTCTCCTTCGCCGGCAAGGGTTTCGACCGTACGACGATCCGCGGCGTCGCCGGCGAGGCGGGCGTCGACCCCGCGCTGGTCCATCACTACTTCGGCAGCAAGGACGACCTCTTCCTCGCCGCGTTGGAGATCCCGATCGATCCGCGCCAGCTGATCCCGCAGGTGTTCGGACCGGGCCTCGACGGGGTCGGTGAGCGGTTGGCGCGGACCTTCCTCGGTGTCTGGGACCAGCCGTCGAACCGGCTCGCCCTGGTGGCGTTGGTGCGTACGGCGTTCGTCGCCGACGAGGCAGCCGACCTGCTGCGCGACGGCATGGCCCGACTGGTTCTGGCAGCAGTGGTGCCGCTGCTCGAGGGTGAGCGCACCGAGGTGCGGGCGCAGCTGGTCGCCTCGCAGCTGATGGGCCTGATCATGGGTCGCTACGTGATGCGGATCGAGCCGCTCGCCTCGTTGCCGGCCGAGGAGCTCGTGGCGTGGCTGGCGCCCACGCTGCAGCGTTATCTCACCGGCGAGCTGCCAGGCTGAGTGCGGTCCCGGCCCCCGATGCATGCCGGGCTACAATCGTCGGTGCGGCGTCGAGGAGCCTGACGAACTCTGAGCTGCGACGGCTGGTCACCGATGTCTGACCGCTGATGAGGCTGGCCCGTGGTCAGCGAAGGTGTGGTGGCACCGCGAGCCCCCGATCGCCCACACCTCCCGGGAGCAGACACCCAGGAGGTGAAGCAGGTGCAGCGCACCCTCAGTGCAGCGCTGGCCAGTCAGTTGGGCCAGCGCATCGTCATCGAAGGCTGGATCCACCGGCGCCGTCGACTGGCCGGAATCACGTTCCTCATCGTGCGCGACCGCAGTGGACTGGCACAGGTCATCGTGTCCGACGACCCAGCCCGCCAGCAGGTCGACGGTCTCGGTGAGGAGACCGTAGTTCGCGTGCGGGGCACTGTGACCGCCAGCGCGAAGGCGCCCGGTGGTGTCGAGCTGACCGCTCCCACGATCACCCGCCTCAGCACGCCGGCCGTAACGCCACCGCTGCCGTTGTGGCGCCCCACGTTCAGCCCGGCCCTTCCCGTCCTTCTGGACCACGCGCCGGTCGCATGGCGGCATCCCGTCCAGCAAGCCGTCTGGCGCTTGGCCGCCGCCTCGATGCGGGGTTTCCGCGGGGCGCTGGACGCTCGGGGGTTCACTGAGATCCAGACTCCGAAGCTCGTGGGCAGCTCGACTGAGTCCGGGGCCAACGTGTTCACCGTGGACTACTTCGGTCGACCCGCTTACCTGGCGCAGTCCCCCCAGTTCTACAAACAGATGATGGTGGGGGTCTTCGAGCGCGTGTACGAGATCGGACCCGTCTTCCGTGCCGAGCCCCACGACACGGTGCGCCACCTCGCCGAGTACGTCTCGCTGGACGCCGAGCTCGGTTTCATCGGTGACCACCGCGACGTGCTGGGCCTCCTGCGGGCCACCCTGGCGGGCATGGTCGAGTCCATCCGCTCGACCGCGGCCGGCGCGGTGAAGCTCAGCGGCGCGCGGCTGCCCGTCGTACCGGAGAGGTTTCCGGTGATCCACTTCCGCGAGGCGCTGCGGCTGGTGGGTGCGGAACCGCACGAGCCCGACCTCTCCCCCCAGCACGAGCGGCTCCTGGGCCAGTGGGCGCACGAGCGGCACGGGTCGGACTTCCTCGCCGTCGAGGGCTACCCAGCGGCCAAGCGTCCCTTCTACACCCATCCCCAACCCGACGACGCGCGCTGGACCAACTCCTTCGACCTGCTGTTCCGAGGCGTCGAGCTCGTCACCGGCGGCCAGCGCCTGCACGAGTACGCCGACTACGAGGCAGCCCTCGCAGACCGTGGTGAGACCACCGATGCCTACGGGGCGTACCTGCAGACGTTTCGCCACGGCATGCCGCCACACGGCGGTTTCGCCATCGGCCTCGAACGCTGGACAGCCCGCTTGGTCGAGGCAGACAACATCCGGCGCACGACCCTGTTCCCCCGAGACCTGCACCGGATCTCACCCTGAAAGCAAGGCTGCGCACCGTTGTGACAGAGACTGGGTGACAAAGTTGGCACGCAGTGTCCGCCGCTGTCGGCTCACCGGGGTTGACGACGGCTGCGGCCAGCGGCATTATTTCAACACATGATGAATATTGCTGTGGAGGTGAGCGACCTTCGAGTCGAGCGCGGCGGACGCGAGGTGCTGAAGGGCGTGTCGTTCGAGGTGCCGGCGGGCCAGGTCACCGGGCTGCTCGGCCCCAGCGGTTGCGGCAAGTCGACGCTTATGCGCGCGATCGTCGGAGTACAGGCCGGTTGCTCGGGTGTCGTCACCGTGCTCGGTCAGCCGGCCGGAGCCCGGGCGTTGCGTCGCCGCCTCGGATACGTCACCCAGGCACCCAGCGTGTACGGCGATCTCACCGTGCGCGAGAACCTCCGGTTCTTCGCCGCCGTGCTGGGGGCTGGCGCCGGTGCGGTCGAGCAGGCCGTGCACTACGTCGACCTGCAGTCCCACGCCGACGTCGTGGTGGGCCGACTGTCCGACGGGCAGCGTTCGCGCGCATCGCTCGCGGTGGCCCTGCTCGGTGGCCCGGAACTGTTGGTGCTCGACGAGCCGACGGTCGGCCTGGACCCGGTGCTGCGGCGAGACCTGTGGGCGCTGTTCCACCGGTTCGCGGGAGAGGGGGTCAGCGTGTTGGTCTCCAGCCATGTGATGGACGAGGCGGATCGGTGCCGCCGGCTGCTGCTGCTTCGAGACGGCGAGCTCATCGCGGATGACACGGTCGAGGGACTGCGCCGTCGTACCGGTGCCGCCGACATCGAGAGCGCCTTCCTCGCCATCGTCGAGTCAGAGGCCACCACCGGAGGACCACGATGAGCCCGAGAGTGACCCTCGCCGTCGCGGCACGGGTGCTGACGCAGCTGCGCCGTGACCACCGCACGCTCGCGCTCATGCTGTTGGTGCCGTGTCTGCTGCTCACCTTGTTGTGGTGGATGTTCGATGGTGACGACACTGTCTTCAACCGGTTCGGGCCACCGATGCTGGCACTGTTCCCCTTCACCGTGATGTTTCTCGTCACCTCCGTGACCACCCTGCGTGAGCGCACGACGGGCACGCTGGAGCGGCTGCTGGCGATGCCGACCGGCAAGGGCGACTTGTTGGTGGGCTACATGGTGGCCTTTGGCCTCGTGGCGCTCCTGCAGGCTGCCTTGGCCGTCGGGGTGACCGTGGGGCTGCTCGGCCTGGCGGTGGACGGCCCGGTGGGCGTGCTCGTCGTCGTCGCGGTCCTGGACGCGGCACTCGGGACAGCGTTGGGGCTGTTCGTCTCCGCGTTCGCCGCTACCGAGTTCCAGGCGGTGCAGTTCATGCCGGCTCTGGTTGTCCCGCAGATCCTGCTCTGCGGGCTGTTCGTGCCGCGCCCGGCGCTGCCGCCTGTGCTCGAGGCGGTCTCCGACGTACTCCCGCTCTCCTACGCCGTCGAGGCGATGCAGGAGGTGCAGTCCCGGGCGGGGGTGACGCTCGACCTCGGTCTGGACCTGCTGGTCGTCATGGCTTTCGCGGCCTCGTCGCTGGCTCTGGGCGCTGCCACCCTGCGTCGTCGTACGGCGTAGCCTGGACCGCGCCCGAGAGCGCACCGGAAGACCGGGGCGGGGTAGAGGAGGAACCGCCGTGCTTCGTCAGCCGCTGCTGCTGCTGTCGCGCAGTGACCAGGTGAAGAGACTCGTCACCTCGATGCCGGTGTCGAGCAGCGTGGTCGAACGCTTCGTGCCGGGTGAGAGCACCAAGTCGGTGGTCGCCGCGACGCGGAGGCTGGCCGAGGACAACCTGCTCGCGACGTTGGACCACCTCGGTGAGGACACCCTCGACCGGACGCAGGCCGAGACCATCGTGCAGGCGTACGTCTCACTGCTGTCGGCACTGACCGAGGCCGGCCTGAACCCGGCCGCAGAGGTCTCGGTCAAGCTGTCGGCGGTGGGGCAGGCACTGCCGGGCGACGGGCCGAAGATCGCCCTCGACAACGCGCGCACGATCTGCCAGGTGGCCCGCAACGCCGGCACCACCGTCACCCTCGACATGGAGGACCACGCCACGACCGACTCGACGCTGGAGACCCTGCATGACCTGCGACAGGACTTCCCCGAAACCGGCGCGGTGGTCCAGGCCTATCTGCACCGGACCGAGGCCGACTGCCGCGATCTCGCCTACGAGGGGTCCCGGGTGAGGCTGTGCAAGGGTGCCTACAACGAGCCGGAGTCGGTGGCGTTCCAGAGCAGGCGCGCCGTCGACCGGTCCTATGTGCGCTGCCTCAAGGCACTGATGAGGGGCCACGGCTACCCCATGGTGGCGTCGCACGACCCCCGGCTGATCGAGATTGCCGGCACGCTCGCCACCCGGTACGGCCGGCAGCAGGGTTCCTACGAGTACCAGATGCTCTACGGGATCCGGCCCGACGAGCAGCGGCGGCTTGCGCGTTCAGGTGAGCGGGTGCGCGTCTACATCCCCTACGGCAGCGAGTGGTACGGCTACCTGATGCGCCGCCTGGCGGAGCGCCCGGCCAACGTCGCATTCTTCCTGCGCTCCTTGGCGTCCACCGGCTGAGCCGGCCGTGGGTGCGCGGCTGACCAAGGTCTGCGGGGAACCGTCGGAGTAGTGTCGCGGGATGAGCGGCGAAGCCTGCGTGGTCTTCGACCCGTCGCTCACCAACTACGACTTCGGAGCCCACCACCCATTGGCCCCGTTGCGTGTCGAGCTCACCATGCGGCTCGCGGCGGAGCTCGGCGTCGTCGGTGGTGCGGGGATGGTGCAGGTCCCCGCACTGGTCGCCCCGGACGAGCTGATCGCCACGGTGCACGATGAGCGGTACGTCGAGGCCGTGCGCAGGCTCAGCGTCGACCCGAGGAGCGACGGGCTCGGGTTCGGCCTCGGTACCGAGGACAACCCGACGTTCGAGGGGATGCACCGGGCGTCCGCCCACGTGGTCGGGGCCACAGTCGAGGCAGCCCGACGGGTCTGGACCGGCGAGATGCTGCACGCTGCCAACATCACCGGTGGCCTGCACCATGCGATGCGCGCGAGTGCCAGCGGGTTCTGCATCTACAACGACCCCGCGATCGCGATCCGATGGCTGCTGTCCGAGGGGGCCGAGCGCGTCGCCTACGTCGACGTCGACGTCCATCACGGAGACGGGGTGCAGGCGGCCTTCTACGACGACCCGCGGGTCCTCACGATGAGCCTGCACGAGACGCCGCAGACATTGTTCCCCGGGACCGGACACCCTGACGAGACCGGTCGCGGTGACGGCGTTGGCTACTCGGTCAACGTGGCGCTACCTCCCGGCACGTCCGATGCCGGGTGGTTGCGGGCCTTCTTCGCGGTGGTACCGCCGGTGCTGAGGGAGTTCCGCCCGCAGGTGTTGTTCACCCAGCAGGGGTGCGACTCCCATGCCGAGGACCCGCTTGCCCACCTGATGCTCTCCGTGGACGGTCAGCGTGAGGCTTACTTGGCGCTGCACGAACTGGCTCATGAGTTGTGCTTCGGGCGCTGGGTGGCAGTAGGGGGTGGCGGGTATGCGATCGTCAAGGTGGTTCCGCGGGCGTGGTCGCACCTGCTCGGGGTCGTCGCGGGGCGACCGATCGACCCGGCGACGGCGACGCCGCCGGAGTGGTGTGAGCACGTGCGGACACAGCTCGGCCGAATCCCACCGCGGCGGATGACCGACGGACGTCGGCCCGGTTACCGCGACTGGCCCGATGGCCACGACCCCGAGTCGTGGTTGGACCGCTCCATCCAGGCGACGCGGGTGGCTATTTTCCCGGTACACGGCATCGACCCGCTGTATTGATCATGGCGTGTCGCGGACCAATTCCGCAGTTTCCTTCCCCAAGCGTCACTGCAGGCACTACTCTCACGCTACGCACGTGCGCCTGGTCTCCGGCTGGAAGCCGGAGGCGCCGCGTGCCGAAAGTGCGGTGCGTGATGGCCTCAGGGCAAAGCGGAGAGCAGCCCCTCTCCGAGGTCAACTTTCTTACCGTGGC
>JALZMX010000255.1 GCA_030857985.1 Actinomycetota bacterium | reverse complement strand
CCCGCCGTTGGGCTCGTCCGCGTGCGGCGCGAACAGGTAGAGGCCCTTGAGCAGCCCGTCGACGTCGAGTCCTTCGGGTTCGGCGGGTTGGACCACCGGCTCGTTGTAGACGGTGAGGTAGTAGATGACGTCCTCGCCGTGCTCGTGCCCGTCACTCGCGGAGTACATCCGGCGCAGGCCGTCCTGGACGATGTGGCTCAGCTCGAACGCCCACGCCGGGTCGTAGTGCACCACCGCCGGGTTCGTCGCGGCCAGCAACGGCGAGTGTCCGTCGGCGTGCTGCAGACCCTCACCGGTCAGCGTGGTGCGTCCGGCGGTGGCGCCGATCAGGAAGCCCCGGCCGAGCTGGTCGGCGTACGCCCAGAGCGAGTCGCCGGTGCGCTGGAATCCGAACATCGAGTAGAAGACGTAGAAGGGGATCATCGGCTCGCCATGGGTGGCGTACGACGTACCGGCCGCGATCGCCGACCCGACCGCACCTGCCTCGCTGATGCCCTCGTGGAGCAGCTGGCCCTGCGCCGACTCCTTGTAGGCCAGCAGCAGCCGGCGGTCGACGGAGTCGTAGGTCTGGCCGTGCGGTGAGTAGACCTTGGCGGTGGGGAACATCGAGTCCATGCCGAAGGTGCGGTACTCGTCGGGCGCGATCGGCACGATCCGCTTGCCGATCTCCTTGTCTCGCACCAGGTCCTTGAGCAACCGGACGAACGCCATCGTGGTGGCGATCGCCTGCTTGCCCGAACCCTGCCTGAGCTCGGCGAAAAGATCCTCCCCGGGCAGCTGGAGTGCCCCGGCGCGCACCTGTCGTTGCGGCACCGGACCACCGAGCTGGCGCCGACGCTCCTGCATGTACTGCATCTCGTCGTCGTCGGGCCCCGGTCGGTAGAACGGCGCGACGTCGGACTCGTCGATCTGCGCGTCAGTGATCGGCAGGTAGAGCCGGTCCCGGAACTTCTTGAGGTCGTCCTTGGTCAGCTTCTTCATCTGATGGGTGGCGTTGCGGCCCTCGAGCGCGTCGATCGTCCAGCCCTTGATGGTCTTGGCCAGGATCACCGTCGGTTGGCCGACGTGTTCGGTGGCGGCCTTGAACGCGGCGTAGACCTTGCGGTAGTCGTGGCCACCGCGTGGCAGCTTGCGCAGGTCGTCGTCGGACAGGTGGTCCACCATCTTCCGCAGGCGCTGGTCACCACCGAAGAAGTGCTCGCGGATGTATTCGCCGGTCTCCACGGTGTAGGTCTGGAACTGCCCGTCTGGGGTCTTGTTCATCTGATTGAGCAGCACGCCGTCGACGTCGCGGGCGAGCAGCCCGTCCCATTCGCGTCCCCACACCACCTTGATGACGTTCCAACCGGCGCCACGGAAGAACGACTCCAGCTCCTGGATGATCTTGCCGTTGCCGCGCACCGGCCCGTCGAGCTGCTGCAGGTTGCAGTTCACGACGAAGGTCAGGTTGTCGAGCTCTTCGCGCGCGGCCAGACCGATCGCACCCAGCGACTCCGGCTCCCCCATCTCACCGTCGCCGAGGAACGCCCAGACGTGCTGCTGGCTGGTGTCCTTGATCCCGCGGTTCTGCAGGTAGCGGTTGAACCTCGCCTGGTAAAGCGCGTTGATCGGGGTGAGCCCCATCGAGACCGTCGGGAACTCCCAGAAGTCCGGCATCAGCCGGGGATGGGGGTACGACGACAGCCCGTTGCCGACGCCTTGGGAGACCTCCTGGCGGAACGCTGAGAGCTGCTCCTCGCTCAGGCGGCCCTCGAGGAACGCCCTGGCGTAGATGCCGGGGGAGGCATGTCCCTGGATGTAGACCTGGTCGCCGCCGCCAGGGTGCTCCTTGCCGCGGAAGAAGTGGTTGAACCCGACCTCGTAGAGGCTGGCCGCACTCTGGTACGACGCGATGTGGCCACCGACCTCGAGTCCCTTGCGGTTCGCGCGTGACACCATCACGGCGGCGTTCCACCTGATGTAGGCCCGGATGCGACGCTCGATCTGCTCGTCGCCGGGGAACCAGGGCTCATGCTCGGGCGGGATCGTGTTGATGTAGTCGGTGCTGCGCAGCGCCGGCACGCCCACCTGTCGCTCGCGCGCCCGTTCGAGCAGCTTCAGCATCAGGAAGCGGGCCCGCGACCTGCCACGCTCCTCGACCATCGCGTCGAGCGACTCGAGCCACTCCTGGGTCTCGCCAGGATCGATGTCCGGCAGCTGTGTCGGCAGTCCCTCGTGAATGACCGAAGGGCGATCAGGTCCGGAGGCCACAGGTGTCCTTCCGTGGACGGCCGGCGCTCGGGTCGGGCGCCGGGAGGCGGGACGGGCGGTACGGCGTGCGACGACGTACCTCGCCCTCCATCCTCGCACTTTGCGCCAAGCCCGCTCGTGCCACCGCCCGGTACCTGCGCCCGAGCAGCTCACAGCTCCGGGCACCGATCGGCCTGCACCCCGAACGAACCACGCACTATCGTGTCCGGCACAGGTCTGCGGAAGCAGGTCGGCCACGACGAAGGAGGCACCCTTGAGCGCGACCGCGGGCGACGCGGCCAACTCCCGAGTCGGCTCACGCCTCGGCTTCCGGCCCGAGATGGTGGTGCAGGAGCTCGGCTGGGACGACGACGTCGACGACGACCTGCGCACGGCCATCGAGGAGGCCACCGGACAGAAGCTGGTCGACGAGGACCACGGCGACGTCGTGGATGCCGTGCTGTTGTGGTGGCGCGACGACTCCGGCGATCTCGTCGACGGGTTGGTCGATGCGCTCACGGACCTGGTCGACGGCGGCGTGATCTGGCTGTTGACTCCCAAGGTCGGCCGTGCTGGGCACGTCGATCCCAGTGACATCGCGGAGGCGGCTCCGACCGCAGGTCTGGCCACGACATCCAGTCTGTCGGCGAGCAAGGACTGGTCGGCCACCAAGCTCGTCGCTCCCAAGTCCACGAGCAGGCGTTGACGGCCCCGTCTGCGACGGTGCATGCATGTCGATCTCGATAGGCGCCGTCGCGCCGGACTTTGCGCTGAAAGACCAGCACGGGCAAACGGTGACTCTCGCCGACTACCGCGGGTCCAAGGACGTGCTGCTCATCTTCTACCCGTGGTCCTTCACCGGTATCTGCTCGAGTGAGCTGGACCAGGTCCAGGAGGCCTTGCCGCAGCTGCAGAGCGAGGACGTGCAGGTGTTGGCGGTCTCGTGCGATGCCATGTTCACCCAACGTATGTATGCCGAGGGAGCCGGCCTCACCTTCCCGGTGCTGAGCGACTTCTGGCCGCACGGCGCGGTCGCCTCGGCGTACCACGTCTTCGACGAAGACCTCGGTGTCGCGGTGCGCGGCAGCTTTGTCATCCACCGCGACGGGATCGTGCGCTGGCAGGTCGTGAACGCGGTTGGTGCCGCTCGTGACCTCGCCGAGGCCACGGGGGCGCTGGAGCAGCTGCGCGGCTGAGCCCGTGGTGGGCAAAGTTCTGCTGATTCGGGTGTGCTCGAGTCGCCGGAAGGCTTTCATGGTCGTGGGTGGTCGTCGGCGACCCGAGACGCCGGCGACCACTCTTGCTCCGGGGAGGGCGTGGCATCCCGAGCTTCTCGGCGCGCCGTGGCGGCAAGCTTGACCAGCAGCCCGGCGATCACGTCCACGGCCGCGTCGAGCACCTCGTCCTTGTCGAAGGCGTCGGGAGGCACCGCGGCAGGGTCTGCCGGAGCGGGCAACAAGTCGTCCAGGTCCCCGGTGACGGGGTACCCCTTGCGTTCGAGGAAGGCGATGACGTCGTTGGTGTGAGCCAGCACCCATCCATGGTCCTCGGCCGGGAGCGCGGACTTCAGCCGACTGGGCCGCTGCTCGAGAACTCGACGGGCGATGAAGACCTGGACCCAGCGGTTGTAGCTGTCATCGGAGATGAGGCCGATGACCTTCTCGTTGACTCGGCGCAGCAGCTCCACCTGCGCGTTGCCGAGCGACTCGTTGGTGCGTGCGACCTCGAGGGAATGGCGGGATGGGTCGACGCCGAGCACCGCACAGAAGCGCTGCCACAACACGTTCGGTACGGTGCCCGAGGGCGGCACCGTGATCACGTGGATACGCTCTCGCGGCACGTGCTGTTCCCAGCGCTCCAGGACTTGCCGGACGTTCTGCCCGTCCCACATCCACGGCGACTTCGCTTCGGTGTCCCGGACGGCGCTCAGCCAGGCCTGCCACGACCCCGACCCCTGGTTGCGCATGTAGGTGTGCCACAGCCCGGTGACCACCTTGGTGACGTCACGAGCCGCGTAGACGACGTGGACGTCGACCGGCGCCAGGGAATGAACCAACCGGGCGATCTCGTCCGGGCTCGCGGTCGAGAGGGCCTCGAAGGAGATGACCGCGATCTCACCCGGCCAGGCCACAATCTCGTCCACCAGTGCGTCCCACCGATCCCTCTCGAGACTCCGGTGAGCCTGCCCCGAGCGTTCGACGAGATCGCGGACGCCCTGGGGTTGGCGGCGGTACGGCGTGCCGGGGAACAGCACGCCCTGGACGGCCAGCGCCGGCCTGTTGCGCTCGAGCACCTGCTGCAGGAACGTCGTGCCGGTCTTGTGCGGCCCGATGTGGACATAGACCCTTGCGGTCACCGGTCCTCCGCCGAGCGGCCCGCCCGAATCGACCCGGCCGAGCGTGAGTGTCTCATGCGCCGTCAACCCCGCAGCTTCAAGGGACTGGTCGCGCTCAGTCTCGCATGCGGTCGCCCGCCGTTTGTGGTTGTCCGCGACGTTGACGGGGTACGTCGCTGGCGTCTGGCCTCGGACCCTTTCCCGAGACAACTGCCCCGGAGAGCACTCAGCGCATGAACGCCGCACACGCCCGACTGGCCGACGTCGTGGACAGTCTCGACGCCGCCTACGACCCCCGCTGGGCCGACCCATGGGACGCGGTCGGACTCGTCTGCGGAGATCCCGCGCAACCGGTGCGACGGGTTCTCCTCGCCGTCGACCCGGTGCGCGCAGTGGCCGACGAAGCCGTCGAGGTGGGTGCCGACCTGCTCGTGACCCACCACCCGCTGCTGCTCCAACCTGTGCACGGTGTCGCGGCCACCACGCCCAAGGGCGCCGTCGTACACCGCCTGATCGGTGCAGGGGTGGCGCTGCAGGTCTGCCACACCAATGCCGACAGCGCCACGCCGGGCGTCTCCGACGCGCTGGCGATGGCGCTGGGGCTGGAGGATCTGCAGCCGCTCGAACCAGACCCGGCGCCTGAGCTGGACAAGATCGTCACGTTCGTCCCGCACGCTGACGCTGCCGCCTTGATCGATGCCCTGGCGGCTGCCGGTGCCGGCTCGATCGGCAGCTACGAGCGCTGCGCCTGGACCACCTCGGGGCTCGGCACGTTCCGGCCGGTCGAGGGGGCTGCGCCGGCTGTCGGCACCGTCGGGTCGGTCGAGGAGGTCGGCGAGACGCGCATCGAGATGGTGTTGCCCAGACCGCGTCGCGGGGCCGTGGTCGCGGCACTGCGCGCCGCCCACCCCTATGAGGAGCCGGCGTACGACGTGCTCCAGCTCGCCGCGGTGGCGTCGAACCGCGGCACCGGCCGGCTCGGCGTACTCCCGCGCACGCTCGACCTGCGCGCCTTCGCCGGGCAGGCCGCGGACGCGCTCCCCGCCACCGCGGGCGGCCTGCGGGTGGCGGGTGATCCAGACCAGCCGGTGCGCACAGTGGCGGTGTGCGGTGGTTCGGGTGACGCGCTGCTCGACCTCGTCCGGTCCAGTGGTGCCGACGTCTACGTCACCTCCGATCTCAGACACCATCGCGCGTCGGAGTTTCGCGAGTACGGCGACGGAGGCGGGCCGGCGCTGGTCGACGTGTCTCATTGGGCGGCGGAGTGGACGTGGTTGCCACCGGCGGCAGCGCGGCTGGCCTCCGACATGACCGCGCGGGGCACTACGGTGGACACTGTCGTGTCTCGAATCTGCACCGACCCGTGGCGGTTCGCAGTTACCAGACCCAGCGAGGAGAGCCGACCCTGAAAGCCGAACGCCTGGCCCAGCAACAACTGCTCGACGTGCAGGCCCTCGACTCCCGGCTCGACCAGCTCACCCGGCGCCGCCGTACCCTGCCGCAGCTGGCCGAGATCGCCGACCTGGAACTGCGTCGGTCCGAGCTGTCCGACCGGCTGGTCGAGGTGCGCACCGAGGTCGACGACCTCTCGCGTGAGCAGCGCAAGGCGGACGCCGACGTCGAGCAGGTCAAGGCCCGGCGGGTGCGCAACGAGCAGCGCCTGGACAAGGGGCAGGTCGGCTCACCGCGTGATCTGGAGAACCTCCAGCACGAGCTGGAGGCGTTGCACCGGCGCATCAGCGATCTCGAGGATGAAGAGCTCGCGGTGATGGAACGCCTGGAAGAGGCACAGAGCACGCTGGTCCGGCTCGAGGCGGCGTTGGGTGACCTCGACGCGTCGCGCGAACAGCGGGCGGCAACCCGAGACTCGACGTTCGCCGAGATCGATGCCGAGGTCGCCGAGGTCGCGGCGCAGCGGCGCGACCTCGCGACGTCGCTGCCCGCTGAGTTGCTGACGCTGTACGAC
>JALZMX010000066.1 GCA_030857985.1 Actinomycetota bacterium | reverse complement strand
GGGCTGGGCACAAAGGCCCAGCCCCCACACTGAGGCGTCGGCGTGCTTACCGCAAGCGACCGATCACTGAGGAACGGTGATCTCGCCGAATGCGATCTCACCCTCGCCGACGTCGTAGCGCACGTCAGCGACCTCGTCGGACCCCGCGATCGCGGTCACGCCGCTCCACATCGGGATGATCGGCATGTCCTCGAGCGCGACGTCGTCGGCCTGCTGGTAGAACTGGATGCCCTCCTCCAGGGTGGCGGCCCGGTCGCCCTGCACCAGCAGGTCGTCGAGCTCGGGGTTGGAGTAGCCGGTGTAGTTGGAGTCGCCACCGGTGCCCACGATCGGACGGACGTAGTTCTCCGGTGACGGGTAGTCCAACGCCCAGCCGAGGCGGAACGGGCCGGTGAACTCCTGCTTGTCCAGCAACTCGAGGTACTGCGCCCACTCGGTCGACTGCAACTTGTAGTCGATACCGAGCGTCTCCTGGATCTGGCGAGCCGCAGCCTCCACCCACTGGTCGTGCCCGGCGTCTGCGTTGAAGTAGTACTGCGCGGTCAGGCCCTCCGGGTCGACACCAGACTCCTCGAACAGCTGCTGGGCCCGATCCGGGTCGTACTCGCAGTACTCACAGGCGTCGTCGCGCGATCCGGGGATCGGCGGCGTCACGATGTCGGTCGACGGGATCGCCAGGCCGTTGAGCACAGCCTCGGTGATCGCCTCACGGTCGATCGCCAGCGACATCGCCTGGCGCACCTGCACGTTGTCGAAGGGCGCCTCCTTGGTCGGGAAGCCCAGGTAGGTCAGCGTTGCCGACGGCTCCTCGATGATCGCGTCACCGAGCTCCTGCTTGGCCTCGAGGTAGACCGTGGGGTCGACGCTTCCGAGGACGTCCACGCCACCGTTCTGGAAGTCACGGAAGGCCGCGACCCCGTCGGTGAACATGGTGAACTCGATGGTGTCGGCGTTGGCCGGTGCCTCACCCTTGTAGTCAGCCCACTTGGTGACCGTGATGCCCTGGTCGTGCTGCCACTTGCCGTCCATCATGTAAGGACCGGTGCCGATCGGCTTCTCGTTGCAGGCCTTGAGGTCGTCCAGGCACGCCTGCGCGATCGGCGCGAAGGCCGGGCCGTAGCTCATCTGCTGGCCGAACTGCGAGAACGGGCCGTCGAGCGTGACCTCGAAGGTCAGGTCGTCGATCTTCTTCAGGCCCTTCATCTCCTTGCCCTCGCCGGCACCCACGATGCGCGCCAGGAAGCCCGCGGTGGCCTGAGCGTTCGCCGGGTCCTGCGAGTAGTTCCAGGCGCGAATGAAGGCGTCGGCGTTGACCGGCTCACCGTTGTGGAACTTGAGGTCCGGCTTGAGCTTGATTGTCCAGACCGTCTGGGCCGGGTCGGACTCGATGCTCTCGGCTAGGCCGGTGAACTCCAGCTCGCCCTCGGGGAACGTGGTGTCGACCAGCGGGTCGTTGATCATCTTCAGCACCGCGCTGCACTCGGACTCATAGCAGTTCGAGGCGGGTGCGAGGAAGGACGGCTCGGTGAGCTCGGCGGCGTAGGTGCCACCGGTCGGCTCAGGCGGCTCCTCCGACCCACCGCCACCCGGCTCCTCCGATTCAGTCGGGGTCTCGTCGCCGGTTCCCGGGTCGGCTTCTGGATCTTCGCCTCCGCCACACGCGGTGACGAGAAGCGCGAACGTTGCCGCTGCCGCGGCCACCCGGAAGGGTGTCCTGGTTCGCATACGGTCCTCCTAGTTGCAGGTCTACGGCGCGACATCGTGCCGCACGCCGAACCTGATCCTCGCCCCTCGATCGAGCGTCTGACAGGGTCGATACCGCTTCGGCGGCCAATCGTTACATATTCGTGTTGCGCTGGCGCGGGCGTCGGGCGGTGCGTTCAGGCGGGTACGACGTCCAGCGTGACCGTCGCGGTCACCTCGGGGTGCAGCCGGACGACCACCCGGTGCGCACCCAGCGTCTTGATCGGGTTGCCGACCTCGATCCGGCGCTTGTCGAGCTCGGGACCACCGGCGGCCTTCACCGCAGACACCACCTCGGCGACGGTCACCGCACCGAAGAGGCGACCGGAGTTCCCCGCCCGCGCGGGCAGCTGGGCCGTCAGCGCCTCCAGCCGGTTCTTGACCTGCTCGGCGGTGCCCAGGTCACGGATGTCGCGAACGTCGCGCGCCCTGCGGATCGAGTCGATCTGCTTCTCGGCGCCTCGCGACCAGCGCATGGCGTGGCCGCGCGGCAGGAGGTAGTTGCGCCCGTAGCCGTCCTTGACCTCGACGATGTCGCCAGGGGCTCCGAGCCCGGAGACCTCTTGGGTGAGGATGAGCTTCATCGGTTCCGACCCCCTCTCAGCGCGCGGTCGAGGTGTAGGGCAGCAGCGCGACCTCACGGGCGTTCTTCACGGCCGTGGCGACGTCGCGCTGGTGCTGGACACAGTTGCCGGTGACCCGACGGGCACGGATCTTGCCGCGGTCGGAGATGTACTTGCGCAGCAGGTTGGTGTCCTTGTAGTCGACGTAGGTGATCTTGTCCTTGCAGAACGCGCAGACCTTCTTCTTCGGCTTGCGCAGGACTGGCTTGGCCATTGTGGTGCTCCCTTCAGAGCCCGGCGTTCAACCGGAATGGTCACCAGCGGTTGCTGGAGGTCGGTCAGTTCGGTTGGTCGATGATCAGACGGCGGTGCTCAGAAAGGCGGCTCGTCGGTGGAGCCGCCCGAACCCTGCGGTGTCCCCTGCTGTGCCCCTTGCTGGGCACCCTGTTGGGCCCATGGGTCGTTGCCGCCACTGGCGCCGCCGCTGCCACCGAAGCCTCCCCCGCCGCCGGCACCGGACCGGGTGGTCTTGGTGACCTTGGCGGTGGCGTTGCGCAGGCTCGGACCGACCTCGTCGACGTCGATCTCGAAGACCGTGCGCTTCTCACCCTCGCGGGTCTCGAACGAGCGCGACTTCAGCCGGCCCTGCACGATCACCCGGGCACCGCGCTGCAGCGACTCGGCGACGTTCTCGGCCGCCTGGCGCCACACCGCGCAGGAGAGGAACAGCGTCTCGCCGTCTTTCCACTCGTTGTTCTGGCGGTCGAAGGTGCGCGGGGTGGACGCCATCCGGAAGTTGGCGACCGCCGCACCCGAGGGGGTGAAACGCAGTTCCGGGTCGTCGACAAGGTTGCCGATGATGGTGATGACGGTCTCGCCGGCCATGGCGGGCTCCTCCCAGGAACGGTGGAGTGGACAGTGGGTCGTGGATCGGTGGGTCAGTGGACGTCGGGACGGATGACCTTGGTGCGCAGGACGGACTCGTTGAGCCCGAGCTGGCGGTCGAGCTCCTTGACCGTCGCCGGCTCCGCGGACAGCTCGATGACGGCGTAGATGCCCTCGGCCTTCTTGTGGACCTCGTAGGCGAGGCGCCGGCGACCCCACACGTCGACCTTCTCCACACTGCCGCCGTCCTTGCGGACGACGTTGAGATACTGGTCGAGCGAGGGAGCAACGGTGCGCTCCTCGAGATCGGGGTCGAGGATGACCATGACTTCGTACGGACGCATGAGCGGTCTCCACCTCCTCTGGACTCGGCGGTCACGGTCTCTCCGTGACAGGAGGGCTATGCGTGTGCTGTGCACATATGAGGGACCGGCTACGCAGCCGGGCCGTCGGTGCCTGAGTCTAGCAGCGGGCACGGGTCGCACCGACCCGTCGTCCACAGGGTTCGTCGAGGGGCTCGTAGGGTGTCCGGCATGAACGCGCAGCCCGTGATCGGCGCCCACGTCGACCAGCAGGACCCCGTCGCCGAGGCCGGCGCCCGTGGCGCCGGCCTCGCGCAGTTCTTCCTCGGCGATCCGCAGGGCTGGAAGGGCCCCGAGGTCCGGTACGGCGGGGGACCTGCGGCGCTGAGGGCGGCTGCCGAGGCGGCGGACATCGACCTGTACGTGCACGCGCCGTACGTGCTGAACGTGGCCACCACCAACAACCGGATCCGGATCCCGAGCCGCAAGCTGCTGCAGCAGACGCTGGACGCGGCCGCGCAGATCGGTGCTCGCGGCGTGATCGTGCACGGCGGGCACGTGCTCGCGGACGACGACCCCGCGGCCGGCTTCGACAACTGGCGCAAGTGTGTCGAGCGGCTCGAGCTGTCCTGCCCACTCCTGATCGAGAACACCGCGGGCGGCGGCAACGCGATGGCGCGCCGGCTCGAGCGCATCGCGCGGGTCTGGGATGCGATAGGCGACGCCGGGGGCGCTGAAAGGGTGGGCTTCTGCCTGGACACCTGCCATGCCCACGCAGGTGGCGAGGAGCTGGTCAGCATCGTGGAGCGGGTCCGCGCGATCACCGGGCGCATCGCACTCGTGCACGCGAACGACTCACGCGACGCGTTCGACTCCGGCGCGGACCGGCACGCCAACCTCGGCACCGGCCAGATCGACCCCGAGGCGATCGCCGCGGTGGTTCGCGCTGCCGGCGCGCCGGTCGTGTGCGAGACACCGGGCGGTGCACAGGGTCAGGGTGCCGACATCGCCTGGCTGCGCGAGAGACTGCGTGGACCACTGGGCTGACGTTGCTAGCCTCGCGTCCGTGCCCCCGTCGCCCGAGACGCCGCCCGAGACGCCGCCGAACGTCGCGCTCACGGTCCGCAGCATCACCCCGGCCGAGCACCGTGCGTTCGTCCAGGCCCGCGACAGCGCCAGCTTCCTGCAGACGCCGGCCTGGGGTGAGGTCAAGAGTGACTGGCGGCATGAGTCGATCGGCTGGTTCGACTCCGACGAGATGGTCGGTGCTGCGCTCGTCCTCTACCGCAAGCTGCCGAAGCTGAAGCGTTTCCTGGCCTATCTGCCCGAGGGGCCGGTGCTCGACTGGTCGTCTCCGCAGCTGCCGGACGGGCTGGCCGCGATGGCGCAGCATCTGGCCGGGCGGGGCGCGTTCGCCGTACGGATAGGTCCACCGGTCGTCTGCCGGCGCTGGCGGGCGGAGACGGTCAAGAAGGCGATCGCCGACTCGACGCACCGCCGTCTCGGCGACGTACCCGCGGATGTGCGCGAACCGCTTGCCGACCAGGTGCGGGCGACCCTGCGAGCGGGGGGCTGGCGGCCGACAGCCGGCGGCGGCGAAGGCTTCGCTCCCGGCCAGCCGCAACTCGTCTTTCAGATCCCCCTCGCCGGCCGCAGCGAGGACGACCTGCTCCGGGGCATGAACCAGCTGTGGCGGCGCAACATCAAGAAGGCCGCCAAGGCCGGCGTCGTGGTCAGCCGCGGTGGTGCGGACGACCTGGCGGCGTTCCACGGCGCCTACACCGAGACCGCCGAGCGTGACCACTTCAGCCCGCGTCCGCTGCGGTACTTCGAGCAGATGTACGCCGCGATGACCCGCGAGGACCCCGATCGGATCCGGCTCTACCTCGCCCACCACGAGGGTTATCTGGTCGCCGCCACCACGTGGGTCCGGGTCGGGGACCACACCTGGTACTCCTATGGCGCCTCCACCGGGGCCAAGCGCGACGTCCGCGGCTCCAACGCGATCCAGTGGCAGATGATCCGGGATGCGCTGGCGGCCGGAGCCTCGGTCTACGACCTGCGCGGGATCACCGACACGCTCGACGAGCACGACCATCACTTCGGCCTGATCCAGTTCAAGGTCGGCACCGGCGGTGAGGCGGTGGAGTACGTCGGGGAGTGGGACCTGCCGATCTCGCGCTTGCTCTACCGGGGCTTCGACCTCTACCTGCGCCGCCGCTGAGAGGCCGTCCGATGCCACTGTCCCTGACCGTCGACGGCGACCGCTGGCGCGCACACCTGCGCGCGGTCGAGGCGGCGCACCCAGGACTGGTTCCGGTGGTCAAGGGCAACGGCTACGGCCTCGGCCTGGCCCGGCTGGCCAGGCGGGTGGAGTGGCTCGGAGCCGACACGGTGGCGGTCGGGACGTACGACGAGGTCGCCGAGGTCGTGCAGCGCTGTACGGCGGACGTGCTCGTGCTGTCGCCGTGGCGGCCGTTCATTCCCTCCTCGGCGTACCACGGATCGGCCGCACGCCGCCTGGTCCACACCGTCGGCCGGCTCGAGGACCTGGCCGCGCTGGCGGGGGAGCACGACAGGGGCGGTGCACCGCGGGTGGTGCTCGAGGGGCTGACCTCGATGCGGCGGCACGGGCTGGCGCCGGAGGATCTCGCGGCGGCGGCGCGGGTCACCGGCGTACGGGTGCAGGGGTTGGCGCTGCACCTGCCGATGGCCGGCGACCGGGTGGCAGAGGCGGAGCGGTGGTTGCGCGCCTGGCCCGCGTCGGACGCGGCAAGCACCGTGTATGTGTCGCATCTGAGCGACACCGAGCTGGCCGAGCTGGGTGCCCGGCACCCGCGGCTGCGGTTGCGGCCCCGGATCGGCACCCGGCTGTGGCTGGGCGATCGACTCGGGTTCGAGGTGCGCGCGAGCGTGCTGGACGCGCATCCGGTGGCGCGCGGTGACCGGGCGGGTTACCGGCAGCGGCGATTCACTCGCGACGGGCATCTGCTGGTGATCGCCGGAGGTACGTCGCACGGCATCGGGCTGGCGGCGCCGGCATCCGGGGTGTCGGCGCGGAACCGCGCCGCGACGCTGGCCAGAGGGGGGTTGGACGCCGCCGGCTTCGCGCTGTCGCCGTTCGTGGTCTCCGGGCGACAGCGCTGGTTCCTGGAGCCACCGCACATGCAGGTCAGCATGGTCTTCCTGCCCGGGTCGGTGGCGCCGCCGGCCGTCGGCGACGAGGTCATGGCACAGGTGCGCTACCCGACCACCACGTTCGACCGGATCACGATCGCCTGACCGCATGCCGGCCGCCCCGGCTGCTTTCGTCACGGGGCGGCCCCGTTACGCACCTACCGGCACGGGACCACCCCGTGCCGGACCAAAGTCACCTCGGGGCGAGCGAATCGGTGCGGTCGGGAGCGGCGTCGAGCACCCCGCCGGCGGGATCGTCGGTGCGCCCGTCGGCGCGCACCGGGTCGTGCCACGGCCGCAGCACGTCTCGTACGACGACGCCCATCAGCCACATCTGTCCGGCCAGCCGCACCGTGACCGCGAGCACGTACGCCGACGGGACCGCCCCGGACGTGCCCGGGTCGAGGTCGCCGCCAAGGTGCAGCCAGATCGCGCCGAAGTAGAACGCCTCGCACGCCTGCCAGACGAGCAGGTCCCGCCAGCGTGGCCGTGCGAGCACCGCCAGCGGCAGCAGCCACAGCACGTACTGCGGTGAGTAGACCTTGTTGACCAGCAGGAACGCCGCCACCACGAGGAACGCCAGCTGCGGCAACCGCGGTCGTCGTCTGGCCAACAGGGCGAGCAGCGCGACCGCGACGCAGGCGGCACCGAAGAACACCCAGCTCGAGGTGTTGATCGTCGACGCCGACACCTCGCGGCCGAGCAGCGTCCAGACGTACCACACCGAGCCGAGGTCGGCGCCGCGCTCGGAGTTGAAGGCCCAGAACGACCCCCAGCCAGCGGGGTTGAGCGCAAGGACGGGCAGGTTGACGAGCAACCAGGCCACCGCGGCCGCACCGGCGGCCTGCGCGTACGCCGCCATCCGGCCGGCACGCCAGCACAGCAGCAGCAGCGGCCCGAGGACGAACAGCGGGTAGAGCTTGGCCGCCGTACCCAGACCGATCAGCACCCCCGCCACGACGGGGTGCCGCCGCGACCACGCGAGCAGCGCCGCAGCGAGGATGGCGACCGCGAAGAGGTCCCAGTTGATCAGCCCGGTCAATGCCAGTGCGGGGGCGGCGGCGAAGAGGGCCGCGTCCCACGGCCGCTGTCGATGCACACCGGTCAGGGCCGCGGCGGCCACCAGTGCGCACACGAAGAGCAGCAGCGCGTTGACCGTCGTGAACGGCACCACGTTGGCTGCGACCTCCGGGTCGGCGAAGACCCGGTCGGGCGGCAGGTCGGCGACGTCCGGGGAGCCGAAGAACTCGTGCGTGACCAGCGACGCCACCTGGACGAAGCCCCCGACCAGCACCGGGTACTCGAAGTACTGGTAGCGCTCGTCGCTGCTGACGTACGGCGGGTTGCCCTCGGCGAAGCCGCGGGAGGAGTACAGCTTGTCGATGTCGGTGTAACACATCGAGGTCAGGCTGGCGCCGTCGACGACGCAGGGCGCCTTCTGCACCATGCCGAGGGCGAACGTCACCGTGGTCAGGACGAGGACCACCCGCAGCGGGGTCCACCACGACCAGCCGGTCGTGGCGTGGCCGCCCAGCGGACCACCGACCGCGGCGCTGGCGCCATGCACCAGCGGATCCTCGTGGGAGGGCGCGACCACCTCCGAGCGGTGCCGTGGCACCGCTACTCGGCGCCGTCCTCGTCCGGAGCCGGCGAGGTCTCGGACTCGGTCGGGATCTCGGACTCGGTCGGGATCTCGGACTCGGTCGGGATCTCGGACTCGGTCGGGATCTCGGACTCGGTCGGGGTCTCCGTCGGGGTCTCCGTCGGGGTCTCCGTCGGCGTCTCCGTCGGCGTCTCGGTCGGCGTCTCGGTCGGCGTCTCCGTCTCGGTCCGAGTCGGACTCGGGGTCAGGGTGGTGGGTGTGAGAGTCGGCGTCGGGGTGAGAGTTGGAGTGGTGGTAGGGGTCGGGCTCGGCGTCGGCGTCGGCGTCGGCGTGAGACTCGGCGTGGGCGTCTGGGTGGGCTCCGGCTCCAGGTCGACCGGCGCAGCAAACCCCTGGACCGGCTCGCCCTCGAGCGCTGCGTTCGTGAACACCTCCCAGGTGCGCGCCGGGTAGGCACCGCCGTAGAACGGCTCGAGGTAGTCATCGAGCGGGTCATTGCCGTCGCCGCGCACATACATCACCGCGGTCGACAGCTGGGGCGTGTAGCCCACGAACCACGAGGACGACACCTCACCCTCCGCACCCGTCGCCGTACCGGTCTTGCCCGCTGCCGGGCGCTCGAAGTCGGAGAGGTTGAGATAGCCAGTGCCTCTGGGGTCCTGCACCACCTGCTGCAGGGCAAAGCTGACATTGGTGGCGATCGCCCGGGTGAAGGCCTCGTCGACCTCGACCTCGTGCTCGTAGCGGGTGCTCCCGGAGGGCTCGGTGACCTGCTCCAAGACGTAGGTCTCGGCCTGCTGGCCGTTGGCGGCGAATGTCGCGTAGCCCTCAGCCATCTCCACCACCGGCACCACCTGCGGTCCGAGCGCGACCAGCCCGTTGGGCTGCAGCGGGTCGTCCGGATCTTCGTCCACGCCCGCGACCTCCGCGGCGGCGATCACCTTCTCCGGTCCGTCCGCCATGCTCAGTGTCAGATCCACGAACGCGGTGTTGATCGACTCGATGGTCGCGCGCTGCAGCGTGACCGCTTGCCCGTAGGAGCGGTTGCCCTGGTTCTCGACCTCGCCGCCCCCCGGGAGCGGGTAAGGCGAGTTGCCGTCGAACCTGTCGTCGAGCGTGTGGCCGTCGCTCAGCGCCGCCGCCAGCGCGAACGGCTTGAACGACGAGCCGGGCTGGCCACCGATGAGCGCCCAGTTCAGCTGGCTCTCGACGTAGTCCGCACCGCCGTACATCGCCCGCACGGCACCGGTACCCGGCTCGACCGACGCCAGGCCGACGCGCAGCTGCTCGAGCCCCTTCGGCTTGACTTCGCGGACGGCGGACTGGGCGGCGTGCTGGGCCTTGAAGTCGAACGTCGTCACGACCTCGAGGCCGCCACCGTTGATCTCCTCATCGCCGAAGCCCTTCGCCCGCAGCTGTCCCTCGACCAGCGCCAGCAGATGGCCCTGCGGCCCGCCGAGCCGGTCCTCGATCGCCTGCACCGGCATCCTCGGCAACCGCTGCTGCAAGGTGGTGGCCCGGTCAACGTCGAGCTCGCCCATGTCGACCATGCCGTCGAGCACGTAGCGGTAGCGCGCGAACAGCGCTGCCGCGTTGTCCTTGTCGACTGCGGGGTCGAGGGTTCCCGGCGAGTTGAGGATGGCGGCGAGGACCGCGCCCTGTCCGACGTTCAGCTCGGTCACCGGCTTCTGGAAGTAAGCCTGGGCGGCGGCCTCGACGCCGTACGCGCCACGACCGAAGTAGATGGTGTTGAGGTAACCCTGGAGGATCTCCTCCTTGCTCAGCTCACGCTCGATCTTCAGCGCGAGGATCGCCTCCTTGAGCTTGCGGGTGTAGGTCTGCTCCTGCGACAGGTAGAGAACCTTGATGTACTGCTGGGTGATCGTCGACGCGCCCTCGGTGTCGTCGCTGGTCACGTTCGACAGGGCGGCACGCAGGATGCCCTTGGGGTCGATGCCGGAGTCTGTCCAGAACGTGCGGTTCTCGGCCGCGACCACCGCGTCCTTGACGTGCTCGGGTACGTCGGAGAGCGCGACTATCGTGCGGTTCTGCGTCGCGAACGTGCCCAGCTCGTGCGTGCCGTCTGAGTAGAGGACCGTGGTGGTCTGCGCCTGGAAGTCAGCGTTGGGGTCGGGCAGGTCGATCATCGAGTACGCCGCCACGAAGCCGATGACCGCAAGCGCGACGCCGGCAATCCCGACCCACAGGATCGACCTGAGGACGCGCCCGAGGACGCTGCGCTTCCTCTTGGGCTTGCCCTTCGGCTTGCCCTTCGGCTTGCCCTCGAGCCGGTCCCCCGACTTGCTCATATCTACCACCTGGTGTTCATCGGTTCTGTCTCGACGTCCGTGGGTTCGTGACCAGGCTACGGGCACCGCGACATACGCGGCGCCGCGGCTGCTTGCGGGCCGATGTATCGTAGCGATACGTGTGGTGGACCGTGTGCCGACCGGGACCGGTCGTCGCACCCGGTCGAAGACGTCGAGGACGGGCAGGTACGGACGAAGCATGGCCAAGCGCGGTGGAGCCCTCGAGCTCGCGGTCCTCGGACTGCTGCACGAGTCCCCCATGCACGGCTACGAGCTGCGAAAGCGGGTCTCGGTCCTGCTCGGGTGGGGCCGGGTCCTGTCCTACGGCTCGCTCTATCCGACGCTGAAGCAGATGCAGCGCGCGGGCATGCTCAGCGAGGACGACAGCGGGACCGGTGCGGTCAAGGCCAGCCGGCGGGCCAAGATCGTCTACAAGCTCACCGGCCACGGCAAGGACCGTTTCGAGGAGCTGATGTCGCAGGCCGGGCCCTCGGCCTGGGAGGACGACAGCTTCGGCATCCACTTCGCGTTCTTCTCGCGCACCGACACCGAGACCAGGATGCGCATCCTGGAGGGACGGCGCATCCGCCTCGAGGAACGGCTCGACCGAGTGCGCACCGCACTGGCCCGCAGCCGGGAGCGCGTCGATGCCTACACCCTGGAGCTGCAGCGTCATGGTCTGGAGTCGGTCCAGCGAGAGGTCTCCTGGTTGGGAGAGCTGATCGACGACGAACGATCCCGCCGTACCCCGACGGTCCGGTCCCCCCGCACCGGCGAACCGGGCAGCACCGCCGCTGATCGTACGGAAAGCATCCACGAGCAATGAGGAGACCCGAATGGGTTCGGTACGCGTAGCCATCGTCGGCGTCGGCAACTGCGCCGCGTCGCTGGTCCAGGGCGTGCACTACTACCAGGGAGCCGACCCGGCCGCCCCGGTGCCCGGGCTGATGCACGTGCGCTTCGGCGACTATCACGTCAGCGACGTGGAGTTCGTCGCGGCGTTCGACGTCGACGCCAAGAAGGTCGGCTTCGACCTGTCCGAGGCGATCGCCGCCAGTGAGAACAACACGATCAAGATCTGCGACGTGCCGCCGCTCGGCGTGCCGGTGCAGCGCGGTCACACGCTGGACGGCCTGGGCAAGTACTACCGGCTCACGATCGACGAGGCCGACGCCGAGCCGGTCGACGTGGTGCAGGTGCTCCGCGACTGCGAGGCAGACGTGCTCGTCTCCTACCTGCCGGTGGGCTCGGAGGAGGCCGACAAGTTCTACGCCCAGTGCGCCATCGACGCTGGGGTTGGCTTCGTCAACGCGCTGCCCGTCTTCATCGCCTCCGACCCCGAGTGGGCGAGGAAGTTCGAGGTGGCCGGCGTGCCGATCATCGGTGACGACATCAAGAGCCAGGTCGGCGCGACCATCACCCACCGCGTCCTGGCGAGGCTGTTCGAGGACCGCGGGGTGGTGCTGGACCGGACCTACCAGCTCAACGTTGGCGGCAACATGGACTTCAAGAACATGCTCGAGCGGGACCGGCTCGAGTCGAAGAAGATCTCCAAGACGCAGGCCGTCACCTCCAACCTCGGACACGACATGGGCGCGCGCAACGTGCACATCGGGCCGTCCGACTATGTCCAGTGGCTGGACGACCGCAAGTGGGCCTACGTCAGGCTCGAGGGGCGCGCGTTCGGCGACGTGCCGCTGAGCCTGGAGTACAAGCTCGAGGTGTGGGACTCCCCCAACTCCGCCGGCATCGTCATCGACGCGATCCGGGCCGCCAAGATCGCCATGGACCGCGGCATCGGCGGCCCGATCCTGTCCGCGTCGAGCTATCTGATGAAGTCTCCGCCGGTGCAGCGCCCCGACGACGAGGGCCGTGCCAGCGTGGAGGCGTTCATCCGCGGCGACATCGAGCGCTGAGCACCCGTCCCCTCGCCCCACGGGGGTGAGCATGCACGCGCTGCGTGACCTGCGGCTGCTGCTGGGCGGCCGAGACTTCCGGCGGCTGTTCGCGGTCCGCGTCGCCAGCCAGTTCGCCGACGGCGTCTTCCAGGTCGCGCTGACGTCCTACGTCCTGTTCTCGCCGGAGCGACAAGCCACCCCGCAGGCCATCGCGGCGGCGTTCGCGGTCGTGCTGCTGCCGTTCAGCGTGCTCGGACCGTTCACCGGCGTCTTCATCGACCGCTGGTCGCGCCGGCAGATCCTGGTCTGGTCCAACGGCGTGCGCATCCCGCTGATGCTGGTCGTGGCGGCGCTGGTGTTCACGGGCGGGAGCGTCGTGGCGCTGTTCGGCATCGTGCTCGTCGCGCTGTCGGTGAATCGTTTCTTCCTCGCCGCGCTGTCCGCGGCGCTGCCGCACGTCGTCGCCGGACCCCGGCTGGTGATGGCGAACGCGGTCACACCCACCAGTGGCACTGTGGCCTTCCTGATCGGCCTCGGCGCGGCCGCCGGGCTTCGCGAGGTCGTCGAGAGGTACGGCGGGGCGGGCAACGCGACCGTTCTCGTCAGCGCGTCCCTGCTGTTCGCCGGTGCCGCACTGCTGGCCACGAGGATGCAGCGCGACCTGCTCGGGCCGGACTACGACCGCGAGCAACCCGGCGTACGAGAGCACGCCCGACACCTCGTCATCGGACTCGTCGATGGCCTGACCCATCTCGCCCGACGGCGAGAGGCCGCGCTCGCACTGCTGGCGATCGGGGCGCACCGCTTCTTCTACGGCATCTCGACCGTGGCGACGATCCTGCTCTACCGCGGGTACTTCAACGATCCCACCGAGCCCGACGCCGGATTTCGCGGTGTGGCGGTGGCGGTGCTCGTGTCCGGCGCCGGCTTCGTCAGTGCGGCGTTCGTCACCCCGGTGGCCACCCAAAGGATGTCCAAGCAGCGCTGGGTCCTGCTGCTGCTCGTGCTCGCCGCCGTCGTCGAGGTGGTGCCGGGCGGCTTCTACACCGAGCCGACGCTGCTCGTGGCGGCGTTCGCGCTCGGCTTCTCCTCGCAGGGGGTGAAGATCTGCGTCGACACGCTCGTGCAGGAGGAGATCGACGACGCCTTCCGAGGGCGCGTCTTCGCCGTGTACGACGTGGTGTTCAACGTCGCCTTCGTGGCCGCCGCCGCCGCCGGAGCCGCGATCCTGCCGCTGGACGGCAAGTCGTATCCCGCGCTGGTGCTCATCTCGGCCGGCTACGGGCTCACTGCGCTGGTCTACGGCTGGGCGCACCGCACCGCCCGACATCCGTCCGCCGCTGCCTCCCCGCCCCGTTGATCCCTGCGGCGTTGCTGTCAGGATTGGGGCGTGGCGGATGCCTTAGGGTCGCGAGTGCGGGCGTTCTCGACTGCGGCCGTGCAGCCCTTTGCCCGTGGTGCCGAGCTGGGTCGCGCCAACGCCGTCGCGGTGCGAGAGACGCTGGACAGCTACCGCGGCCTTTGGGCGGTCTTCGGGGTGGGTGCGCAGGACGTGCGCGCTGTCGGTGCCGCGGTGCTGACGCCGGTTCGTGCGTTCGCGCCTCACCTCTGGGAGGAGATGGCAGGCCTTGCCGCCGGGTCCGGCCTCAGCCTGGACGAGGTCGGTGCGCTCAACGCCCGTACCGAGCTGCTCGCGCTCGGCGGGTGGGGTCCGAGCGAGTGCACGACCTCCCTGTTCCTGCCGGCTGACGGTGGCTCGGCGCACACCGTGCAGACGTGGGACTGGCACGACGCCCAGGCCGGCCACTGGTTCGTGTGGTCGCTGCGCCATCCGGACGGGACCGCGGTGCACACGCTGACCGAGTACGGCATCGTCGGCAAGATCGGCGTCAGCTCTCGCGGCCTCTCGGTGCACTTCAACGCGCTGCGCCACCGCGACGACACCGGCACCGGCGGTGTGCCCGTGCACGTGGTCGCCCGCCGCATCCTGGACGAGGCCGGCACCGTCGAGCAGGCGGTCGCGATCGCCGCGCAGGCGCAAGTCACCGCATCGTCGTCGGTGACCGTGACCGGCCGCAGCGGCGACAGCTGGGCCACCGCGATGGTCGAGCTGCACCCAGGCGGGCCCACGGTGGTCACCGGCGCGGGAGAGTACGCCGCCCACACCAACCACTTCCTCGGCCTCCCGGAGAGAGAGCAGGTCCACCGCCCAGGGACGACGACGCACCAGCGCCTCGCCCACGTCAGCGCCGAGTCCGCGGCCCGTCGCCCGAGGGACAGGGACGCGATGGTGCGCGTGCTCGCGGACCACACGCTCGGCCCGCGCGGCGTGTGTGCGCACGTCGAGCCCGAGACCCCGCCGGGAGAACGTACGGCGACGCTTGCGGTGGCGCACACCGAACCGGGACGCGCTGCCCTCAGCGTGCACGCGGGCAGCGCCTGCGACGCGGTCGAGCAGGGGGCGTGGTTCACGCCCTGACGGGCTGGCTGCAGGGCTGCGGCTCGGCAACCTGGTGACAGACACGGGGTGACACAGGTGTCACGGGGTGCCGGCCGCTACCGATGCTCGGTCCGGTCGGCCCACCAGGCCAGCAGCGACTTGCCCGCTCGGTCCTCGCCGAGTGGCCCGTGCTCCATCCGCAACTCCAGCAGGTGCCGATAGGCCTCGCCCACCGCCGGTCCCGGTCCGATCCCGAGGATCGCCATGATCTGGTTGCCGTCGAGGTCTGGCCGGATCGCGGCGAGCTCCTCCTGCTGGCCGAGCCGGGCGATTCGCTGCTCGAGGCCGTCGTAGGCTCGGCGCAGCCGTTCGGCCTTGCGTCGGTTGCGGGTGGTGCAGTCGGCCCGGGTGAGGATGTGCAGCCGCTCGAGCTGGTCGCCGGCATCGCGCACATAGCGGCGTACCGCGGAGTCGGTCCACTCGCCGCTGCCGTATCCGTGGAAGCGCAGGTGCAGCTCGACCAGGGTGGCGACCGCCTCGATCTCGCTGCCCGGGAAGCGCAGCGCCTGCATCCGTTTTCGGGTCAGCTTCGCCCCCACCACGTCATGGTGGTGGAAGGTGACCGTGCCGTCAGGGAGGAACCGGCGGGTCCGCGGCTTGCCTACGTCGTGCATCAGGGCAGCAAAGCGTACGACGACGTCCGGGCCGTCGCCGAGCCGCGACTCGAGCTCCATCGCCTGCTCCAGCACGGTCAAGGTGTGCTCGTAGACGTCCTTGTGCCGGTGGTGTTCGTCGCGCTCCAGCCGGAGAGCGGGCAGCTCCGGCAGTACCCGGTCGGCCAGCCCGGTGTCGACCAGCAGCGCCAGGCCCGGGCGCGGCGTCGTCGCGCACACCAGCTTGACCAGCTCGTCGCGGATCCGCTCGGCCGAGACGACCTGCAGCCGCTCAGCCATCTCGTGCACCGCCCGGACCACCTCCGGGGCAACGGCGAAACCCAGCTGTGCGGCGAAGCGAGCCGCCCGCAGCATTCGCAACGGGTCGTCGCCGAAGGACCGCTCCGGGGCGCCGGGTGTGCGGATCATCTTGGTGGCCACATCCTGCAGGCCGCCGTACGGGTCGACGAACTCGCGCGACGGCAGCGCCACCGCCATCGCGTTGACGGTGAAGTCGCGGCGCACCAGGTCAGCCTCGAGGCTGTCGCCGTAGGCCACCGCGGGCTTGCGCGAGGTCACGTCATAGCGGTCGGTGCGGTACGTCGTGATCTCGAGCGTCCGGCTGCCCTTCCGGCAGCCGATCGTGCCGAACGCGCGGCCCATGTCCCACACAGCATCGGCCCAGCCGGCCAGCAGCTGCTCGGTCTCCTCGGGCCGGGCGGAGGTGGCGAAGTCGAGGTCCGGGCCGAGCAAGCCGAGCAGGGCGTCACGCACCGACCCGCCGACCAGGGCTACTCGATGACCGGCCGCCGTGAACCGGGCACCCAGCTCGTCGATCACCGGCGCGACCCGGAGCAGGGAGGCGACCGCGTTGTGCTGCACGGCGCTGAGTCGAACCGCGGGCCGATCAGCCGGTGCGTCGGCGGGCCGGTCGGCATCGGCGGGAGGCTGGGACACGGGCACCCACTGTAAGCGGCGTTAGCATGCAGGGCGTGACGCGTCCCGCCTTGGCTCTGTTGTGAGTCGGACCGTCCCGGCCGCCGGTCGCCTCGCCGGCCTCCTCGCTGTGTGTGCCCTGGTGTTCTCCTGGTGCCCGCTGCCGGCTGCCTCCGCCGACGTCGTGGGCCGGAGCAGCACCGGGGGCGCGAGCGTCAATGACGACCTGGGCGCGCCGAGCAGTCGCACGGCGGCCAGGCCTCGCCCGCCTCGTCGAGAGCCGGTGAGCATCGACACTCTGGCCCCGTTGGTGCTGAAGCCCGATCGTTCGGTCCGCATCAGCGGCATCGTCAGCAACTCCAGCGACGAGGACTGGGGCGACGTCCAGGTCGGCCTGGTGACCTCGGCCTACCCGTTCACGAACCAGTCCGTGCTCGAGTCCGCGTCCGAGGCGGCGGAGGGGGATCCGGACGCCTTCATCGGCGAGCGGATCGTTGATCTGGGGACCTTCGACGACATCGGCACCATCGCACCGGGAGAACAGGCGAGCTACTCGCTGCGGGTGCCGTACTCGTCACTGCTGCTCAGCGGCGCGGAGGGGGTCTACTGGCTAGGTGTGCAGGTCAACGCCAATCTCGTCGATGGCCGCGCGACCGTCGCGCAGGAGCGCACCTTCGTTCCGTTGCTCGACCAGGGCACCGACAGGAGGCCGGTCGAGGTGGCCTTGCTCTGGCCGCTGACCGGCGGCGTGCCCCTGACACCTGTCGGCTACCGCAACGACCGGCTCGCCGAGGCGTTCGACGAGGGTGGCCGGCTCAAGACGATCCTCGAGATGGGCACCGCCAGCGCGCAGGTTCCGATCACGTGGGTGCTCGATCCCGCTCTGCTCGACGCCGCCGACGACATGGCCGACGGCTACGTGCTCCCTGATCAGGAGGTCGGCGTCGGCTCGGCGCAGGCGGAGCTGGCCGACCGGTGGCGCGACCTCATGCTGGGGGCCGTGTCGGGCTCGGATGTGCTCGCGCTGCCGTACGGCGACCCGGACGTCGCCTCGTTGGCCCACGCCGGTCTGCTACCGGCCTTGGCCCGTGCGAGCCGGGCCGGCACCCGGACGCTGAACCGTCTCGACGTCGCTCACCAGACGCTGCTGTGGCCCGCGGCCGGCTTCGCCGACCGCGACATCCTCACCGCCGCACCCAGCCTCGACGCCGACACCGCGCTGTTGTCTCGGGCCACGCTGCGTCCCGACCCCGCGACCGGTCAGGTCGCAGCGGCAACGCGCGGTGTTGCCGTCGACATCGCCGTCGACGGCGGAGCCATCGCCGCGCTCCTGCACGACGACCACACGGTCAGCACTGCGCTGCAACCCGGACGTGACGAGACCGTGCTGGCGTGGCGTCAGCAGCTGCTGGCGCGAACGGCGCTGATGGCGTTGGAGGGCGGCCGCGACAACCGGCGGGCGGTGGTCGCGCCGCCGAGGGAGTGGTGGCCGGACGAGCGCTGGCCCGACGCCGACTTCTTCGCCGCGCTCGACGCGCCGTGGATCAACGCGGTGAGCGCCGGGCAGTTCACCGGCTCCGGGCTGGCGACGTACGGCGGGGATCTTGTCTATCCCGAGCGCATCGAGGAAGCCGAGCTGCCCGAGGAGAACCTCGAGGCGCTGCGCGCGTTGGCGCGCAGCAACCAGATCGTGCTGCAGGTGCTCGAGCAGCCGGACCGGCTGCGTCGCGCGCTGGCCACGTCAGAGGCCCTGTCCGCATCGACGGCCTGGCGGGCCGCACCTGTCATCGGCCGCGCGGTGACATCGTCGTACGTGCGGGAGAACGCCCGCCTCCTGCGCAAGCTGGAGCTGGAGACCCCGAGCTTCGTCACGCTGTCGAGCCAGAGCGGCCAGTTCCCGGTGACGATCAGCAACGACTCCGGCTCCACGGTGACCGTCGGGGTCGCCATCGAGGCCACCGGCTCCAGCCTCGACATCGAACCGGTCGAACCCGTCACCATCGAACCCGACCAGCGCCGCAGTATCTCCGTGCTCACCAACTCCGATTCGGTCGGCATCGCCGACGTCGACGTACGCCTGGTCACCCCACGCGGGCGACCGTTCGGCGTCAGCGCGGACTTCCAGGTGCGAACGACCCAGATCGGCGCGGTGATCTGGGTCGTCATGGGACTCGGCGCCGCAGTGCTCTTCGTCGCCGCCGGGCGCCGCATCACCCAGCGGGTGCGGATGCACCGCCGCAAGTCCCCGACATGAGCAACCGCATGAGCGACGGCACCAGCGAGGGCACCAGCGACCGCGCCGGGATGCTGCGCTCCACCGGGGTGATGGCGGCCGGCACCACAGTGTCGCGGGCGCTCGGCTTCGTCCGCTCCACGATGATCGTCGCGGCCGTCGGTGCAGTCGGATTGCACGCCGACATCTTCAACTACGCCAACACCGTCCCGAACATGCTCTACATCCTGGTCGCCGGTGGGGTGTTCAACACGGTCCTGGTGCCGCAGATCGTCCGGGCGATGCGCAGCGACGCCGACGGCGGCGAGGCCTACGTCAACCGCATCCTCACCTTGAGCGGCCTCTTCCTCGCCGGCGTCACCGCGGCGCTCGTGGCCGCGGCGCCGTGGGTGATGCGGGTGCTGGCCGGCGAGAAACTGTTCGCCGAGGAGCTGTCGGCGCAGACCGAGTCCTTCCTCGACTTCGCCCGCTACTGCCTGCCCCAGGTGTTCTTCTACGGCGTCTTCGTGCTCGTGGGACAGGTGCTCAACGCGCGTGGTCGCTTCGGCCCCATGATGTGGGCGCCGATCGCCAACAACCTGGTGGCGATCGCCGTACTCGCCGGCTACCTCCTCCTGTACGGCGGTGCGGCCGGGGCCGGCGCCTACTCCTCAGGCGAGGAGCTGCTGCTCGGGCTCGGCTCGACGCTCGGCATCGCGGTGCAGACCGCCGTCCTCGTGCCCTGTCTGCGACGAGCCGGGTTCCGGTACCGGCCGCGCTTCGACTTCCGCGGCAGCGGACTCGGCCAAACCCTGCGCCTGGGCGGCTGGACGCTGCTGTTCGTCGTCGTCAACCAGGTCGCCTACATCGTGGTCGGCCGGATCGCGACCAACGCCTCCGCGACCGCAGCCCTGCGCGGTGAGGTGAGCAGCGGATACACCACGTATGCCTACGCATTCCTGCTCGTGATGGTGCCGCACTCGATCATCACCGTGTCGTTGGCGACCGCCGCGCTGACCCGGCTGTCCGAGCTCGCCTCCGACGGCCGGCTCGATCGGGTCCGCCAGGAGCTCGCGCTGACCCTGCGGCAGTCGCTGGCGCTGGTCACGCCGTTCTGCACCCTGCTGGTGGTGCTGGGACCGTTCCTCGCGGTGGTGATGTTCAGCTGGGGCGCCGCCGAGGGCGACACGGCACCGCTCGGACGCACGTTGGTGACCTTCGCCCCGGCGCTGTTCTTCTTCACCGTGCACTACCTGGTGCTGCGCGGCTTCTACGCGCTGGAGGACACCCGGACGCCTTTCCTGCTGCAGTGCGTGACCGCAGCCACCAACATCGTCGCTGCGGTCGTGATCACAGCGCTGACCTCCACGCTCGACGTGGCGCCACTGCTCGCGGTCGCCTACGGCCTGGCGTACGCCGTGGGCGCCACGGTGTCGGCCACCGTGCTCTCGCGCCGTCTGAGAGCTCGGGCGTTCGCCGGGTTGCTGCGATTCGTCGCGGCCGTGACCCTCGCGGCCGCACTTGCCGCCGGCCTCGGCTGGCTCGTCGTACGCCTGCTGCTCGAGCTCGGCGTCGACCCGGCGTCCAAGCCGGGTTCCCTGCTGCTGCTGGTCGCCGCCGGACTGGTCGCGGGTCTCGGGTACGTCGGCCTGGCCCGGCTGCTGCGCCTGCGGGAGGTCACCGACATCGCGCACCAGCTCGGCGGCGGCATCGCCAGCAGGCTGCGGCGGCGGCGCAACCACACGTGATCGACAGCCACCGCCTAGCATGAGGTCAGAACGTGTCTCCCGCCAGCGCGTGGTGAACAGGAGGATCGGGGTAGCGATGACGGTCGAGCCTGGCCGGCTGTTGGCCGGACGCTACCGGGTGGAGGACCTGCTGTCCGACCGCGCCGGTGCCCGGTCCTGGCGTGCCGTCGACCAGGTGCTGCAACGCTCGGTCGCGCTCGACATCCTGCCCGCCGAGGCGCCGCGGGCCGCTGCGGTCCTCGACGCCGCCCGCCGCTCGGCAGTGGTGACCGACGGGCGGTTCCTGCGTGTGCTCGACGCCGCGCAGGAGCAGGACGACGTCTATGTCGTGCGGGAGTGGGCGGCCGGTGAGTCCCTCGACCTCATTCTGGCCGGCGGAGCTCTGGCCCCCCGCCGGGCATCCTGGCTCGTCCGCGAGGTGGCGGAGGCGCTGAGCTCGGCGCACCGGCGCGGCATCCACCACCTGCGTCTGGTGCCCGAGAACGTCATCGTCACCGACAACGGTGCGGTCAAGGTCGTCGGCCTGGCGACCGAGGCGGCCATGCACGGGGTCAAGCACGCCGACGCCGAGGAGGAGGACGTGCGAGGAATCGGCCGCCTCCTCTACGCCTGCCTGGTCGCCCGCTGGCCCGGCGGGTCGTGTGGCGACCTGCCCGCCGCACCGACCGAGCACGGCCGGATGCTTCGACCACGTCAGGTGCGCGCCGGTGTGCCTCGGCCGCTGGACGCGGTGTGCGACCGCATCCTCGGGGAACCGCCGCGCCAGCATGCCGCACAGTTGCGCAACGCCACCGCGGTGGTCGAGGCGCTCTCCCATGACGGTCTCGGCGAGGACGCGTTGCCGGACGCCGACCCGGAGGCGACGCAGGTCGACCTGCGGACGGTGCCCTGGAGCCCAGCTGGCCACATGTCCGGTGGCCGGTTGCCGAGAACTGCCGGGGGGCCTGCGCATGCGTCGACTTCCGGTTCAACCACCACCATCACCACGGGGCCGACCCCCGACAGCGCGGCGGGCGGTCCGTCGGCTAGGGCCGCCGGCACTGCAACACCACAGCCCGCGTCCACGCCGCCGCCCATGCCGCCCGCCGCGTCCACGCACGAAGGGGCGCCCCGCCGGTCGCGCCGCGTCAGGCCCTGGCAGCTGGCGTTGATCACCCTGCTCGCCGTCGGCGCAGGTGCGGCCGCTTTCTACGTCGGGGGGGTGGACCTGGGGGATGGAGGCGATCCCGAGCCCCCGCCGGCGGGGCGGGGCGACACCGACCCGGACCCCACCGCGGCTGCGCTGCAGCGGGTGCCGGTGCAGTCAGCGCAGGCCTTCGACCCGTTCGGAGAGGACGGTGAGAACGACGACGCCGCAGCCCTGGCGATCGACGGTGACGACAGCTCGGCGTGGACGACGGTCACCTATTACGACAGCGCCGACTTCAACGGGGCCAAGCCCGGCCTCGGGTTGATCCTCGACCTCGGTCGGCCGACCGACGTCTCGCGGGTCGTCGTGGACGTCGGCGAAGGCGGCACGGACCTCGAGCTGCGCTCGGCGCCCGACGACGCGGCTGCCCCACCGGACCGACCAGCCGGATTCCGCACCGTGGCCACCGTGGACGGCGCCAGCGGCGGCACCGTGCTGGAGCCGGAGGCTGCGCTGAACACGCGCTATCTCTTGATCTGGCTGACCAGCATCCCGCCGTCGGGTGACGACTTCCAGGGTCAGATCAGCGAGATCGTCGTCCGCGGATGAGCGGGTCGCTGCGGCATCTGCGCGGCGGCACCGAGGACGTCGCGGACGACGAGTTGCTGCGCCTGCACACGGCGGGCGACCCCGACGCATTCGGCGAGCTGTTCGCCCGCCATCAGAACCGCCTGTGGGCGGTGGCGCTGGGAACTTTGGGCGACCCGGAGCAGGCCGCCGACGCGCTGCAGGACGCGATGATCTCGGCGTTCCGGCGGGCGGGCTCCTACCGCGGCGATGCGCAGGTGACGACGTGGCTGCACCGCATCGTGGTCAACGCGTGCCTCGACTCCGTGCGCCGTCGCCGGGTCAGGGCGACCGAACCGCTGCCGGTCGAGGAGGATCGCGCGCCCGAGCTCGGGTCGGCGGAGCACGACCCGGGAGAGCGAGTCGGCGAGCGGGACGAGGTGACGGCAGCGCTGAGCACCCTGGCCTGGGAGCAGCGCGCGGCGCTGGTTCTCGTCGACATGCTCGGCTACTCCGTCGAGGACGCGGCACAGGCCCTGGACTGTGCGCCGGGTACGGTCAAGAGTCGCTGCGCCCGTGGCCGGGCTCGACTCGCGCCCCTGCTGGCGCATCTGCGGAACCCGCCTGACGACTCGCGCGTCGAACCGGTATCCGCTGTCGACCCGAGCCCTGGAGGTGACCTGGCATGACCCACGTGCACGTCGACGACCTGGCCGAGCACCACGAGGGTCTGTTGGACACCGCAACCACCGCCAGGATCGACGCGCACCTGCAGGAGTGCGCGCAGTGTTCCGCGCTCGCGGACGACCTGGCCGAGAACGTGTCCTCGGTCAGTACGCTGCTTCGCCGGCACGCCGGCCGCCCTGAGCCGATCCCGGACCTGGTCGCCGGACGGGTGCGCCGGGGGCTGCGCGAAGAAGCGTCACTGAGGAACGACGAGCGGGGCAGCGAGCCCCTGCAGGTGGGTGCCGCCTCCCCCCGTCGGTCGCGGTGGGCCCGCAACCTGGTCGCTGCCGCCGCAGTGGTCGCGGTCACGTTCGGGATCAGCCAGGTGTGGGAGGACCTGCGTCCCACCGTCACCGGTGCCGCCGACCAGGCGGCTTCCGGGAGTGGGCCGGAGAGCTCCGCCGCGGCCGACGCCCTCCCGCGCGAGAGCGATGACGCGAGCCGGCACTCCCCGACCGAGCTGGCCCCCCGGGGTCGCGAGACGCAGGCGCAACCGCCCGGGGTGGCCGGCGAGGAGTCGCTGAACGAGTTCCTCCAGCGCATGGATGGCCTGCAGTCCGACGTCGATCCGCCCCGGCGCTACCGTGAGCCCTGCGTGGCGAAGGCGCTGCGGGACAGCTCCTGGTCGGGGTACTCATACCGGTTCGAGCGCGAGGGACGTCCTGCCGCAGTGGTCGCGGTCCAGCCCTCGGGTGACTTGTTCCGCGTCTCGATCATCCGGTGTGACCCGCAGCCAGTGGTGCAGGCCAGCGCCAGGCTGCCCGACCCCGCCTGACGGCAGCCGACGCGAGGGGAATGGCCGGCGCCTACGATCGGTTGTGCCAGAGGCAGCACATCTGCACCGGATCCGGTCGAGCGAGCGAAACGAGGCGACGTGTCCACCGACGTACGCAACGTCGTCATCATCGGGTCCGGCCCGGCTGGCTACACTGCCGCGATCTACGCAGCTCGGGCGCAGCTCCAGCCTCTTGTTTTCGAGGGCTCCGTCACTGCAGGCGGTGCGCTGATGACCACCACCGACGTCGAGAACTTCCCCGGCTTCCCGGAGGGCATCATGGGTCCGGAGCTGATGGACAACCTGCGGAGCCAGGCCGAGCGCTTCGGTGCCGAGCTCGTTGCCGACGACGTCACCGCAGTGGACTTGTCCGACGACGTCAAGGTCGTGACCGATTCGACCGGCGCTGAGCACCGTGCGCGCGCGGTGATTCTCGCGACCGGCTCCGGCTACCGTCGGCTGGGGTTGTCGGCCGAGGACCGGTTGTCCGGTCATGGCGTCAGCTGGTGCGCCACTTGCGACGGCTTCTTCTTCCGCGACCAGGACATCGTCGTCGTCGGTGGCGGCGACTCTGCGATCGAGGAGGCGACGTTCCTCACCCGCTTTGCCCGCAAGGTCACCCTGGTGCACCGCCGAGACACCCTGCGGGCCAGCAAGATCATGCAGGAGCGCGCCTTCGCCGACGCCAAGATCGAGTTCGCCTGGAACTCCGAGATCGCAGCGCTGCATGGGGACGACAAGCTGACTGGGGTCCAGCTCCGCGACATCCGTACCGGTGAGACGCGAGAACTGTCGGCCACCGGCCTGTTCATCGCGATCGGCCACGATCCCCGCTCGGAGCTCTTTCGCGCTCAGCTCAAGATCGATGCCGACGGCTACATCGTCGTCGACGCGCCGGGAACGCGCACCAGCGCACCTGGAGTCTTCGCCTGCGGGGACGTCGTCGACCACATCTACCGCCAGGCGGTCACTGCGGCCGGCACCGGCTGTGCCGCCGCGCTCGACGCCGAACGCTTCCTGGCTGCACTCGACCACGAGGCCTCGACCGCCGGCAACGCGACGGCCACCGCAGCGCAGGCGCAGGCGGCCGACGCCCGCGACGACGTTGCCATCCTGGCAGGACAGGTGCAGACCGCCGACGCGTGACCCGCCCCCGACCCACAATTTCTCAGCCTGCCGATCCGAACCCCCGAGAAGGAGAACCACACATGGGCGCCATCGCCTCAGTCACCGACGGCGACTTCACCAGCAATGTCCTCCAGGCCGACAAGCCGGTGCTCGTCGACTTCTGGGCCGAGTGGTGCGGTCCCTGCCGGCAGGTCGGACCCATCCTCGAGGAGATCGCCGCCGAGCACGGTGACCAGCTCACCATCCTGAAGATGAACGTCGACGAGAACCCGCAGACGCCGGCGCAGTACCGCGTCACCGGAATCCCGACGCTGGCCGTGTTCAAGAACGGCGAAGTGGTCAAGACCATCGTCGGGGCCAGGCCCAAGGCGGCGCTGCTCAACGACCTGGACGACGTGATCTCCGCCTGACGCCCGGCCTCCGTCCAACTGCGGCTCAGCTACGCCGCGCAGACGCGGGTCTGGCCGGTTCCGGACGGATCGAGCCGAGCAACCTCTCCAACGCCTCCTCCACGTCCTCGCGCCAGGAGACAGCGTTGCGCAGGTCCAGCCGCAGCCTCGGATAGCGGGGGTGTGGCCGGACCGTCTTGAAGCCGACCGCGGTCAGGTAGTCCGCCGGCACCACGCACCCGGGCTCATCGGTCAGCGATCCGAACGCCTCGACCGCACGAATCCCTCCCCGCTTGATCACGTCCTTGGCCACCGCCTGCACCAGCATCCGGCCGAGGCCCTGGCCGCGAAACTCCGGCACGATGTGCGCACTCATCAGCAGCACCGCGTCCGCGCTGACCGGCGAGGTGGGGAATGCCACCGACCGCGGCACGTGCGTGGGTGGTGCATACAGCACGAAGCCAGCTGGCGCCTTGTCGACGTAGGCAACCCGTCCACAGGACCCCCAGTCCAGCAGGACCGCCGACAGCCAGGCCTCCTTCTCGAGGCCCGGATCGCCTGCCTCCACCGCCCGACGACCCGCCACCGGGTCGAGCTCCCAGTAGACACAGCCACGGCAACGCAGCGGCAGGTCGTCGACGTTGTCGAGGGTGATGCTGGCCAGTCGGCGCGCCATCGCTCATCACCTCTGCCTGGTACCTGGTGCGGGGAAGGGGGCCGTCGGACTCAGCCGCCGAAACCGGTACGAATCGTAGTACGCCGACGCCGTGGACCGCACAGGGTCGCCCCAGCGGCAAGCCAAGAAAGCGTGAAAACGCTTTGTCGATATAGCGCCTCTGAGCGGGTTGCCTGCCCTCTCAGTCCGGGGAATGCGCCGGATCCATCAGCGCGATGATCCGCTCCAGATCGTCCAACGAGGCGAACTCCACCGTGATCCTGCCCTTGCTGCGACCCAGATCGACCTTGACCCGGGTCTCGAACCGGTCGCAGAGGCGGTCAGCCAGGTCGGCGAGGCGGGGTGCGACCGGTCTCCGCTGACGTTGACGGGGCGCCGGCGGATCCCCTTGTGCACCCATGGACACGATCTCCTCCAGCGCACGGACCGACAGACCCTCGGCCACGACCCGGGCGGCGAGCCGCTCTTGGCGCTCGGTGTCCTCGACCGCGACCAGCGTCCGCGCATGCCCGGCCGAGAGCACCCCGGCCGCCACCCGCCGCTGCACAGTCGGGCCGAGCCGCAGCAACCGCAGCGTGTTCGTGATCTGCGGTCGGGAGCGGCCGATCCGCGCAGCCAGCTCCTCGTGCGTGCACCCGAAGTCGTCGAGCAGCTGCTGGTAGGCGCCCGCCTCCTCCAGTGGGTTGAGCGAGGCCCGGTGCAGATTCTCCAACAGCGCATCGCGAAGCAAGGCGTCGTCGCCCGTTTCGCGGATGATCGCCGGGATCGTGTCCATACCCGCCACCTGGGTGGCTCGCCACCGGCGTTCGCCCATGACCAGCTCGTATCGGTCGGCCCCGCGGCGGCGCACCACCACCGGCTGCAGCAGCCCCACCTCCTGGATCGAGCGCGCCAGTTCGGCCATCGCCTCCTCGTCGAAGGCCCGCCGCGGCTGACGCGGGTTGGGCGCGATGGAGTCCACCGCCAGCTCGGCGAACTGGGCGCCGGAGACCGCCGCCAGGTCCGGATGCGGGGACACCTGCTCCTGCTCGCTCGGCCCAGCTCCGGTCGGCCCGGCTGGGATCGGCCAAGCTGAGGGCGGCACCGGGCGCGCGTGGACCACTGGCGCGTGGGTGGGGATCAACGCCCCGAGGCCTCGTCCTAGTCCACGCCGTGTCGTCACCGTGCCTCCACCTCGTCTGGTCGGGTCATCACCTGGTCTGGTCGGGTCGTCACCTGGTCTCGATGGCCGCCCGTGCACGAGACGAGCGTCTCGGTGCGGGCGGCGAGCTCGCGGGCCGCTTCGAGGTACGACAGCGCTCCGGGCGAGCCTGGGTCGTAGGTCATCACGGTCTGGCCGTAGCTCGGTGCCTCGCAGATGCGCACCGAGCGGGGGATGGCGGTGCGCAAGACGGCGTCGCCGAAGTGCCGGCGCACCTCGTCGGCCACTCCAGCGGCCAATCGGGTCCGAGCGTCGTACATGGTCAGCAGCACCGTCGACACCTCCAGCTCGGGGTTGAGGTGCGACCTGATCAGTTCCACGTTGCGGAGCAGCGCCGTGACGCCCTCCAGCGCGTAGTACTCACACTGCATCGGGATCAGCATCTCCCGCCCGGCCACCAGGGCGTTCACCGTCAGTAGGCCGAGAGACGGCGGGCAGTCGATGAAGACGTAGTCGTAGCGCTGACCGTCTGTTTCGCTCTGCTGCAGGTACGCCGCCAGCGCCCGGCGCAGCCGCGACTCCCGTGCGACAAAGGACACCAGCTCGATCTCGGCCCCGGCGAGATCGACTGTGGCCGGGACGACCAGCACCGTGGGGAGCTCCGGGCTCGGGCGGACGACCTCGGCGATCGGCATCGAGTCGGCAAGGACGTCATAGCTGCCCGCTACTCCTTCGCCGTGCTCGATGCCGAGTGCGGTGGACGCGTTGCCCTGGGGGTCCAGGTCGACGATCAGCACCCGGAGGCCGTGCTGCGCCAGCGCGGCCGCCAGGTTCACCGTGGTGGTGGTCTTGCCGACGCCGCCCTTCTGGTTGGCGACCACCATGACCCGGGTGTTGGCCGGGCGGGCCAAGGACCGGCCCGATGATCCGTTCAGTGATCGCCGAGGTGTCGCGGCTCCGTTCGCCAGCAGCCGCTGTTCGGTGGCCGAGGCGAGCGGTGTGGTGCGGTCATTGTGGTCCTTGTGCAGCGTCGAGCCGGCCGCGATCTGGGCAGCGGTCGGCGGCGCGGGGCCGGTTTCACGTGAAACGGGCACGGCATCACTGTGCGAGCCATCGTGGACTGGGGTATTTGTCGATACATCGCCACGGAGGTTGCTGCCCGCAGGCTGCTGGACCCCCGCGTCGCCCGGCCAGCCGAGCGGCGAACTCCCGGGCGGCATCTGGGTCTCTGCCCGCGAGGGCCATCCCAGTCCCATCATGGCCGTCATCCCTCCTCGGTCGGCTTGCCAGCTGGCCGTCGGTGGTCGCGGCCGCCGGTGACGACGGCCACCGCGAGTGCCGGAGTGTCGACACCGACCACCGGATACGAACGTACGCCCCAGGAGGCGGCTTTCAGGCGACGCAACACCGGTACGGCCTCGGCGAGTTCGGCAGCGGCGGACCTGCCCTTGAGCGCGAGCAGCAGGCCGCCCGGTCGGCACAACGGCAGCGTCCAACCGGCCAGCCGGCTCATCGGCGCGACCGCACGGGCCGTCACCACGTCGAACGACCGTCCCCGCAGGTCCTCGGCCCGGCTCCGAACCACCTCGACGTCCGTCAGCTGGAGCAGCTCCACCGCTTCCTGGAGAAAGGTGGCTCGGCGCAGCAACGGCTCGAGCAGAGTCACCTGCAGGTCGGGGCGGGCCAGCGCAAGCACGAGCCCGGGCAGGCCGGCTCCGGATCCGACGTCACAGACCCGGGAACACGACGCGATGTCCGGCCCGATCGCCGCACAGTTGAGCAGATGGCGGTCCCAGAGCCGCCCGACCTCGCGAGGCCCGATCAGCCCACGGGTTACCCCAGCGTCACCGAGCAGGGCGGCATAGCGTTGCGCCTGCGGCCAGCTGTCACCGAACACCCGCGCCGCCGCTGCGGGCGGCGGCTGCGTTTCACGTGAAACGTCGCGCACAAAGAGTGGGTACGCCGCTCAGGCCGGCTGGACCACGACGCAGCGGCCGGGCTCCACGCCTTCGGACTCGCTGGTCAGACCGGCCGCCGCCACGGCGTCGTGGACGACCTTGCGCTCGAACGGCGTCATCGGTTCGAGCCGGAGTGACTGCCCGGAGGCGCGCACCTGGGTGACCGCCTCTGCGCCACGCTTCTCCAGCACCGCGCGCCGCGCCGCTCGAAAGCCGGCGACATCGAGCATCAGCCGCGACCGCTCGCCGGTCTCCCGGTAGACCGCCAACCGGGTGATCTCCTGCAGCGCCTCGAGCACCTCGCCGTTGGGTCCGACCAGCTGGCTCAGCTCACCCCCGACCACGGAGATCGCGGCGCGGTCCCCCTCCACGTCGATATCGAGATCGCCGTCGAGGTCGGCGATGTCGAGCAGCTCCTCGAGGTAGTCGGCCGCGATATCGCCCTCCTCCTCGAGCTGTCGGACCCGCTCCTTGGGGGCGCCTCCAGCCTCCTGCTGCGCCCCAGGCACCTCCGGCTGCCCCTCAGGTGCCCGCTCGCTGTCCGTCGTCACGGCCGGACTGCTGGACGTCTCCACGCTCGACGAGCTGTCGCTCACGGGCTCTCTCCTTCAGCGGTCGGTGAGTTACCTGGTACCTGGCTTGCGCTTGCTGCGTGGCTGCCGTTTCGGCTGGTTGCGCGCCGGCGGGTGCGGCGCCTCGTCCACCGCGACGGCTGTGCTACCGGCTCCGGCGGCGCCACCAGCGACGCCTGGCCCTTTTCCCTTGCGCTGCTGCCGCGCCTGCTTGGCATCGAACGCGGGCGTGCCCGGTGCCGGGTTGTTGCGGATGACGTAGAACTGTTGCCCCATCGTCCACATGTTCGAGGTGGTCCAGTACAGCAGTACGCCGATCGGGAAGGCGATCCCGCCCACGGCGAAAACCACCGGCAGGACGTAGAGCAGCAGCTTCTGCTGCTGGGCGTAGGGACCCTTCATCGCATCCGGCGGCATGTTCTTGCTCATCAGCTGCTTTTGGGTGAGGAACGTGGTGGCCGTCATCGTGATCACCAGCAGGATCGCCAGCACCTGGGTGTGCACCGACCCGAAGTCGGTGAACCGCTCCGAGATCCGGGCGCCGAACAGGGTCGCGCTCTGCAACGACTCACCGTTGGCCTTGGTCAGGAACTGCTCGCCCTCGAATCCGGCCCGCGACGCCCGATCCACCAGGCGGAATAGGGCCAGGAAGATCGGCATCTGCATCAACAGCGGCAGACACGAGGCGAACGGGTTCGTCCCGGTCTCCTTGTACAGCGCCATCGTCTCCTGCGCGAGCCGCTCGCGGTCGTGACCGTACTTCTTCTGCAGCTCCTTGACCTTCGGCTGCAGCATCTGCATGTTGCGGCTGGACTTGATCTGCTTGACGAAGAGCGGGATGAGCAGGATCCGGATCACGATGGTCAGTCCCACGATCGACAGTGCCCAGGCCCAGCCCTGTCCAGCGGGGCTGTCGCCGAACAGCCTGGTGAAAAGGTGGTGGAACGACGTCATGATGAACGACGTCACGTAGTACAGCGGGGTCATGATCAGTGACCCGAGCTCCATGAAGAAGTCGATCACTCAGGTACTCCGACCTGTCGGGGCACTCGTCGTACCCGGGGTTGGGCAGCACTGCTCATCGGACGCCGCAGCTGCGGCGTTGCCGGCCGACGGCACCGGGTCGTAGCCCCCGGCCGCCCACGGGTGGCATCGGCCCAACCTTTTCACGGCAAGCCAACTCCCGCGCATCGAGCCGTGCTCGCTGACCGCATCCAGGGCGTAGGCCGAGCACGACGGGTGGTAGCGGCACACCTGCCCGTACAGGGGCGAGATGAGCGCCCGGTACAGCCGCAACAGCCCGATCAGCAGGTACCTCATCCGCCGGCGCCCACCGGGCGCTGCCGCCGGGCTCGCTGCCACGCGGCGTCGAGAGCGCTGTCCAGATCGGCCTTCAGCGCCGGCGACCCGGCGCGGGCTGCCGCCGGAAGCGCGCGGACAACGACCAGAGCGCCCGCGCCGCCCGGTCGGTCAGCTGCGGCGTCACCCTGATCGAGCCGAGCCGCCACCAGATGGCGTAGCCGCCGCTGCACCCGGTTGCGGACGGTCGCCGGACCCACGGCTCGACTCACCACGAAACCGAAGCGCGGGAGATCGTCGTCGCCGCGGAGCTGCAGGTGGACGACCAGCGTGCGCCGCCCGGCACGTGCGCCACGGCGGATCACCGCGTGGAACTCCGCGCTGCGGCGGATTCGGTGCGCGGCGGGGAGCACGGCGGGTCCGGGGCGGAGATCGACGCGCTCAGGCGGCCAGCTGCTTGCGGCCCTTGCCACGGCGCGCAGCGAGGATCGCCCGACCGGCGCGGGTGCGCATCCGCAGGCGGAAGCCGTGCTTCTTGTGCCGGCGTCGGTTGTTCGGCTGGTAGGTGCGCTTGCTCACGAGAGGGCTCCCGATCGGTGTCTGCTGAGGTGTCGCGGCGTCGAATACGTGGGCACACCACACACGCCGATGCTGCTCGACCGTCCAAACGGTACGCGGTGGCGTCAAGCAGGGTCAAACCCGACACCGCGCCGTGATCGGAGCCCGCCGGCGGTGAGCCGTGCCCGACACGCCGGGCGCTTTGGTCGGTTCGGTGCAAACCTGTGGAGAACGGGTTGTCGGGCGGTGCCCGCAGTTGTTAGCGTCCGCGCTACCGGTGCCTGCTGCCGAAGCGCCGGTCACTGCCCAGGCGACACTCCGGGCCACATCACGGGGGCGGTCGACGTCCGGCTACGCACACCTGTGGACAACTCTGTGGACGACGACAGCACGGGAGGGGAAGTGCAGTGAGTGACCCGACTGAGCACACCACCGGGCACACCACCGGGCAAGCCGCGGAGGACGTCGGGCAACTGACACCGATCTGGGAGCGGCTGGTTGCCGACCTCCCGGTGAGCCAGCGCGCCTGGCTCACCACCAGCCGGCCGGTCACCCTGCACGAGCACACCGCGATCGTCGCGGTGCCGGACGACTTCACCCGCAGCCAGCTTGAGACCCGACTCCGGCCGCGGCTGGAGGAGGCGCTCAGCAGCGCCCTGGCGCTGCCGGTGCACATCGCGGTGACCGTCGACACGAGTCTGGCGCCGGTCCACCCACCCGCACCCGACCCCGCGACCGAGCTGGCCCGGCAGGAGAGACCGCGTCGCCCGGCCAACTCGTTCGCCGAGGCGGCCTTTTCACCGCAAAGCGCTCTATCGACAAATCGCTACGACGAGAGTGGCGTGCGCGAGCTCGCCCTGGCCGCACCCGCCATCGGTCCGCCCGCTGTGGGCAACCGTAGACAGGCGGTCGCCGAGACCCGGCTGAACCCGAAGTACACGTTCGAGACGTTCGTGATCGGTTCGTCGAACCGTTTCGCGCACGCGGCCGCGGTCGCGGTCGCCGAGGCTCCCGGCAAGGCCTACAACCCGCTGCTCATCTACGGGGAGTCCGGGCTGGGCAAGACCCACCTGCTGCACGCGATCGGCCACTACGTCCGCAGCCTGTTCACCGGTGCCCGCGTGCGCTATGTGTCGAGCGAGGAGTTCACCAACGACTTCATCAACGCGATCCGCGACGATCGCGCTGCGACGTTCCAGCGGCGTTACCGCGACGTCGACGTGTTGCTGATCGATGACATCCAGTTCCTCGAGGGCAAGATCCAGACCCAGGAGGAGTTCTTCCACACCTTCAACACGTTGCACAACGCCAACAAGCAGATCGTGATCAGCTCCGATCGCCCGCCCAAGCGCCTGGAGGCTCTGGAGGACCGGCTGCGCAACCGGTTCGAGTGGGGCCTGCTCACCGACGTGATCCCCCCGGACCTCGAGACCCGGATCGCGATCCTGCGCAAGAAGGCCGCGACCGAGAACCTGACCGCACCGCCGGACGTGCTCGAGTACATCGCCAGCAAGATCCAGACCAACATTCGCGAGCTCGAGGGCGCCCTGATTCGAGTCACCGCGTTCGCCAGCCTCAACCGTCAGGTCGTTGACCTCACCCTGGCCGAGATCGTGCTCAAGGACCTGATCCCGGAGGGCGGCGAGCCGGAGATAACCGCGGCCCTGATCATCGCCCAGACTGCCGCCTACTTCGGCATGTCGATCGACGACCTGTGCGGGGCCAGCCGTAGCCGGGTACTGGTGACTGCCCGCCAGATCGCGATGTACCTGTGCCGCGAGCTGACCGAGCTGTCGCTGCCCAAGATCGGCCAGCACTTCGGCAACCGCGACCACACCACGGTCATGCATGCCGATCGCAAGATCCGTCAGCTGATGGCCGAGCGGCGCAGCGTCTACAACCAGGTCACCGAGCTGACCAACCGGATCAAGCAGCAGGCGCGCCAGCGATGACGACCGCCGCGGCGCACCGCACAACCTGGGGACAACTCTGTGGACCGACCCCAGAGAGCGGGGGACGTGCTGTGGACCGCACCCCACCGCGGCACCGGAGTCGACGGGTCGTCCACCGCCGCGCGGGCTTACGGCGTCCGTCGTGCACAGCACCCGGGTACGCCGAAAGCGGCTCCAAGCTGCGCAGAGTGCAGTTTTCCACAGTGTCCACAGACGCTATGGATACGACGGAACCTAGTGAAGGATCCGGTCCCACCAACGTCAACCACACCATGGTCCTGGGGACAACCCGCGGCGGCCTCGCGCTCGGTCTCCGCCTCCGGCTCCACCGCTCGGACGCCCTACCGGTCCAGGCCGTCGGTCCCGCGTGCAAGGATTTGCCCGCCGGAGCAGGTCGAGCATTCGGAGGCGCACAGTCGTGAAGTTTCGGGTCGAGCGTGACGCCTTCGCCGACGCGGTCGCCTGGGCGGCACGCAGCCTGCCGATCCGGCCGAGCGTGCCGGTGCTGGCGGGCCTCCTGATCGAGACCGACGACGCCGGTCTGGTGTTGTCGGGATTCGACTACGAGACCTCGGCGCGGGTCACCGTCTCGGCAGAGGTCGCCGATGAAGGGCGCGCCCTGGTCTCCGGACGTCTCCTCGCCGACATCTGCCGGAGCCTGCCGCCCCGCCCGGTGGAGATGACCACCGAGGGCACCAAGGTGTCGCTGACGTGTGGCAGCGCCCGGTTCAGCTTGCAGACGATGCCGGTCGAGGACTACCCGTCGTTACCGGACCTGCCGATCGCGTCTGGCACCGTGCGCAGCGACGTCTTCGCCGCATCCGTCCTCCAGGCCGTCACCGCCGCCGGCCGTGACGACATGTTGCCGGTCCTCACCGGCGTACGCCTCGAGATCGACGGCTCCACCATCACGTTGATGGCCACCGACCGCTACCGGCTCAGCCTCGGCGAGCTGCAGTGGAGCCCCGAGCAGACCGACCTCACCGCGACCGCGTTGGTGCCCGCCCGGGTGTTGGCCGACACCGCGAAGTCGCTGACCGCGGGGACCCAGGTGACGCTTGCGCTGGCATCCGGTGGCGCCGGAGGCGAGGGCATCATCGGCTTCGAGGGGGTGGTTGGCGGCAGCAGCCGGCGCACCACGACAAGGCTGCTCGACGGCGACTTCCCGAAGGTCAGAGCACTCTTTCCGTCGGAGTCCTCCACGGTGGCCCGAGTCTCTACCCCGGCGCTGGTCGAGGCGGTCAAGCGGGTATCGCTGGTGGCCGAGCGCAACACACCGGTGCGCCTCAGCTTCACCCAGGGCTCACTCACGCTGGAGGCGGGCAGCGGCGACGAAGCCCAGGCGTCCGAGTCGCTGGAGGCCAGCATCGAGGGTGAGGACATCTCGACCGGTTTCAACCCTGGCTACCTCCTCGACGGGCTCGGGGTGATCGATGCGCCGGTGGCCCACCTGGCGTTCACCCAGCCGTCCCGACCGGCAGCATTGGCCGGCGCCGCCGACCTCGAGGCCGAACCCGATCTCGACTTCCGATACCTACTCATGCCGGTCCGGCTGCAAGGCTGAGCACCGGCGGACCGGTTGCTGGACCATCGATGCACCGGCCCCCCTCGATCCGGGAAGGACACCGGCATGGACATCGGCCTGGTTGGACTGGGCAAGATGGGCGGCAGCATGCGCGAGCGGCTGCGCCGCGGTGGCCATCAGGTGATCGGCTACGACCGCAATCCCGAGGTGAGCGACGTCGCCGGGCTGTCCGAGCTGGTCCAGCGCCTTCCCCGCCCCAGGGTCGTCTGGGTCATGGTCCCGGCAGGCGAACCGACCCGTGCGGTCGTCGAAGAGCTCAGCGACATGCTCGATGAAAGCGACGTGATGGTGGAGGGCGGCAACTCCCGCTGGACCGACGACATGGTGCACGCCGAGCTGCTCGGCAAGCGCGGCATCGGATTCGTCGACTGCGGCGTGTCGGGGGGTGTGTGGGGTCTGGAGAACGGTTACGCGTTGATGTGCGGGGGCGAGGCCGAGCACGTGGCGTTGGTGCAGCCGGCGTTCGACGCGCTCAAGCCGCCAGGCGAGTTCGGGTTCGTGCACGCCGGCAAGGTCGGTGCCGGTCACTTCTCGAAGATGGTCCACAACGGCATCGAGTACGCCATGATGCAGGCCTACGCCGAGGGATGGGAGCTGCTGGAGAAGGCCGAGATGGTCGACAGCGTCACCGAGGTGTTCGGCTCTTGGCGTGACGGCACCGTGATCCGGTCCTGGCTGCTCGACCTGCTGGTTCAGGCGCTGGAGGACGACAGCCACCTGGACAAGGTCGCCGGCTACGCCGAGGACTCCGGCGAGGGACGCTGGACCGTGGAGGCGGCGATCGAGCACGCCGTACCGATGAGCGCGATCTCGGCGGCGCTGTTCGCCCGCTTCTCCTCCCGCCAGGACGACTCGCCGGCCATGAAGGCGGTGGCGGCCATGCGCAACCAGTTCGGTGGGCATGCGGTCCAGGCCGGACCGCCCGCACCCTCAGGCGAGTGAGCCCGGGACCCGGGAGACCACCGTGCACGTCGCGCACCTCTCACTGCACGACTTCCGCTCCTTCCCCGCGCTCGAGGTCGGGCTCGAGCCAGGCGTCACAGCATTCGTCGGACCCAACGGCCAGGGCAAGACCAACCTCGTCGAGGCGGTCGACTACGTCGCCACGCTCGGCTCGCACCGCGTCGCCAGCGACACGCCGCTGGTGCGGATGGGCGCGGAGCGCGCGATCGTGCGGACCGACGTCGTCCGTGACCGGCGACATGCGCTGATCGAGATCGAGATCAGCCCCAGGACGACCAACCGCGCGCGGGTGAACAAGTCGCCGCTGCCGCGGGCCCGTGAGGTACTCGGCCTGCTGCGGACCGTGCTGTTCTCGCCCGAGGACCTTGCCCTGGTCAAGGGCGACCCGGGTGGACGTCGCCGGTTCCTCGACGACCTGCTGGTGACCCGGGCCCCGCGCTACGCCGGAGTGCGCCAGGACTACGACCGGGTGCTCAAGCAGCGCAACTCTCTGCTGAAGACGGCCGGCGCGGCCCGCCGTGGTGGCGGGGCGGCGGGAGCGCTGCGTACGCTCGAGGCGTGGGACACCCAGCTGGCCCGAACCGGTGCTGAGCTGCTGGCCGCGCGGCTGCTGCTGGTCGAAGAGCTGCGCCCGCACCTGGTCTCTGCCCATGCCCGGGTTGCGCTGCCGGCGGCCGCCTCGGGTCGCGACGAGGCACGGATGACCTACCAGGCGTCCTTCGAGCTGCCTCCGCAGCTGCTCCCCACCCATCCCGGTCGGCAATCCGACGCTGCGGTTGCTCAGGCGACCACAGCGTCGGATTGCCGACAGTTGAGCCGCGACGTGCTGGCGGCGGCGCTGTTGGCAGAGGTGGCCCGGCGCCGTGACGACGAGCTGGACCGCGGGGTGTCGTTGGTGGGCCCGCACCGAGACGAGCTGATGTTGTCGATCGGGTCGATGCCGGCGCGCGGCTACGCCAGCCACGGCGAGTCCTGGTCGTTGGCGCTGGCCCTGCGGCTGGCGTCGTACGACCTGCTGCGCGCAGGTGGCGACGACCCGGTGCTCATCCTCGACGACGTGTTCGCCGAGCTCGATGCCGAGCGCCGCGACCGGTTGGCCGCGCTGGTGGTCGGGGCCGAGCAGGTGCTGGTCACCACGGCGGTGCCCGCCGACGTGCCGGTCAAGCTGGAGGGTGCCCGCTTCGACGTGATGGATGGCGAGGTGCGGCGTGTCCGCTGACGAGCACGACCCCGGCGGGCTGGAGCTGGCCAAGAGCGTCGCGCGCGCCTTCGCCAGCGGCAGTGGCCGGATCGGCGCCCAACGTTCCCGGGCCGGCACCGGGCGACGCAGGCGGCGCGCGGTCGCCGGCCAGGTCTCGGGCGCGCACCCGGACGACCGCGACCCGCAGACCCTCGATGCCACCATCGGCCGCCTCGTCGCAGAGCACGGGTGGGGCACCGACGTCGCAGTCCACGGCGTGTTCGCGCGCTGGGACACCATCGTCGGTGCCGAGGTAGCGCAGCACTGTCATCCGGAGCGGTTTGCCGACGGCCGCCTGAGCGTGCGGGCCGACTCCACCGCCTGGGCGACGCAGGTGCGCCTGCTCGCGCCGACCGTCGTACGCCGGATCAACGACGAGCTCGGGGACGGCACCGTCACCCGCATCGACGTACAAGGACCCGCGGCACCGAGCTGGCGCAAGGGGCTGCGAACGGTGCGCGACGGCCGCGGCCCGCGCGACACCTACGGGTGAGGTGGCACCGGCCACGCTGAGGCGCCACCGGCGGTTCAGTGACCCTGTGCCCGCGTGGGGGGACACCGGACCACATGTGATCGGGGCTCTGTGCGCCGGTTGCGGCCCGCACAGCCCGGTTCCCTCGTTCGTCCGGCAGTTTCCTGTGGACAGCGGGCGCGTTCTGGGCCCCGCTACCGGTATACTGAGGACGTTGTCCGAGACCGCTCCCCCATCCGGACGCCGCGTGCGGTGGAGGTCCTGCCAAGGGCCTGACCGGGTGCCGGTGAGGAGCGGTTTCCTGTGTCCAGGGTCTTGCTGGAGGTCCCCCGCGTGTCGGCTCCCGAACGGTCAGAGTCAGCGATCGTCTCAGCTGCGACGGCAGCCGCACCGGCGTACGACGCGAGCGCCATCCAGGTGCTCGAGGGGCTCGACGCGGTGCGCAAGCGGCCCGGCATGTACATCGGCTCCACCGGCGAACGCGGTCTGCACCACCTGGTCACCGAGGTCGTGGACAACTCCGTCGACGAGGCGCTGGCCGGTCAGTGCGACCTGATCGAGGTGACGTTGCTGCCCGGCGGCGGTGTCCGCGTCGTCGACAACGGTCGGGGAATCCCGGTCGACGAGCACCCGATCGAGAAGAAGCCGGCGGTCACCGTCGTACTCACCGTGCTGCACGCCGGTGGCAAGTTCGGCGGCGGAGGCTACAAGGTGTCGGGTGGCCTGCACGGGGTCGGCGTCTCGGTGGTGAATGCGCTGTCGTCGCACCTGCACGTCGAGATCCGGCGCGACGGCTATCGCTGGACCCAGTCGTTCTCGCTCGGCGTGCCCGACGGCCCACTCGAACGCCATGAGCGCAGCGACGACACCGGCACCACCACGACGTTCTGGGCCAGCCGCGACATCTTCGAGACCACGAACTACTCCTTCGAGACCCTCGCCGGCCGCTTCCGTGAGATGGCCTTCCTCAACAAGGGCCTCACGATCGTCGTCCGCGACGAGCGCGCCCAGGCCGGCGGCATCGCCGAGGCGGTTGATGACGCGACCATCCCGGTGGGTGTCGACGGCGGAGCCGATGGGGTGAGCGAGACCCCCGGCGGTGGCATCGAGCGCCGCTTCCGCTACGACAACGGGCTGATCGACTACGTCGACCACCTCAACGCCCGCAAGGACCTGATCCACCCCACGGTCATCGCCTTCGAGGCCGAGGACACCGATTCGGGGCTGAGCCTCGAGGTCGCGATGCAGTGGAACGCCTCGTTCAACGAGTCGGTGCACACGTTCGCCAACACGATCAACACGCACGAGGGTGGCACCCACGAGGAGGGATTCCGGTCCTCGCTCACCGGGCTGGTCAACGTCTGGGGCCAGGAGTGGAACATGATCAAGAAGAAGGAGGATCGTCTCTCCGGCGACGACGTGCGCGAGGGTCTGACCGCGATCGTGTCGGTCAAGCTCGCGGACCCACAGTTCGAGGGTCAGACCAAGACCAGGCTCGGCAACACCGAGGCCAAGTCATTCGTCCAGCGCCTGGTCAACGACCGGCTCGGTGAGTGGTTCGAGAAGAACCCCGGCGAGGGACGCGACATCGTCCGCAAGGGCATCGCCGCCGCGACCGCCCGGGTCGCCGCACGCAAGGCCCGCGACCTTGCCCGCAACCGCAAGGGTCTGCTCGGTGGCGGCGGACTCCCCGGCAAGCTCGCCGACTGCCAGTCGACCAGCCCCGAGGAGTGCGAGGTCTTCGTCGTGGAGGGTGATTCCGCGGGCGGCTCGGCCAAGGGCGGGCGCGACCCACGGATCCAGGCGATCCTGCCGATCCGGGGCAAGATCCTCAACGTCGAGAAGGCCCGCATCGACCGGGTTCTGGCCAACACCGAGGTGCAGGCGATCATCTCGGCGCTCGGCACCGGCATCCACGAGGACTTCGACCTGGCCAAGTGCCGCTACCACAAGATCGTGATGATGGCCGACGCCGACGTCGACGGCCACCACATCCGGACCCTGCTGCTGACGTTGTTGTTCCGGTTCATGAAGCCGTTGATCGAGGCCGGCTACGTCTATCTCGCGCAGCCGCCCCTCTACCGGCTGAAGTGGAACAACCCGAACCCGCACGAGTTCGCCTACTCCGACCGCGAGCGAGACGGCCTGATCGCGGCCGGGCAGGCCGCGGGCAAGAAGCTGCCCAAGGACAACGCGATCCAGCGCTACAAGGGTCTTGGCGAGATGAACGCCGAGGAGCTGTGGGACACCACCATGGACCCGGCGAACCGGGTGCTGCTCCAGGTCACCCTCGATGACGCTGCCCAGGCCGACGAGATGTTCTCGATCCTGATGGGTGAGGACGTCGAGCTGCGCCGCTCGTTCATCCAGCGCAATGCCAAGGACGTCCGGTTCCTCGACATCTGAGGAGTGAACGAACGAAGTGAGAGAGCCCCGCAGGGTGTCGAGACGACACGGACATCTGAGGAGTGAACGAACGAAGTGAGAGAGCCCCCGCGCCGCCTCCGTTGCCCGTCGTACGCCGTGAAGCCAGAGGACTGCCACCGTGACCGATGACACGACCACCACCCCACAGGGACCTCTCGGCCACGCCGGCCGGATCGAGCCGGTGGAGCTGCAGGTGGAGATGCAGCGCTCCTACATCGACTACGCGATGGCTGTCATCGTCGGCCGCGCGCTGCCCGACGTACGTGACGGACTCAAACCCGTGCACCGCCGGGTCCTCTACGCGATGTACGACGGGGGCTACCGCCCCGAGCGCGGGTTCTCCAAGTGCTCCCGGGTCGTCGGGGACGTCATGGGTCAGTACCACCCACACGGCGACAGCGCCATCTACGACACCCTGGTCCGGCTCGCTCAGCCTTGGGTGATGCGGGCGCCGCTGGTGCAGGGGCAGGGCAACTTCGGCTCTCCGGGCAACGACCCGGCGGCGGCGATGCGCTACACCGAGTGCAAGATGGCGGCGCTCGCGATGGAGATGGTCCGTGACATCGACGAGGGCACGGTCGACTTTCGGCCCAACTACGACGGCCGCAGCCACGAGCCGGTGCTCCTGCCGGCACGATTCCCCAACCTGCTGGTCAATGGCTCGGCCGGTATCGCGGTCGGCATGGCCACCAACACCCCCCCGCACAATCTGCGCGAGATCGCAGCCGGTGTGCAGTGGGCGCTGGAGCACCCCGACGCCACCCGCGAGGAGCTGTTCGACGCGCTGCTCGAGCGGGTGCAGGGCCCAGACTTCCCGACCGGTGCGCTCATCGTCGGGCGAGCCGGGATCGACCAGGCGTACCGCACCGGGCGCGGCTCGGTCACGATGCGTGCGGTCGTCGAGGTCGAGGAGGACAACCGGGGCCGCACCTGCCTGGTGATCACCGAGCTGCCCTACCAGGTCAACCCCGACAACCTGGCGCTGAAGATCGCCGAGCTGGCCGACGCCGGCAAGGTGCAGGGCATCGCCGACGTGCGCGACGACTCCTCCTCACGCACCGGTCAGCGGCTGGTGGTGGTGCTGAAGCGCGACGCGGTGGCGCGGGTCGTGCTCAACAACCTCTACAAGCACACCCAGCTGCAAGACAACTTCAGTGCCAACATGCTTGCGCTGGTCGACGACGTACCCCGCACCCTCAGCCTCGACCAGTTCGTGTCGCACTGGATCGACCACCAGATCCAGGTCATCCGGCGGCGTACCCGCTATCGCCTGCGCAAGGCAGAGGAGGACGCCCACATCTACCGGGGCCTGGTCAAGGCGCTGGACGCCCTCGACGAGGTGATCGCGCTCATCCGGGCGTCGCAGAACGCCGAGGTCGCGCGCAACGGCCTGATCGGCCTGCTCGAGATCGACGAGATCCAGGCGCGGGCGATCCTCGACATGCAGCTGCGCAAGCTGGCCGCTCTGGAGCGGCAGGCCATCATCGACCGGCTGGTCGAGCTGGAACGGATCATCGCCGACCTGGAGGACATCCTCGCCGACGAGGCGCGGCAGCGGCGGATCGTCAGCGAGGAGCTGAAGACCATCGTCGACAAGTTCGGCAACGAACGGCGCAGCCAGATCATCCCGGCCGACGGCGACATGTCGATGGAGGACTTCATCCCCGACGAGGACGTCGTGGTCACGATCACCCGCGGCGGTTATGCCAAGCGTACGAAGTCCGACCTTTACCGCGTGCAGCGGCGCGGCGGGAAGGGCGTGCGGGGGGCGGCGTTGAAGGGCGACGACGTGGTCGAGCACTTCTTCGCGACCACGCTGCACCACTGGATTCTGTTCTTCACCACCGCCGGACGGGTCTATCGCACCAAGGCCTACATGCTTCCCGAGAGCGCGCGCGACGCGAAGGGCGGGCATGTGGCGGGGCTTCTCTCCTTCCAACCCGACGAGCAGATCGCCCAGGTGCTGGCGGTCCGTGACTACGCGCAGTGTCCCTATCTGGTGCTGGCCACCAAGCGCGGCTATGTGAAGAAGACCTCGCTCACGGCGTACGACTCGCCGCGCCAGGCCGGCGTGATCGCGGTCAACTTCCGCGAGGACGACGACGAGCTGATCGGCGCGGAGCTGGTCAACGCCGGCGACGACATGTTGCTGGTGTCGCGCAAGGGTCAGGCGATCCGCTTCCGCGCCGACGACACGCAGCTGCGACCGATGGGCCGGGCGACGTCGGGCGTCACCGGGATGAAGTTCCGCCGCGGAGACGAGCTGCTGTCGCTCTCGGTGATCCGGTCCGGGGTGATCGCGGCCGAGGAAGCCTCGTCGGAGGAGGCGCCGGACACCGGACAGTACGTGTTCACGGTGACCGACGGCGGCTTCGCGAAGCGCAGCAAGATCAGCACCTACCGGTTGCAGGGCCGCGGTGGACTCGGCATCAAGGCGATGCGCCTGCACGACGACCGCGGTTCGCTGGTAGGCGCGATCGTGGTGTCAGAGCGCGACGAGGTGCTGGCGATCCGTTCCAGCGGTCAGGTGACCCGCAGCACCGCCGCGGGCGTCACGGTGACAGGTCGTGACACCATGGGGGTCAAGTTCGTCGACGTCTCGGGGGCTGACTCGGTCGTGGCGATCGCCCGCAACGCCGAGCGTCTGGTCGAGGAGGCGCTGGACGAGGCCGCAGCCGGTACGTCGGAGGACACCGTCGTACCGGTCGACACCGCCGACGCGGCGGAGGAGGACCACGCGCAGGAGGCGCCGGATGAGTGACCGTCGACAGGACCAGAGCGGACCGCTGGCCCCGCCGAGGTCACTGCGCCCGCGCCGACCCGAAGCGGATCCAGACGCAGACCCGGGAGCAGGCACGGAGCGGCCGGCGAACGACGAACCGCGCAAGGAGGACGAGCGCGGCGACCGGCGGGACAATCGGCGGCGCGACCGAGGGGGGACACCGCCACGGGGTGCCGCTCCGATGCCGCTGCGCGACCCGAGCGACACCGCCCCGATGGCTCCGGTCGCGCCGGGACCCTCACGGCGCCCGGTGCAGAGCCCGGCGAGATCACAGGAAGCAGCCGAGACCCGGCCCGCTGACTCCCGCCCGGCCTCGTCGCGTCGCGCCCGGCTCCGCCTGACCCGGATCGACCCCTGGTCGGTGATGAAGACCGCGTTCCTGCTCTCGATCGCGTTCGGCATCATGTGCGTCGTCGCCGTGTTCATCATCTGGTCGGTGCTCGGTGCCGCCAACGTCTTCGCCTCCGTCAACGAGGCCGTGGCCGGGGTGATCGAGACGGACTTCGCGATCGAGGACTTCATCGGGATCGACCGGGTGCTGCCGTTCACGATCCTGCTCGCGGTCGTCGACGTCGTGCTGATCACGGCTGTCGCGACGCTCGGCGCGTTCTTGTACAACCTGGCGGCCAGCCTCCTCGGCGGACTCGACGTCACCCTCGCCGAGGACGAGCGCTGAGTGGTTGGGTGCCCTGCGGCGATGCGGTAATCTGTGCGCTCCGGCGACGGCGGACAGCGTCGCCACGTCACTTCCCCCGGGCCTATAGCTCAGACGGTTAGAGCGCTTCCCTGATAAGGAAGAGGTCAGAGGTTCAAGTCCTCTTAGGCCCACCCGATCGCGGCCGTCACCCGGGTTAGACTGAGCCGCTGCGGCGAGCCCGCTGCTGTGTTGTCCACCCCACGGAGGGGATCTCCCATGAAGAAGCTGCTGCTGCTCGCGGCCGCCGTCGTCGGTGCCTACGTCGCCTTCGCCAGGGTCAAGTCGGGCCAGGCCGAGCAGGACCTGTGGTCGGAAGCGACCGACCGGGTCCAGCCCAACCGGTGACCCACGACTGCTGAGCAGCCGATGACCAGCCGCCCGTCGGGCGGCCCGGGGACGTAGCTCAAACTGGCAGAGCACCGCCTTTGCAAGGCGGGGGTTGTGGGTTCGAGTCCCATCGTCTCCACCGCGTCGGTTGTCGACATCTGCGCAGGTCAGCCCCCAAGTGCTTGGGACCCGCCTGCTTGCGTTCGAAGGTGATTAGGTCCGCCGGGCGAGGCCTTGGGTGGCGTCGAGGACGGCGTCGAGAGTTGCCCCATGGCCGACGTCGAGCAGTACGAGCTCGCTGTCCGGCCATGATCGGTGGAGCTGCCAGGCGATGTCGGGTGGGCCGCTGATGTCGAGGCGTCCGTGAATGAGCACGCCTGGGATCCCGGTCAAGCGGGACGCGTTGGCTAGCAGAGCGCCGTCGTCGAGGAACCCGGCGTGACTGAAGTAGTGCGTGACGATGCGGGCAAAGCACAGCCGAAAGCCTGGGTCTTGGTAGCGAGGATTCGGCTGGTGTCCGGGATAGGTCGCGACATGGGTGTCCTCCCACGCGCACCACGCCGCGGCTGCGCGGTGACGAACGCCAGGGTCCCCGTCGTGCAGCAGGCGGCTGTAAGCTGCGGCTAGATCCCCGTCACGCTCCTGTTCGCCTACGCCGTCGCGGAAGTGCTCCCACTGTTGAGGGAACACGCGGCCCATGGCGCGGGTGAGCCACTGCACTTCGGCGCGGGTCGTGGTGACCACGCTGTTGAGGACCATCTCGCTGACGGGCTCCGGATGCTCTTGCGCGTAGGCCAGGGCCAGCGTCGTCCCCCACGAGATGCCGGCGACCAGCCATCGATCGATCCTGAGGTGGGCACGCAACCGCTCGATATCGGCGATGAGGTCTTGGGTGGTGTTCGTGCTGAGGTCGACCACCGATTCGCCGGCGTGGGGTCTGCTTCGGCCGCAGTTACGTTGGTCGAAGAGCACGATCTTGAAAAGGTCTGGGTCGAACCAGCGGCGATACCACGGTGTGCATCCAGAGCCCGGACCCCCGTGCAGCACCACCGCCGGCTTGCCGTCAGGGTTGCCGCAGGCCTCCCAGTACAGCTGGTGACCATCGCCGACATCGAGCATGCCGGCGTCGTACGGCGTCACCTCCCTAGCCACCGCCACCACGCCATTGTTCTACAGGTCGGCATCATCCAAGCCCTGTCAGGTCGAACAACTGGGTGCCAGACCGCACAGCCTCTCAGTGCCACAAGAGTCCCGACAGAGTCATTTCGATGCCGGCTGGCGCGACGACGAGGTCTACGGCGGGTATGACGACGCCCGAATCACCGGAGACGACGGTGATGACCGGCTGTACGGCGAGTCGGGTCGGGACTCCGCCGACGGTGAACCGCACCAGCGGTTCGACTTCTGCCGAGCCGAGTCGTCACCACCTGCGAGCGGTGAGGCGAGCGGTCGTCGGCGTTCTGGATCCGACGAGCGGGTGTGGGCATGATGCGCCGTGTGGACCGCAATGACGTCATGCAGTGGGTTGCCGAGTACGAGCGATCCTGGAGAGACGGTGATGTCGCGGCGGTCGATGCGCTCTTCACGCCGGACGCGCGCTACCGCCCGTCGCCGTACGAGGACGCGGAGGTCGGGCACCAGGCGATCCGTGCCTTCTGGCTGGACGACGACGGTGAGGCCTTCACCGTGCACGCAGAACCGGTGGCGGTCGAGGATCGGTCCGCGGTGGTTCGCCTGCAGGTTCGTTACGGGCAGCCGGTACGGCAGGAGTACCGGGATCTGTGGCTGCTGCGGTTCGCGGCTGACGGTCGAGTCGAGGACTTCGAGGAGTGGGCCTACTGGCCGGGCAAGCCCTACTCGGCTGGGGCCGTGGAGTGAGCTGGCGTTCGGCTCCGGGCATGACGGCCAGTCTGGAACGGATCAGAACAACGGGAGTAGGGTGTCGACCGTGACCTCGACCGATGAGCTGAGCCAGCAGTTGCGGGAGGTCGGCCTGCGGGTGACCGCGCCGCGGCTCGCCGTCCTCGGCGTACTCGACGAGGCGCGCGACCATCCCAGCGTGGACCAGGTCGCCCGGCGTACCCGCGCTGCGCTCGGCTCGGTCTCGACCCAAGCCGTGTACGACGTCCTGGCCGCGCTCGACGAAGCCGGACTCGCGCGCAGGATCGGGCCGACCGGTAGCCCCACCCGCTACGAGGCGAGAGTCGGGGACAACCACCACCACCTGGTCTGCCGCGGCTGCGGCGGCGTCACCGACGTCGACTGCGCCGTCGGCGACCCGCCGTGTCTGGAGCCGTCGGACCGGCAGGGATACCTGGTCGCCGAGGCCGAGGTCGTGTTCTGGGGCAGCTGCCCCGACTGTCAGGCAAGTGAAGGAAGGCGAACGCTGTGAGTGACACCGCGAAGAGGCCGGCGCAGGGCGAGGACCAGCAGGTTCTCACGAACCGCCAGGGCCACCCGGTCCACGACAACCAGAACCAGCGGACGGTCGGATCGCGAGGCCCCGCCACGTTGGAGAACTACCAGTTCCTGGAGAAGATCAGCCACTTCGACCGGGAGCGGATCCCCGAGCGGGTGGTGCACGCACGCGGCATCACCGCGTTCGGCTACTTCGAGGCGTCCGGCTCGTGGGGGGACCAGCCGATCTCGCGGTTCACCCGGGCCAGGCTTTTCCAGGAGCCGGGCAAGCGCACCGACGTGGCCCTGCGCTTCTCCACGGTCGCCGGCGGCCGCGACTCCTCCGAGGTCGCCCGCGACCCGCGCGGCTTCGCGGTGAAGTTCTACACCGAGGACGGCAACTGGGACCTGGTCGGCAACAACCTTGCCGTCTTCTTCATCCGGGACGCGATCAAGTTCCCCGACCTCATCCACTCCCAGAAACCTGACCCCGTGACGTTCCGCCAGGAGCCCAACCGCATCTTCGACTTCATCTCCCAGTCCCCCGAGTCCATGCACATGGTCACGATGCTGTTCGGCCCGCGCGGCGTTCCGGCGTCGTACCGCACCATGCAGGGCTTCGGCGTCAACACCTACAAGTGGGTCAACGCCCAAGGCGAGACCAAGCTGGTGAAGTACCACTGGCTGCCCAAGCAGGGCGTCAAGTCCCACACCGCGGACGACGCGGCGAACGTCCAGGCGGGCGACCTCGGCTCGCACACCAAGGACCTCTCCGACGCGATCGAGCGGGGTGACTTCCCCGAGTGGGAGCTGCAGGTCCAGATGATGGACGACGGCGAACACCCCGAGCTCGACTTCGACCCGCTCGACGACACCAAGACCTGGCCGGAGCAGGAGTTCCCGCCCCAGTCTGTCGGTCGGATGGTGCTCAACCGGATGCCGGCCAACTTCTTCGCCGAGAGCGAGCAGATCTCCTTCGGCACCGGCGTCCTCGTGGACGGGCTCGACTTCTCCGACGACAAGATGCTGGTCGGGCGCACGTTCTCCTACTCCGACACCCAACGGCACCGGGTCGGCCCCAACTACCTCCAGCTGCCGGTGAACGCCCCCAAGGCGAAGGTGGCCACCAACCAGCGTGACGGGCAGATGGCGTACGGCGTGGACAGTCCCGAGGGCGTCAACCCGCACGTCAACTACGAGCCGAGTGTGCTCGGCGGGCTGCGCGAGGCGCCGGAGCCTGGACTGGATGAGCAGGGCCCCGAGATCACCGGCCGGCTCACCCGCAGACGCATTGCGCGCACCAACGACTACCTACAGGCGGGGCAGCGCTACCTGCTGTCCGAGCAGTGGGAGCGCGACGACCTGGTGAACAATCTCGTCACCATGCTCGGCCAGTGCGACCGCCCGATCCAGGAGCGCATGGTGTGGCACCTGTTCATGTGCGAGGACGAGCTCGGCCAGCGCGTCGGCGACGGCCTGGGCATCAGCGCCGACGACGTACGCCACCTGCCGCCGTTGTCGAGCCAGGACCTGTCCGACGACGAGCAGCAGCGCCTCGCGAGCCTGGGCAAGAACGGTCGCGGCGATGTCGAGGGCCTGACCATGACCCACTGCGTGCCCAACGAACGCGTGGTCGTCGACCGCTGATCGCATCCACCGCGGCGGGCCGGCGGCAGCTCCGTGCCCGCTACCTCACGCCGCCGATGCTGGGACTGCACCTGCTCGCGGCGGCGCTGATCGCCGCGATGACGCTCGCCGGTTTGTGGCAGCTGGGCAGTTTTCGCGACCGCCAGGCGCTGAGCGCCGACGAGGTGGCCGCGCAGCAACCGGTGCCGCTGGACGACGTGCTTGGACCGGATGAGGCGTTCGGCGCCGAGGCCGACCGGCGTCGCGTCGCCGTCGAGGGGGAGTACGCCGCGCCGCAGCTGCTGGTGGAGCCGGCCGTCGGCGACGCGCAGCTGGTCACTCCGCTGCTGACCCCCACCGGCTCCGCCGTACTCGTCGTACGCGGCACCTCGCCTACCCTCGCGCCGGCACCGGCAGGGCCGGTCGAGGTGGTCGGCACCCTGCTGCCGTCGCAGCCGCGTGCCGACGACCTCGATCCCGGCGACGAGCGGGTCCCGGCGCTCAACATCGCCCAGCTGGTCGGCCGGTTCGACTTCGACGTCTACAGCGGCTTCGTGATCTTGGCCGAGCAGCAGCCCGTGAGCCGGTTGCCGACAGTGGCCCCGCCGGAGCCCGAGCCGGGCCTGACCGCGGGCCTGCGCAACCTGATGTATGCCCTGCAGTGGTGGGCGTTCGGCGGCTTCGCCGGGTTCTTCTGGTGGCGGATCGTGCGCGAACGCGCTCGGGTAGCGTGACCGCCGTGGACCGCGCCCTGCTTCGTTATCGCGTGATGGCCTACGTCGTCGGCGTCCTGCTGGTCGTGCTGATCCTGGTCGGTGTACCGCTGAAGTACCTCCTCGAAGACGGCAGCGACCTGCAGCGGGTCGGTGAGTGGATCACCAGCTACCTCGGTGTCGCGCACGGCTGGCTCTACATGATCTTCCTGGTCACGGCGGCGCTGCTGGCGCGCCGAGCCCGGTGGCCGCTCGGCTTCGCGCTGGTCACGCTGCTGCTCGGCACCGTGCCGATCCTGTCGTTCGTCGGCGAACGTCGGGCCACCGCGCGGGTGCGGTCAGAACAGGTCCAGCCGACGGTCGCGCCCGGGCGATGACCGCCCGGACGACCGGATTCGTCCTCGGCGGTGGCGGCGTGCTCGGCGCAGCCGAGGTGGGCATGCTGCGTGCCCTGCTGGAGCGTGGGATCGTCCCAGACCTCCTCGTGGGAACGTCGGTCGGAGCGCTCAACGCCGCACTGGTCGCGGCGACCCCGCTCGACGAGGTGGTGGCTCGGCTCACCGAGCTGTGGCGCACCGCAGCTGCCGGCGGCCAGGTGTACGGCGAGGGGGCTGCCCGCCAGCTCAGCCGGGCCATGCGTACGGGCACCCACCTGTACTCCTCCGAGCCGCTGCGCGACGCGCTCGAGCGGCAGCTCGGTGACCGCACGTTCGCGGAGCTGAACATTAGGTTCCAGTGCTGTGCCGCCAGCATCGAGCGGGCGTCGGAGCACTGGTTCAGCACCGGGCGGGTGGTGGACGCGGTGGTCGCCTCCGCCGCCGTACCCGGCCTGCTCAGTCCCGCCCGGGTCGGCGACGAGCACTTCCTCGACGGCGGCATCGTCAACTCGATCCCGGTCGGTCGGGCGGTCGAGCTCGGCGCGCAGCGGATCTTCGTGTTGCAGGTGGGCCGGATCGACCGACCGCTCAAACCACCTCGGCGCCCATGGGAGGTGGCGCGGGTCTCGTTCGAGATCGCTCGCCGGCACCGGTTCAGTCGCGAGATGGCCGCGCTGCCCGATGGCGTGGAGGCCCATGTGCTGCCGACCGGCGGCGGCTCGGTACGCGATGACTCGCTGCTCGCCCATCGCAACTTCTCGATCGTGCAGGATCGGGTGACGCGCGCCTACGAGGCTTCTCGGGACTACCTCGTCGAACGGGTGCCATGAGCGCAGCCGCGGTGCGCGGCCGCGGTGTCGTGCACTGGCTGCGTCGTCTGGTGCTGGCGCCGGCAGTCGTCGTGCTCACCGTGCTGCTGGTGACGACCATCCCGCTGTGGCTGCTGGCGGCGGCGTTCCTGTCGCCGGTTGCCCGAGGCCATCTGCGTCCGCTGCGGCTGCTCTGGCTGCTGACTCTCCACCTCGTCTTGGAGAGCCTGGTGCTGGTCGAGCTGTTCGGACTGTGGATCGCCTCCGGGTTCGGGTGGGCGTTGCGACGGCCGTGGTTCGAGCGGGTGCACTACGACATCGTGCAGGCCTATCTGGCGGTCTTCTTCCGTGAGGCACGCCGGGTGCTCAAGCTGTCGATCGAGGTGCAGGGCCCGACTCCGGATGCCTTCCCGGGAGAGCCGCTGCTGGTGTGCTGTCGGCATGCGGGACCCGGTGACTCGTTGATCCTGATGCATGCGCTGATGAACTGGTACCAGCGGGAGCCACGCGTCGTCCTCAAGGACACTCTGGCCTGGGACCCCGCGATCGACGCAATCCTGAACAGGCTGCCGAGCCGCTTCGTGTCACCCCACCCGGGCGCCGGGGGCGACGCGGTCGAGCATCAGATCGCCGAGCTGGCGAGTGGACTGGACCACAACGACGGCATCGTGATCTTTCCCGAGGGTGGAAACTTCACCCCCGGTCGGCGACAGCGGGCCATCGAGGCGCTGCGCCGACGCGGCCACGAGTCGATGGCGCGGCGGGCAGAGGGGATGCGCAACGTGCTCGCCCCGCGCCCCGGCGGCGTCCTGGCAGCGCTGGACGCCGCACCCGAGGTGGACGTGCTGATGGTCGCCCACACCGGCCTGGACCACATGCTGACGGTCGCGGATGTCTACCGCGAGCTGCCGATGGACAAGACCATCGTCATGCAGTGGTGGCGGGTGCCACGCGGCGACATCCCATCGCAGCGGGCAGAGCGCATCGACTGGCTCTTCGGCTGGTGGGAACGGATCGACAGCTGGATCGAGGAGCGCCGCTAGTCAGGGAGTCTCGGCGGTGTCACAGCTCGCGACGCTCCAGCGGGTGGTCAGGGTCGGTCGGGTCGTGCGGCTGCTCGTCTGCATCGGCGAGCGCCTCGTCCGGAGCGGCAGCTGCCGCATCGTCCGGCTCCTCGGGGGTGCTGGAGGGAGGCGCCGGAATCGGGTCGTACGAGCTCTGCCAGGCGGCGTCGGCGTCGCGGCCGGTGAACCACTTGTAGCCCCAGGCAACCGCGCCGCCGAGTCCGAGGACCAGCACGACCGTGCGGACCTTGTGTGACTTCTCCGTCGGAGCCTCCACCTCGCCCTTGAGTGCGGCGACGGTGGCGACACCGCGCCTCTTCGCCTCCTCCCGGTACGGTTCGCTCCTCGCGGCTGCAGCGGCGGCGACCGGGCGCAGTATCTCGCTGGCCTGGATGCGCGCCTCGTCGACGATGGGCGCGATCCGCTCCATCGCCTCGTTGAACGCCGGGGCTGCCTTGTCCCGCGCCTGCTCCGCGGCTGGGCCGAGTGTCTCGCGGGCCTTGTCCGCCAGCTCCTGTGCACGATTATGCCGGTGGTGCGTCATGTCAGGCGTCCCCTCTCACTTGCTCTGGCCATCGTTTCCTGCCCCGATCCTGCCGCATCCGCTCCGGCGGAAAACGTCGACCCCCGCTTGGGGCGGTGGGTCGGGCTGCCCGGCGACGAGGCGGGTTGGGGAGCCGTGTCAGGATAGCGGCGTTCGCCGCACGATGAAGTGCCGACCGCGCAGCCGCGGACGGCTCGACGAGAAGGGCAGGCCCGGTGGCCGACGATCTCTACGCGACGCTGAAGACGAACAAGGGCGACGTCGCGATCCGCCTGTTTCCCGACCACGCGCCCGAGACCGTCCGCAACTTCGTCGGGCTGGCCGAGGGTGAGAAGGAGTGGACGCACCCGGCGACCGGCGCCAAGACGAGCGACCGGTTCTACGACGGCTTGGCCTTCCACCGGGTGATCAAGGGTTTCATGGTGCAGGGCGGGTGCCCGCTCGGCACCGGTACCGGTGGGCCGGGCTACCAGTTCAAGGACGAGCCGCACCCAGAACTCACTTTCGACCGGCCCTACCTGCTCGCGATGGCGAACGCAGGCCCGGGCACGAATGGCTCGCAGTTCTTCGTCACGGTTGGACCGTGCAGCTGGCTCAACTTCAAGCACACGATCTTCGGTGAGGTCGCCGACGGCGACAGCCAGCAGGTGGTCGACGCCATCGCGGCGGTATCCACCGGGCGAGCTGACCGACCGACGGACGACGTGGTTATCGAGCGCGTGGACGTCGAGCGACGCTGAGCCCCGAGGACCACGCCGTGACCGAGAGCCAACGACCCGAGCGCCCGCCTGAGCCAGGTGCCGGTCCCGCGTGCTACCGGCACGGGGACCGGGAGACCTACGTCCGCTGCCAGCGCTGCGAGCGCCCGATCTGCCCGGAGTGCATGCGCCAGGCGGCGGTCGGGTTCCAGTGCCCGGACTGCGTCGCCGCGGGTGCGGCATCGGTGCGGCAGCCCAGGACGATCTACGGCGGACAGGTGCACGGTCGCGACAACGTGATCACGCTGGCGCTGATCGGGCTCAACGTCGCCGTCTTCGTCGCCGTCCTCGCCACCGGTGCGGGCGCCAGCCCCCTGCTCCGGGAGATGGTGTTGTTCTCCGGCGAGCGGGTGCCGGGGTTTGCACCGCCTGACTTCGGGGTGGCTCAGGGCGAGGTGTGGCGCCTGATCACCTCGGCGTTCGTGCACGAGCAGGTGTTGCACCTCGGGCTGAACATGGTGGCGCTGTGGATCTTCGGCCCGACGCTGGAGCGGCTGTTCGGGCGCTGGCGCTTTGTCACCTTGTACCTGCTCGGCGCACTGTGCGGTTCGGCCGCGGTGTACCTGCTCGCCGGTGCCGGCACCTTCACGTTCGGCGCCTCGGGCGCGGTGTTCGCGTTGTTCGGGGCGCTGCTGGTGGTGTCGATCCGGATGCGCTACGACGTGCGGACGCTGCTGACCCTGCTCGGGATCAACCTCGCGTTCACGTTCCTCGCGCCCGGCATCTCGTGGCAGGGCCACCTGGGCGGTCTGGCCGGTGGTCTCGTACTGGGATGGGCGCTGGCCTACGCACCCCGCGAGCGCCGGACCACGGTTCACGTGCTGGCGTTCGTCGCCGTCCTCGTCGCGTGTTTGGCGGTGTTCGTCGTCCAGACGATCGCGATCCGTTCCGTCGGATAGCGGCGGGCGCAGAAACTCGATCCGAGCGGAGCCCTGGGGGTTCCAGCCGCCGTATCCGACCTGCCCGCGATCTCGGGCAGGTCGGATACTTCGCGGCGACTGCCAAGGATGGAAGCGTGGGGGAGAGGTTCTCCACAGAGGTTCTCCACAGTGTGGAGAACTACAAACCTGTAATCACAGCGTATGGACTACCCGGTGGACAGGAGGGCGCGAGCGGCCTGCGCAGGGGAGCCGGGTCAATCCCATCTCATTGCCGTGACCAGGCCGACCAGGATCAGAGTCATCCCGACGGCCAGATTCCAGTTGCCGAGCTCTCGCATTCCAGGGATGTCGGAGCCGGCAAGGTAGAAGACAACGATCCAGAGCAGTCCGAGGACCAGGGAGGTCAGCATCACCGGTGCAACCCAGCGCCCGCCGCCCCTTCTGCGCGGCTGATGGGTCGTCGCCGCTGGTTGCGGGGTCTGCTTCTTTCGCGAACGGGACTCGGGCACGAGCTGGGCTCCTCGAGTGATGCCGGCACACGCTGAGTTGGGTGTGTTTCGGCTAGCGTAGTGGGCCTTGTCCTCGTCTCGCACCCAGAGCAGCATCCGTGCTCCTACCGGCGGACCGGAGCAGTGGCGCTGGGGTTCGGCGGAGATCAACCGTCGCCTTCCCCGTTACGTCTCCCCTCCCCCTTGTCTTTGCCCTTGTCCTTGTTCTTGTCCTTGCCCTTCGCCTTGCCGTTGTCGCTGGGCGTCTCAGTCGGACTCTCCGTCGGAGTCTCGGTCGGCGTTTCTGTCGGGCTCTCGGTCGGCGACTCAGTTGGGGTCTCGGTCGGGGTGGGCGTCGCGGTGGTAGGGGTCGGCGTGGCCGTGGGCGTTGGTGTGGGAGTCGGCGACGGCTCGGTCTCCTCCGACAGGCTCGAGACGGTGATGGTCACGACCGCACCAGGCTCCACCTGACTGCCGTCACCGGGGAACTGGCTGACCACGAT
>JALZMX010000238.1 GCA_030857985.1 Actinomycetota bacterium | reverse complement strand
GCCGCCGTCGAGCGCCGTCAGCACCCAGGGGCCGTTCTCGGTCAGCGTGAACGTGTGCTCGAAGTGAGCGGCGTACGACCCGTCGGCGGTGACCACGGTCCAGTCGTCGTCGAGCACAGCCGTCTCCATGCTGCCCAGGGTCAGCATCGGCTCGACCGCCAGCGCCAAGCCTTGCACCAGGCGGGGCCCGTGGCCGGGGCGGCCGACGTTCGGCACGTTCGGGGGCTGGTGCATGGCCGAGCCGATCCCGTGTCCCACATAGTCCTCGACGATGCCGTAGCTGCCCCGCGACCTGGCGTGCGCCTCCACCGCAGCGGAGATGTCGGTGACCCGACCGCCGAGCCGGGCAGCTCCGATGCCGCGCCACAGTGCCTGCTCGCAGACGCGCAGCAGTTCTGCGACCTCGGCCGGCACCTGCCCGACCGCGACTGTGAACGCAGCGTCACCGTGCCAGCCGGCGACGATCGCGCCGCAGTCGATCGAGACGACGTCACCGTCACGCAACGTCCGAGATCCCGGGATGCCGTGCACCACCTGCTCGTTCACCGAGGTGCAGATGCTGCCCGGAAAGCCGTGATAGCCCTGGAACGACGGGACAGCTCCGCTGTCGCGGATGTGCTCCTCGGCGAGGACATCGAGTTCCCCCGTCGTCGTGCCGGCACCAGCCGAGGCTCGGAGCAGCTCGAGGGTGCGACCGACGACCAGACCGGCCTCGCGCATCAACGAGATCTGCTCTGGCGTCTTCAGTTCGATGCCACGTGCGCGAAACATCTGCACTCTCCGGCCGGACCTGCTCAGCTGGACTGCACGGACTCTTGCGGCGACCCCTGAGTCGACTCGAGCGCGCGGATCGCGCGCTCGGTGACTTCGTCGACGGCTCCGGACGCCTCGATGGCGACGAGCGCGCCGGCTCTTCTGTAGTGACCCACCAGGGGTGCGGTCTGCTCGGTGTAGACCTCGAGCCGCCGCCGGATCGTGTCTGGCTGATCGTCGTCGCGCTGGAAGAGCTTGCCGCCACAGTTGTCGCAGACACCGTCGATCTCGGGAGCGTCGAACTCCGCGTGCCACACGTGCCCGCAGTCGTGACAGGTGCGGCGTCCGGACAAGCGGCGTACCACCTCGTCGTCGTCGACCCGCAGCTCGAGCACCGCGTCGAGGGGTAAGCCCATCTCGTCCAGCATCTCACCGAGCGCCTCGGCCTGGCCCGCCGTGCGCGGGAAGCCGTCCAGCAAGAAGCCCGTGTGTGCATCGTCCTCGGCAAGGCGGTCGCGCACCATCGCGATCGTCACCGTGTCGGGCACCAGGTCACCTGCGTCCATGAACTTCTTGGCCTCGACCCCGATCGGCGTGCGGTCCGCGACGTTCGTCCTGAAGATGTCGCCGGTGGAGATCTGCGGGATCGAGAAGTGCTTGGCGATGAACTTCGCCTGCGTGCCCTTGCCCGCTCCCGGAGGCCCGACGAGAACGACGCGCATCAGCGGAGGAATCCCTCATAGTTGCGCTGTTGGAGCTGGCTCTCGATCTGCTTCACCGTCTCCAGCCCGACGCCGACCATGATCAGGATCGACGTGCCACCGAACGGGAAGTTCTGGTTGGCGCCGACGGACCCGAGCGCGATCAATGGAATCAGCGAGATGAGGCCGAGATAGAGCGCGCCGGGCAACGTGATCCTGGACAGCACATAGCCGAGATACTCCTCAGTCGGCTTGCCGGCCCGGATGCCGGGGATGAAGCCGCCGTACTTCTTCATGTTGTCGGCGACCTCCTCGGGGTTGAAGGTGATCGAGACGTAGAAGTAGGTGAAGAAGATGATGAGCAGGAAGTACGTCAGCATGTAGAAGGGATGCTGCTGGGTCACGAAGTACTCCTGCAGCAGGACCGACCAGCCCGCGTTCTGGTTGAACTGTGTGGCGAGGGCGGGGAGGTAGAGCATGCTCGAGGCGAAGATGACCGGGATGATGCCGGCCTGGTTCACCTTGAGCGGGATGTACGTCGACGAGCCGCCGAACATCTTCCGGCCAACCATCCGCCGGGCGTACTGCACCGGGATGCGGCGTTGCGCCTGTTCGACGAAGACCACACCGGCGATGACGGCCAGTCCGACGAGTACGACGACGAGCAGGGTGCCGAAGCCGCGGGAGTCGTAGACCGACTGCAGACCTGAGGGGAAGGTGGCGATGACCTGGGTGAAGATCAGTATCGACATGCCGTTGCCGACCCCGCGCTCGGAGATCAGCTCGCCGAGCCACATCACGACGCCGGTGCCGGCGGTCATCGTGAGCACGATGAGGCCGGCGGTGGCCACGCTGTCGTTGCGCAGCAGGGGCAACGGGCAGCTGCCGCCGAAGAGCTGTCCGGATCGGGCCAGCGCCACGAAGCTGGTCGCCTGCAGCAGCGCCAGACCGATCGTGAGGTAGCGCGTGTACTGCGTGATCTTGGACTGACCCGCCTGTCCCTCCTTCTTCAGCGACTCCAGCCTCGGGATCACCACGGTGAGCAGCTGCATGATGATGCTGGCGGTGATGTAGGGCATGATCCCGAGCGCGAACACCGCGAGCTGCAGCAGCGCGCCACCGGAGAACAGGTTGAGCAGTCCCAGCACGCCCTGCTGCTCCACCGTCGCCAGGCACTCCTGCACGTTGGAGACATGCACACCAGGCGCAGGCAGCACCGAACCGAGCCTGAACAGCGCGATGATGAACAGGACGAACAACAGCTTGCGCCGAAGGTCCGGCGTCCGGAACGCGTTGACGAAGGCGCCTAGCACCGGTGTCCTCCCACCGTGGCCCTCACCAGGAGGGGCCGGAATGTGGTTGTGCCGTAGTCGGGCTCAGCCTGCGGGCCCGCGCCGCTACGGCCGGTCCGCGCAACCATCGGACCATAACAGTCGGTCGGAAATCACAGCTCGGTCACGCTGCCGCCAGCCGCCTCGATCTTGTCCTTGGCGTTGCGGGAGAACGCGTGCGCGCTGACCTGCAGCGCAGACCCCAGATCTCCCGTGCCGAGGATCTTGACCGGCCGGCCGGAGCGCACCGCGCCACGGGTTGCCAGGTCCTCGGCGGTGACCTCGCCACCGTCAGGGTAGAGCTCGGCGAGGCGGTCCAGGTTGACCACCTGGAACTCCACCCGGAACGGGTTGTTGAAGCCTCTGAGCTTGGGCAGCCGCATGTGCAGCGGCATCTGCCCGCCCTCGAAACCGGCCGGGATCTGGTTGCGGGCCTTGCTGCCCTTGGTGCCGCGGCCTGCGGTCTTGCCCTTGCTGCCCTGGCCGCGACCCACTCGGGTCTTGGCGGTCTTGGCGCCAGGAGCCGGACGCAGGTGATGGATCTTCAACGTCATGTCAGTCGACCTCCTCGACGGCGACCAGGTGGGTGACCGTCGCGACCATGCCGCGGATCTCGGGGCGGTCCTCCTTGACGACGACGTCACCGATGCGCTTCAGTCCCAGCGAGCGCAGCGTGTCGCGCTGGTTCTGCTTGCGTCCGATGCCCGAACGGGTCTGACGGACCTTCAGCCGTGCCATCACGCCCTCGCCTCCGCCCGGGCCCGCGCCCGCAGCAGTGCCGCCGGCGCGACGTCCTCGACAGGCAGACCACGGCGGGTGGCCACCGCCTCCGGCGTCTCGAGACCCTTCAGGGCCGCGACCGTCGCATGCACGATGTTGATCGCGTTGGACGAGCCGAGCGACTTGCTGAGTACGTCGTGGATGCCCGCGCACTCGAGCACTGCGCGTACCGGCCCACCGGCGATCACCCCGGTACCGGGAGCGGCAGGACGCAGCAGCACCACGCCGGCCGCCTTCTCGCCCTGGATCGGGTGTGGAATGGTGCCCTGCACCCGCGGGACGCGGAAGAACTGCTTCTTCGCCTCCTCGACCGCCTTGGCGATGGCGGCAGGGACCTCCTTGGCCTTCCCGTAGCCGACGCCGACCATGCCGTCTCCGTCACCGACGACCACGAGAGCGGTGAAGCTGAAGCGACGACCGCCCTGCACGACCTTGGCGACCCGGTTGATCGCGACGACCCGCTCGATGTAGGCGGTCTTGTCCGCGGCCGAGCCGCGACGATCGTCGCGACCACGACGCTCGCCACCTGCACCACCACTGCGGCGCTGGGGTCCGCTCATTCGAACTACCTCTTCTCTTCGGCGATCAGAACTCGAGGCCACCGCTGCGGGCGCCATCGGCCAGGGCGGCGATGCGCCCGTGGTACTTGTTACCGGCGCGATCGAAGACCACGCTGTCGACACCGGCCGCCTTGGCCCGCTCGGCGACGATATGGCCGACCATCTTGGCCTTGGCGGTCTTGTCGCCGTCGTGCGTGCGGAGGTCGGCCTCCATTGTGCTGGCCGAGACCACCGTCCGCCCTTTCAGGTCGTCGACGACCTGAGCCAGCACGTGCCGGCTCGATCTGGTCACCACCAAGCGCGGCCGCTGCGTGGTGCCGGCGACCTTCTTGCGGGTACGGACCTGCCGGCGCAGACGCGACTTGGCGCGGGGCGACGTGTGCTTGCCCGCCTTCAGACCGATGCTCATCGTCACTTACCTGCCTTTCCGACCTTACGGCGGACCTGCTCACCCGCATAGCGGATGCCCTTGCCCTTGTAGGGCTCGGGTTTGCGCAGCTTGCGGATGTTGGCGGCGACCTCGCCGACCTGCTGCTTGTCGATACCCTGCACGGCGAGTCGCGTCGGACCGTCGACCGTGAACGTGACGCCGTTCGGGGCGTCGAACGTGATCGAGTGGGAGTAGCCGAGCGAGAACTCCAGCGTGGCCGGACCCTTGGGGAGCACCCGGTAACCGACACCGATGATCTCCAGCTTCTTCTCGTACCCCGCTGTCACTCCGGTCACCATGTTGGCGACCAGCGTGCGGGACAGACCGTGCAGCGCCTTGCTCTGGCGCGCGTCGTCGGGGCGCGACACCGCGAGGGCGCCGTCCTCGGACCGGCCGATCGTGATCGGCTGTGGAACCGTATGAGTGAGCGTCCCCTTGGGACCCTTGACCGTCACCGTGGCGCCTTCGATGCTGACATCCACGCCGGACGGAACCGGGATCGGAAGCTTGCCGATACGCGACATCTGGTTACTCCTTCCCGTCCGTGCTCACCAGACGTAGGCGAGAACTTCCCCGCCTACGCCCTTCTTTTTGGCCTGTCGGTCGGTCAACAGACCCTGGCTGCTCGAGATGATCGCCACGCCCAGCCCACCGAGGACGTTCGGCAGCGCCGTCGACTTGGCATAGACCCGGAGACCGGGCTTGCTTATCCGGCGAACCCCGGCGATCGAACGCTCGCGGCTGGGACCGAACTTCAACGTCATCTCGAGCGTCCGGCCGACGGCGCCCTCAGCGGGCTCCTCGACCTTCCAGGAGCTGATGTAACCCTCCTGCTGCAGGATCTCCGCGACGCCGGCCTTCACCTTGCTGTACGGCATCGACACCGCCTCGTGGTAGGCCTGGTTGGCATTGCGCAGACGAGTCAGCATGTCTGCGATCGGATCGGTCATCATGGCCTGAGGCCTCTTTCCCGCTGCGGTTTCACGCCGGCTCCGCGAGCCGGGTGACCTGCAACGAATCCAGTTTCGGGTCGTTGTCCAGCCGGTGCGGCGGTGATCACCAGCTGCTCTTCGTCACGCCGGGCAGCTCGCCGCGGTGTGCCATCTCGCGCAGGCACACGCGGCACAGGCCGAACTTGCGGTAGACCGACTTCGGCCGGCCGCAGCGCTGGCATCGGGTGTAGCCGCGCACCTTGAACTTGGGTTTACGGGCGGCCTTGACCACCAGTGCCGTCTTTGCCATCGGTCAGAGCTCCTTGAACGGGAAGCCGAGGTGCTTGAGGAGCGCGCGCCCCTCTTCGTCGGAGGTCGCCGTGGTGACGACCGTGATGTCCATGCCCCGCTGCCGATCGACCCGGTCGGGGTCGACCTCGTGGAACATGACCTGCTCGGTGAGACCGAACGTGTAGTTGCCGCTCCCGTCGAACTGCCTGGGCGACAGGCCACGGAAGTCACGGATCCGCGGCAGCGCCAGCGTGAGCAACCGGTCAAGGAACTCCCACATGCGATTGCCCCGCAACGTGACGTGCGCGCCGATCGGCATGCCCTCGCGCAACTTGAACTGCGCGATCGACTTGCGTGCCCGGGTCACCGACGGCTTCTGAGCGGTGATCAGGGTCAGGTCGCGGACGGCACCATCGATCAGCTTGGAGTCGCGGGCCGCCTCCCCGACGCCCATGTTGACCACGATCTTGGCCAACCCGGGCACCTGCATGACGTTGCGGTAGTGGAACTCCTCCCGCAGCGCGGGAAGGATCTCCTGCTGGTAGCGGGTCTTGAACCGCGGCACGGCTCGGGTCGGTTCCGTGGGCGGAGCCGCGGTCGCTTCGGTGGTCTCGGTCGTCATCAGATCTCCTCCCCGGTGCGCTTGGCGATCCGGACGCTGCGGTGCGCGGTGTAGGTGGACCCGTCCGGGCGGCGCTTGGACACCTCGTCGCGACGGAAGCCGATGCGTGAGGGCACCTTCTTGCCGTCGACCTCGACGAGCAGCGTCACGTTGGAGACGTGGATCGGCGCCTCCTGGGTGACGATGCCGCCGGTGGTGCCACCGCGACCGCCCTGCTGGACGAGCTTGGTGTGCCGCTTGATCCGGTTGACTCCTTCGACGATGACGCGGTCCTGCTCGGGGACCACGGCAATGACCTTGCCCTCGACGCCCTTGTCCTTGCCGGCGACGACGCGCACGACGTCGCCCTTCCTGATGTTCAGGTGGTCTGCCATCTAGAGCACCTCCGGGGCCAGCGAGATGATCCGCATGAACCTCTTGTCGCGCAGCTCGCGGCCGACCGGGCCGAAGATGCGGGTGCCGCGCGGCTCGCCGTCGGTTCGCAGAATCACCGCGGCGTTCTCGTCGAAGCGGATGTAGGAGCCGTCATGGCGGCGCCGCTCCTTGACGGTGCGCACGACGACGGCCTTGACGACGTCACCCTTCTTGACGTTGCCACCGGGGATCGCGTCCTTGACGGTGGCGACGATGACGTCGCCGATTCCGGCGTAGCGCCGACCGGAGCCGCCGAGGACACGGATGCACAAGATCTGCTTGGCTCCCGTGTTGTCGGCGACCTTCAGTCGCGACTCCTGCTGGATCATCGGATTCTCCTGTTTGTCTCGCCGGTTCTCACGGCTGTGAGCCTGGCGGAACGGATGTGTTGACTACTTCGCCTTCTCGAGTACTTCGACTATGCGCCAGCGCTTGGTCGCCGACAGCGGTCGCGTCTCCATGATCAGGACGCGGTCGCCGACGCCGCACTGATTCTGCTCGTCGTGGGCCTTGAGCTTGCTGGTGCGACGCAGAACCTTGCCGTACAGCGCGTGCTTGACCCGGTCCTCGACCGACACGACCACGGTCTTGTCCATCTTGTCGCTGACGACCAGACCCTCACGGGTCTTGCGTCGAGCGCGCTCGACGTCGGAAACATCGGAAACAGCTGCGTCGCCCACGTGGGCCACTTCCCTCTCACTCATGCGGCGCCCTCGGCGGAGCGATCCGCGGCCGCGGTGGACTCGGTGATGCCGAGCTCACGCTCGCGCAGAACCGTATAGATACGCGCGATCTCCCGCCGCACCGTACGGAGCCGACCGTGGCTCTCCAGCTGCCCGGTGGCCGCCTGGAAGCGCAGGTTGAACAGCTCCTCCTTGCCCTCGACCACCTTGGTGGCCAGCTCCTCGTCACTGAGGTTGCGCAGGTCTGCTGCGGTCATGACCGAGCTCATCAGAACTCACCTGCCTCACGGCTGACGAACCGGCACTTCATCGGGAGCTTGTGCATCGCGCGGCGCAAGGCCTCGCGCGCGATCGGCTCCGACACCCCCGACAGCTCGAACATGACGCGTCCGGGCTTGACGTTCGCGATCCACCACTCCGGCGACCCCTTGCCGGAACCCATCCGGGTCTCGGCGGGCTTCTTGGTCAACGGACGGTCGGGGTAGATGTTGATCCACACCTTGCCCCCACGCTTGATGTGGCGTGTCATCGCGATACGCGCGGACTCGATCTGCCGGTTGGTGACGTAGTGACCCTCGATCGCCTGGATTCCGAAGTCGCCGAAGTCCAGCGTGGTCCCACCCTTGGCGGCACCGCGCCGGGTCGGCCGGTGCTGCTTGCGGTGCTTGACCCTGCGGGGGATAAGCATGGTGCTCAGACCTCCTGTCCGGTCGTCTCGGCCGGCTGCTCGGCAGACCCTGTGGCTGTTGCCGTTGTGGCCGGTGCGGGTGTCGATGTCGACTC
>JALZMX010000215.1 GCA_030857985.1 Actinomycetota bacterium | reverse complement strand
ACTGGAAAGAGTGCCGGAGTCCACCAAGCAGGCCGCACCGTCGGGCCGGCGTCCAGGTGGCCGCACGAGCTGGGTCGGAGGCCAGGCCCTCAGCTCAGCGGCCCGCCCGGTCGCGCGCTCGTCGGCGTGGGGTGAGACCCGGGAAGAGCCCGGACCCAGTAGACAACGGACGCTCTGCACGCCGCCAGCGTGATGGCGTTCGGTCCGAAGGGTCCCGGGCTCTCTCCGTATGCTGGACCTGTCCCCACATTCTGGAGCCCCGCCTGCAATGACCCGTGCGACCACGCCCTCTGCCATGCCTTCGGCGGCACGCTCGGGGGTGTCCGCGACGGCACCTGGGACCGGCTCTGCGGCGAGCGCCGCGGCGGTCCCTGCCGGTCGGCTCGGTGCGGGCGCCGGGCTGCCGTGGATCGCCGTGCGAATCGCGGTGGCCACCGCAGGCGGCGTCGGCCTTGGACTCAGCTTTCCGCCGATCGGGTGGGTGTTGCTGCTGCCTTCGGCGGTGCTGCTGCTCAGCGCGCTGACTCGGCACCAGTCGTGGCGGCTGGGTGCGGCATGCGGCTTCGGCTTCGGGCTGGCGTTCATGCTCGTGCTGCTGCCATGGATGCGCGTCGTCGGCACCGACGCCTGGATCGCGCTCGGTGTCGTCGAGGCGATGTTCTACGCCGGGCTCGGCGCAGCGCTGGCGTTGGTCTCCCGACTGCCTCGTTGGCCGCTGTGGACGGCCTGCTGCTGGGTCGCAGTGGAACTGGCCCGCAGCTCGGTGCCGTTCGGCGGGTTCGGATGGGGGCGGCTGGGGTTCGGTCTCGACCAGACCTCGGTCGCCGCCTGGGCACGCTATCTCGGGGCGCCCGCGGTCACCGGCATCGTCGTGGGCGCCGCTGCCCTGGTGCTGTGGGCGCTGACCGACGCCCACCGGGCGCGGGCGCGTGCTGGCGCGGTGATGCTCGTCGGGCTGCTGCTCACCGCCGGTTGGTGGCTACCGCTCGGTGTGGCCGGGCCAGGCGTCACCGGGGCAGTGGCCGGTGCGGACCAGGTCGTGGTGGCCGCCGTCCAAGGGGGTGTTCCGGGCTCTGGGCTGAACCCGTTCGCGGGGGAGCCTCGGGTGGTCCTCAACAACCACGTCCGCGCCACCCACGAGCTCGCCGAGCGGGTGGCGCGCGGCGAGGTCGAGGTTCCCGACCTGGTGTTCTGGCCGGAGAACTCCTCCGACATCGACCCGTACGACGACGCCGACGCCGCGTCGTCGATCTCGTCCGCGGTCGACGCCGTCGGCGTACCCACCCTGGTCGGCTCCCTGGTCGAGGACGACGCGGGGCTGCGCAACATGGGCATCGTGTGGCAACCCCGGACCGGTCCGGGGGAGACCTACACCAAGCGGCACCTGGTGCCCTTCGGCGAGTACATTCCGCTGCGATCCACCCTCGAGCCGCTGATCGGCCGGCTGTCGATGATCCCGCGGGACCTCGTCGCCGGCACGGAGCCGGGCGTGCTGCGGATGGGTGACGTGGTCGTCGGAGCCGTCACCTGCTTCGAGGTCTCCTACGGTGACGCGGTGCGAGACGTCACGGCGGCGGGGGCGCAGTTGCTCGTCGTACAGACCAACAACGCCACCTATCTCGACACCGGACAGCTCGAGCAGCAATGGGCGATCTCCCGGCTGCGTGCGATCGAGTCCGGGCGCTCCGTCGTGGTGGCGGCGACCAGCGGCATCAGCGGTGTGGTGCTGCCCGACGGCAGCACGCTCGCGCAGACCACCTCGGCCGAGCCGGCCGTGCTCGTCCAGCGTGTGCCGCTGGCATCAGGACAGACCCCGGGACTGCTGCTGGGTGGCTGGGTGGAGCTCGCTGCGGCGGTGGCCGCGGCGGCCGCCGTGGGATGGGCCGCCGTCGTCGGCCGGCGCAGGCCAGTGCGTCGTGGTTGAGCGCAATGGCGGCGTGCTCGTGCTGATCCCGACGTACGACGAAGCAGCGAACCTGCCGTCGGTGCTGTCCCGGCTGCGCGCCACCGTGCCCACGGCCGACCTGCTCGTCATCGACGACAACTCCCCGGACGGGACCGGCGAGCTCGCCGACCGGTTCGCCGCCTCGGACCCGGCGATCCGAGTGCTGCACAGGCCAGGCAAGCAGGGACTGGGGGCGGCGTACCTGGCCGGATTCGGGCAGGGCCTCGCCGAGGGTTACTCGGCGCTCGTGCAGCTCGACGCGGACGGGTCACACCAACCCGAGCAGCTGCCCGACCTGCTCGCGGCGCTGCGTGGCGCGGACTTGGTGATCGGGTCACGATGGATCGCGGGAGGATCAGTGCGGAACTGGCCGCGGTCGCGACAGGCATTGTCACGCGGGGGCAACCGCTATGTCCGGCTGGCGATGTCCTTGCCGGTACGCGACGCAACCGCCGGCTTCCGGGCATGGCGTGCCAGCGCGCTACGTTGCGTGGACCTGGCGTCGGTTGCTTCGCAGGGTTACTGCTTCCAGGTAGATCTGACCAGACGAGCGCTGCAGGCTGGTTGTCGCGTGGTGGAGGTCCCGATCGAGTTCGTCGAGCGGACCGAGGGGGAGTCGAAGATGAGTGGGGCAATCGTGCGCGAGGCGCTGTGGCGGGTGACCTTGTGGGGAGCGGCGGACCGGTTGGCTCGGCTGCGGTCCCCGCGAGCACACATGGCGCGGGTGCAGTCCTGATGCGCTGGACGTGGCTGGCGGTCGCCTTCCTGCTGGTCCCGGTGCTGGAGATCTACGTGATCATCCAAGTCGGGCAGGTGATCGGAGCGCCGTGGACGATCGCGCTGCTGCTGCTGGAGAGTGCGTTGGGCGCCTGGATCGTCAAGCGCGAGGGGCGACGTGCCTGGGCAGCGCTGCGGACCACCTTCTCCACCGGCCGGCTGCCCGGCACCGAGCTCGCGGACGCAGCCCTGGTGCTCGTGGGTGGGACGCTGCTGCTGACCCCGGGCTTCGTGACCGACATCGTCGGGTTCTTCTTCGTGCTGCCGCCGACGAGACCAGTGGCACGCCGGCTGCTGATCCGGCTTCTGCGGGTGACGTTGGTGGCGCACAGCACCGGCAGACCCGGCCGGTCTTCGCGGCGAGGGCACCGCCGTACCGGCGACCGGGTGGTGCCGGGCGAGATCGTCGACGACGACCGCTGAGCGCCGCAAAGGGACCGGATCGCGCCGTCGGGGGAAACAGTCGCGATCCGGTCGTTTGATGGAGCGCGTCGCCGACAGGCGACGTGTGCTCAAGCGCTCTTCTTCACCTTACTGCGGGAGCTCGCCTTGCGGCGTGGGCTCCGGTGCAGGTGCGCGGGGCCGATCTCGCCGCTGCGCAGCAGGTCGAGGCGCTCAGACAGGATGTCCTCGAGCTCGGAGATCGAGCGACGCTCGCGCAGCATGTCCCAGTGGGTTCGGACCGGCTTCTCCTTCTTGGGGTCCGGCTCCGCGCCGTCGACGAGACGGGCCTGGGCGCTGCAGCGCAGACACTCCCACACCAGCGGCACGTCTGCCTCCGTGGCCATGGTAATCGTGAACTGGTGCCCTTGATTGCAGGCGTAAGCCACCTGCTGGCGCGGGGCGAACTCGATGCCGCGCTCGTCCTCGAAGCTCTGTGCGCCCAGGCGGGCGCCTCGCAGCACTCGGTCGGACATCGTGGGTGACCTCCCCGGTCTGGTCCAGCGCGGTTGGCTTCTCGACGTGACGACGTGAGTCGGCCTCTAGGGTGTGCAACGGCCGGACATCCTCGAACATTCCCGGTCTGCGGCGTCCTCACACTCCCCGGTGCCGACGGGTTGCGGCGCCGCCCGGCGAACACGACACATCGGCAGAGGCTCGGCGGGTAGGTTTCTCATATGGAGCAGATGACGTGTCCGCAGTGTCAGGGGGAGATGGCGCGTCACCGTCGCGGTGGCGTCGAGGTGGCACAGTGCGCCGGCTGCCACGGCCTCTTCCTCGACCGCAGCGAGCTGGCCGCGATGATCGAGCACGAGAACGAGTGGCACCTGTCCAGCGGTCCACATACCGAGCCCTTGCCCCGGATCACCGAGTCGATGAC
>JALZMX010000185.1 GCA_030857985.1 Actinomycetota bacterium | reverse complement strand
CGAGCCCGAGGCCTTCCGGTGGATCCAGCGCCGGTCGATGGACCAGCGGCGCTCGATGCGCGCGGTGGCGCAGGACGTGCTGGACGCGGCCGGGACACCGGCCGGACCGGAGCGGCCCGCCGCCCCCGCAGTCCCCGTCCCCGGCGGCCCACCGGCCCCCGGCTGATCCACGCGGACTTCGAGGTGGTTCGCCGCCAGACATCCACCTCCAAGTCCCTGTGGATCACCACCCTCTTGCCGCGCGGCTCCGACCTTCCGATGCGTCCCTAGGTCACGACCTGGCAACGACCGTGACACGACCGCCTTGCGACCGGTGCCAGCGTGCTTGTCCTCCACTACCGTCGGCTCCGAGCGTCGTGACCGCGGCGTCCTTTCGTTTACCCAAGGAGACGGTGGATGACCTCCGTACGTACCTGGCGCATGCTTGCCGCCATCAGCGCAGGCTCTCTCGCCCTTGCCGCCTGCGGCGGGGCCTCCGATGACACAGCCGGCACCGACAGCTCGCCCAGCGCCTCCGCGTCCGCGTCCGCGTCCGCGTCGGCGTCCGCCAGCGGCTCGCCGGCTCCGCTCAACGAGGCCGACGGGACGCTCACCATCGGCACCCTGCTGCCGCAGACCGGCTCGCTGTCCTCCCTCGGTCCGCCCGAGTTCGCCGGCGTCGACCTCGCCGTCAAAGAGATCAACGAGGCCGGCGGCGTGCTGGGCAAGCCGGTCGAGAAGATCGACTCCGACTCCGGCGACACCAAGACCAACATCGCCTCGCAGTCGGTTGACCGTCTGCTGAGCCAGGACGTCGACGCCATCGTGGGGGCTGCGTCCTCCGGTGTCTCGTTGACGGTGATCGAGAAGATCACCGGCGCGGGTGTCGTGCAGATCTCCCCGGCCAATACCTCGCCGGAGTTCACCGACTTCCCGGACAAGGACCTCTACTTCCGGACCGCGCCCTCCGACACCCTGCAGGGCCGCATCCTCGCCGACAAGATCACCGCCGATGGCGTTGCCAGCATCGGGATCCTGCAGCTCCAGGACTCCTACGGCACCGGCCTGACCGAGTTCGTCACGAAGTCCTTCGAGGGCTCCAACGGCGAGGTCGTCGAGACCGTCGTCTACGACCCGGCGGCAACGACGTTCAGCGCCGAGGTCTCCAAGATCAAGGCTGCCGACCCGGCCGCCGTCGTCCTCATCGGCTTCGAGGAGTCGGCCCTGGTCATCCAGGAGCTGGTCAAGCAGGGCATCGGACCGCAGACCAAGGAGCTCTACCTGGTGGACGGCAACCTGGAGGCCAAGCCGGTCCAGGCGCTCGGTGACGTGATCGAGGGCGTGCAGGGCACCACCCCCGGCGCCGAGGCGCCGGGCGACTTCCGCGAGCGCCTCCTGAAAGTCGACCCTGCGCTGACCGCGTTCCCCTACGCGGGTGAGTCCTACGACGCGGTTGTGCTCGTCGCTCTGGCTGCTGAGGTAGCCAAGAGCGACGCCGGCAAGGACATCGGTGCCAAGCTGATGGAGGTCAGCGCCGGCGGTGAGAAGTGCACGACCTTCAAGGAATGTGTCGCCCTGGCGAAGGCGGGCACCGACTTCGACTACGACGGCATCTCCGGGCCGGTCGAGTTCGACGTGAACGGTGACCCGACCGAGGCCAGCGTCGGCATCTACACCTACGGCAAGGGTGGCAAGCTCCTGCCCGAGGTGGAGTACAAGAGCGCCAAGCTGTAGGTACTTCCGCGTACGACGTGGGGCCCGGCCACATCGGCCGGGCCCCTCGTCGTGCAGCAGCAGACGCGGCGTACGAGGTCAGGGAACCTTGCCCAGCGTGCCCAGGTAGAGCTCGATGACCTTGGGGTCCTTGGCGAGCTCGGCCCCCCTGGCGGTGTAGGCGTTTCGACCTTGGTCCAGGACGTAGCCGCGATCGCAAATCTGCAGGCATCGGCGGGCGTTCTGCTCCACCATGACGACCGACACGCCGGCCTTGTTGATCTGTCGGACGCGCCGGAACACGTCGTCCTGCAGGGCGGGGGACAGGCCGGCCGACGGCTCGTCGAGCAGCAGCACCGACGGCTCCATCATCAGCGCCCGCCCCATCGCGACCATCTGCCGCTCACCGCCGGACAGCGAGCCGGCCCGCTGCTTGCGGCGGTCGGCTAGCGTGGGAAAGAGCCCGGCCACGAACTCGAAGCGCTCGGCAAAGCGTCCGGACGACTGGTAGCACCCCATCTGGAGGTTCTCCTCGATGGTCAAGCTCGGGAAGACGTTCTCGGTCTGCGGGACGAAGCCGACGCCCTTGCGCACCAGACTGTGTGCTTTGAGGCCGGTGATCGTCTCCCCGCGCAGCACGACGCTGCCGGACCGGACAGTCACCAGACCGAACATGGCCTTGAGCAGCGTGGACTTGCCGGCGCCGTTCGGAC
>JALZMX010000178.1 GCA_030857985.1 Actinomycetota bacterium | reverse complement strand
CACCCCGCGCCGCACCACCGCCCGGATGACCGCATTGAGGCCGGGGCAGTCACCACCGCCGGTCAGCACTCCAACCCGCACGCTGTCCTCCTGGCTCGCCGCGTCGTGCATCCCAGCCGCTCACCCTAACCACCGCGCCGATGCAACCGGTCAACTGCGACAGCCCTGATCCACCTCAGCACGTCGTTCGTGACCAGTTCTGAGACTCAGCCGCTGACGGACCCGGCCAGCGCGCCTCTACGCTTGATCTATGACGTTCTCGATCGTGGCCCGGTCCGCCGACGGAGACTCCTGGGGCGTGGCCGTCGCCTCGAAGTTCCTGGCCGTGGGGTACGCCGTCCCCGCCGCGCGGGCCGGGGTCGGCGCCATCGCCACCCAGTCGTACGCGAACACGTCGTACAAGCCGCGTGGGCTGCAGCTGCTGGCCGACGGCAATGGCGCGCGCGCAACGCTCGACGCACTGCTCGGCGCCGACGACGAGCGGGAGCACCGCCAGGTCGGGATCGTGGATGCCGGTGGACAGGCGGCGACCTTCACCGGCGCCGACTGCCACGACTGGGCCGGCGGTGTGACCGGTGCCGGGCTCGCCATCCAGGGCAACATCCTCACCGGGCCGCAGGTGGTGACCGCGATGCACGCTGCCTGGGATGCCTCCCCCGCATCCGCGCCCCTTGCGCGACGGCTGTTGGCCGCGGTGCAAGCCGGTGACGGCGCGGGCGGCGACCGGCGCGGGCGGCAGTCCGCGGCGCTGTTCGTCGTACAGGAGGGAGCCGGGTACGCCGGCCTCGACGATGTGCTGGTCGACCTGCGGGTCGACGACCATGTCGCCCCGTGCGAGGAGCTGGAGCGGCTGCTCGGCCTGCACGACTTGTACTACAGCCAGCCCGACGACGACCAGCTGCTCCCGCTCACCGACGACCTGCGCAGCGAGATCGACGGCTTGGCGACGTCACTGGGTCACCGCGACTTCGACGCCTGGGTCGGCTGCGAGAACTTCGAGAACCGCACCTGGCCGGACAAGGTCGACCCTCAGGTGCTGTCGATCCTGCGAGGGCAAGCCGCCGCCGCCTCCTGACCGGTGTCGCCGACTCGCCCTCCGATTCGTCTGTGGCCAGCTTGCGCGGATGTCCCGAGCGACCACAGACGAATCGGAGGGTCAGGGGGGCCCGGTCTCCCTCCCCGACTCGGTCTTGGCCTTCGCCTCGGACTCGGCCTTCGCGGCGCGCTTCTGCTCGGCCGCGGCACGCTTGGCCTCCTCCTTCGCGCGGGCCGAGTAGAGGTCGACGTACTCCTGACCCGACAGCTTCATGATCTCGTACATGATCTCGTCGGTGATCGAGCGCAGCACGTAGCGATCGGATTCCATCCCCTCGTACCGGGAGAAGTCCAGCGGCTTGCCGAAGCGCACGCCCGGACGCGCGAACCGACCGAAGACCCGGCCAGGCGGGGCGACGATGGCGGTGTTGATGACCGCGACCGGGATCACCGGAACCTTGGCCTCGAGGGCCATCCGGGCCACCCCGGTCTTGCCGCGGTGGAGCCTGCCGTCGTGGGAGCGGGTGCCCTCGGGATAGATGCCGAACACCCCGCCGCTGCCAAGGATCCGCAGTCCGGTGGCGATGGCGCCCTCACTGGCACGGCCGCCCGAACGATCGATCGGGACCTGACCGGCGCCGGCGAAGAACTTGCGCTGCAACCAGCCCTTCACCCCCGGGCCGGTGAAGTACTCCGCCTTGGCGACGAAGGTGACCCGACGCGGGATCGACAGCGGCATGAAGAGCCAGTCGGCGTATGACAGGTGGTTGCTGGCGATGATGGCCGCCCCCTCCTCAGGGACGTGCTCGGTACCCTCGGCCCACGGCCTGAAGATGACCCTCAGGACCGGTCCGATCGCCACGAGCTTCAAGAACCAATAGAACACGCCGGGCCTCTCCTGTCGACGATCGAACCCTAGAGACTGCCCCTCACACGGGCAACGACCACCCCTCGACCGCCTGCAGCGGCGACCGACCCTCGACCTGCCCCGAGTGCCGTGCGACCATTCGGGGTAGGTCGAGGACGCCTGCTGACCTGTAGGTGGACCGCCCTGCTTCGGTGGAGGACAAACGTGTCGATTTCGGCCCACGCGCGCGCCTACGCCTGCGCCGGCCGCTTCGCGCCGTACGGCGACGAGTCGGCACGCAGGAGCGGAGGCGGCTGATGCGCGGCAACGGGCTGACCGCCGACGACTACGGCGTGGTGGCAGACGTGAGTCGTACGGTCGGCGACGATGCGCTGCTGGCGTTGCGCGAGCTCGGCGTCGCGGCCTACGTCGTACTGCCAGAGACCGCCGATGACGACCATGCCCGCGTCTTCGCCGACCGGTCTGCGCTGGAGGCGGCCCGCGAGGTCGTACGACGGCTGGAGGTCGACACGCCCCAGCATCGCAGCAGCGGCGCGGTGCCCGAGGAGGACGCGTGGGCCCAGATCGTGGCCGGCTACGAGCGGAGCGCGGACGAGCCAGGACGGAGGCAGCCGGAGAGGATGCGGGGGGAGGCGAAACCGCCACGTGACCCGGAGGACCATTTCGAGCCTCCGCCGGTGCCACCTGTCCCGTCGACTGACCTCGTCGGCCGGTTGGCGTGGGGCGGCTTGCTCGGTGGCCCGGCGCTGCTGCTGCTGGTCACGGTGCTGGGCTGGCAGCTTCCCGGCATGGTGACGCTGCTGCTCGTCTCTGGATTCGTCGGTGGGCTGGTCACGCTGATCCTGCGGATGAACGACCGCCCGCCGAACGACTGGGGTGGTGACGACGGCGCTGTCGTAT
>JALZMX010000162.1 GCA_030857985.1 Actinomycetota bacterium | reverse complement strand
GAGGGGGACGCTGTAGCGCAGCTCCAGCTCCACCCGGCCGCCCCTCGGCAGCGTGACGAAGGTGTGCACCCGCGTGCGCTCCGCGCCGGGCCGTACATCTCCCGTAGCCGGCTGGCCGTCCTGACGCAGGGACCGAAACTGCGCCTGCGGTGAGATCGACAGCTCCACCCGCTCGACGACCGTGCCAGGCGTGTCCTCGCCGGCCACGTACGGCACCAGGTCGACCGGCGCGCGGTTGGCCAGGACCACCCGTTGCACAACCTCGACGCTGTCCGGCGCGATCGTCGCTTCAACCTGCACCGAGCGGTCGACGTAGTAGTCGAGCTTGTTGGCGTTGAGGTTGTTGACGCTGACCAGGGCAAGGTCGTCGCCCTGCGAGTCGGCTGACCCGGCCACGCCGAGCGCCTCTAGTTGCCTCTGCTCGTCGGCGCGGGCCGACCACACCGCAAGGTGGCGACCCCTGGCCAGCCGGCCCAACTCCTGCACCACGGCCAGCGGTGCCACATCATCGGTCAGCAGCTCCGTGACCGTCTGCCCAGCGGCGGCGCGCAGCGCTGAGCGCCGAGCGTCCTGGTCGGCTAGGTTCGTTCCGGCCCGGGCGTAGGTGTCCACCAGGAGAGCCTCGGTCAGCTGGTCCGGGCTGACGGTCGACCCGTCCGGCAGCCGGACATCACGCTGAGCAACCGCGACGACCGCCGCGAGCGCGGGAACGTCAAGCAGCAGGACGACATCGGGAGTCTCACCGAGCAGGACACCAGCCACATTCGCGGTCACCGAGGCGGCGTCTGGCACGTCCGGAGACATCGTCCACTCACGCCACAGCGTCGTGTCGGCGAGGAAGGGGCCGAAGTCCTCGACGTACTCCGGCGGTGCCGGCACTGTGCGCGTCTGTCCCGGCGGGTCGTGCACGTCGAGGATGTCGCGGAAGGGCTGCAGTTCCAGACGGCCGCCGTCAACTTGACCGGTGGCAAAGGTGGACACATAGCCGCCCGTGCCGCGTAGCTCCGCGTTGTTCTGCAGCGCCACGAGTACGCGACGGGGCCCGTCGGCGCCCAGCATCCCGGCCGCGAGCTGCGCACCCTCGGAGGTTCGCAGCAGTCCCTCCACCACCGGTTCCAAGGCGGCCTCGGCATCCGCCACGGCTGTCTGCACAAAAGGAGGCGTCAGGCCGGTACGGGTGCGTCGGAGCGCCGTCAACTCCTCGTTCGCCCGGGCGGCGAGCGGAACCAGGCGCGTTCCGAGCGCTTGGAGGATCTGCACGTCCACACCGCCGGACGCGCCGATCTGCGGGCCAGCGTCCACCACAGCACGGACGCCGGCGAGCGCACTGCCCGTGGCTTTGACGACGGCGCGCTCGGCTTTCAGGGAGCGACCGAGCAGCGGGACGGCGGCGACCACCCGGACAGTCGGTGCGGACAACCGCGCGTCGGCCCGTCGGAGCAGCGCCTGCGCCTGCTCGACCGCCTCGCCCAACTGCGCGATGTCCGGGCTGCCGTCGCGGGCCGCCTGCAGGCCAGACCTGGCTTGTTGCAGGTCGCGTGCGGCAAGGGCAGCGCTGCGGGCGACCAGGGCCCCCAGCGAGAGCAGTACCAGGAGAACAACGCCAGCAACCGGCATGACCCAACGACGAGTGCGCCAGCGGGACTGCGGGGTACTGCGCGAAGTCATGCCTAGCGGTCAGCGCCCGCGGCATGGGCACCGACCTGTCGGCAGAGTGACTCAGGCAGTGGTAACGCCACGCCGACGGGTGGCAGCGACGAGCACGGTGCCGGCAGCGAGTGCGCCAGCACCTACGAAGCCAAGCAGGAGAACCTCACCACCGGTAAACGGGAGGCTTGCGGGCGTCGAACTGCGGCCGGACACGGTACCTGAGACACCCGACGAGTTGCGGTCTGACCCGGCGCCCGAGACACCCGACGAGTTGCGGTCTGACCCGGCGCCCGAGGCAGCGCCGCGGTTGATCACGTCGGACTCCACACAGGTGCCCGAGTAGCTATTGCAGGTGGCCGTCTGGGCAATGGCTGCCGGCGCACCGACAAAGCCGACAACCCCGAGAACAGCTACGCCGGTGGCCAGGCGGGCAGTGCGACGCATGAGATCTCCCCGAAGTTATGGCGGTGCGAGTGGCCGAACGGTAGCACTACATAGCGTTACCTGTCTGGTAAAAATCGGGTGAACTTCTGGTTCAGTCGAGTGTCGGGATCACTCGTGCTGATCCGCTCCCAGTTCGGCTGGAACGCTGGTCCTATCGGAGGAGTCGATGCTGGTGCCAGAGCAGTCGACGGCGGCGCTGGTCGTGCACCACCCC
>JALZMX010000160.1 GCA_030857985.1 Actinomycetota bacterium | reverse complement strand
CGAGCAAACTGGCGCGTCCCTGGCCACGTTCGACGAGCGCCTCGCCGCCGCCGCCCGCAGCCACGGTCACACGGTGCTGGGCCAGCCCGCCTAGCAGCCGATCAGCCGCTGGGCGAGGTAGACCTTGATCTGCTCGAGGCTGACCCGCTCCTGTTGCATGCTGTCCCTCTCGCGCACGGTCACGGCGTTGTCGTCGAGGGTGTCGAAGTCCACGGTCACGCAGAACGGTGTGCCGATCTCGTCGTGGCGGCGGTAGCGCCGACCGATCGCACCGGCGTCGTCGAAGTCGACGTTCCACGCGGTCCTCAGGTCAGCGGCCAGACTCCGCGCCCGGGGAGTGAGGTCGCCGTTGCGCGACAGCGGCAGCACCGCGGCCTTGACCGGAGCCAGGCGCGAGTCGAGCCGCAGTACGGTCCGCTTGTCGACGCCACCCTTGGCGTTGGGCGCCTCATCCTCGGCGTACGCGTCGACGAGAAAGGCCATCATCGACCGGTTGACACCGGCGGCGGGCTCGATGACATATGGCGTCCAGCGTTCACCCTTCTCCTGGTCGAAGTAGGACAGGTCGACGCCGGAGTGCTTGGCGTGCGTCGACAGGTCGAAGTCGGTGCGGTTGGCGATGCCCTCGAGCTCACCCCACTCCGAGCCCGCGAAGCCGAAGCGATACTCGATGTCGACCGTGCGCTTGGAGTAGTGCGACAGCTTCTCCTGCGGGTGCTCGAAGTGCCGCAGGTTGTCGGGGTCGATGCCGAGGTCGACGTACCACTGGGTGCGCTCGTCGATCCACTTCTGGTGCCACTCCTCGTCGGTCCCGGGCTCGACGAAGAACTCCATCTCCATCTGCTCGAACTCGCGGGTGCGGAAGATGAAGTTGCCCGGCGTGATCTCGTTGCGAAAGCTCTTGCCGATCTGGCCGATCCCGAACGGCGGCTTCCTGCGCGCGGTGTTCATCACGTTGAGGAAGTTGACGAAGATGCCCTGCGCGGTCTCCGGGCGCAGGTAGTGCAGTCCCTCGTCGCTCTCCACCGGCCCGAGGAACGTCTTGAGCAGACCGTTGAACATCCGCGGCTCGGTCCACGAGTTCTTGGTGCCGCAGTGCGGGCACGGTACGTCGGAGAGGCTGACGGCATCCGGGTCGTCGAGTCCCTTGCGCTCGGCGTACTCCTCCTGCAGGTGGTCCTCACGGAACCGTCGGTGGCAGGACTGGCACTCCACCAGCGGGTCGACGAACGCACCGACGTGGCCGGAGGCCTCCCACACCGGCGTCGGCAGGATCACCGAAGAGTCGAGGCCGACGATGTCGTCGCGGCTCTGCACGGTCGTGCGCCACCATTGACGCTTGACGTTCTCCTTCAGCTCCACGCCGAGCGGGCCGTAGTCCCAGGCGGAACGACTGCCGCCGTAGATCTCACCGCAGGGGTAGACGAACCCCCGACGCTTGCAGAGGCCGACGACGTTGTCGATCGCTTTGGGGCTGGGGGCCACGGTCGTTCACTCCATCCGGCTGGGTGTCGGTGAGGGCCTCACGCTACCGTCTGGCCGGACCCACCGCCCCGCGGTTCCACCCGGTTGGGCGGCGTCGCCGGGGTGGCGCCGTCACCGGCGAGGATCTCGTACGCCGACGGCTCGTCGAGTGCGCGGGACAGCAGTGGGGTGGCGACGACCTTCACGTCGTACCCGCCCAACGCCCGGCGGTAGGCACCGACGTCGACCCACTGCAGCGACATCAGCCACCTGGTCGGGTCGTCGACGGCGCGAGCTACGCTGCCGCGGACATGCCCCGACTGCGTGGCCAGGAGCAGCAGGATCCGGTGCGCCTCGGCGAGGAAGGCTTCCGCATCGGCTTCGTCGACGTGGAAGCGGATGGACACCAGCACCGTCAAACCCCGGCGCCGGTCATCCGGGCAATCGCCACCCCACCCACCAGGCCGGCGATCAGCAGCCGGCTGAGGCGTGCACCGCGGCTGAGCCGGGGCCACGCGAGGTAGGCCAGCCACAACAGGAACGCAGTGACCAGCAGCAGACAAAGTCCACCGATGACCGCCGGGGAGAACATGCCGGCAAGAACGAGTGCGACGGTGGCCGCCGGAACGAACCAGCGAGGTGCCGCGTGCAGCCGGGACAGCAGCGCGTGGCTGCGCCGGTTGACGGAGGCGCGGGTGTGCGAAACCGGTTGCGCCGGTGGACGCAGGGACCGGTCGAGTGGGGTACGGCGACGGTTCGACACGCCGCACATGCTGTCACGCCCGCCTCTGCTGGCGTCAGCGGTGCCGAACGACCCCGGCAGCATGGTCGTGAGCGGTGCCGCGCAACCCCACGCTGCATGGTCGTGAGCGGTGCCGAACGACCCCACGCTGCATGGCGGTGCGCGGTGCCGCATTGCCAGGGGCAACGCGGCACCGCTCACCGGCCGTGCTGTTGACAATGGTTATCAGTTTCGACACACTGTGTCGATGGCCAACATGTTCATGGCGGTGGTCGGCGCCGTCACCACCGCAGCCCTGCTGTCCGCCTGCTCCGAACCGGGCGGTGCGGCCGACTCCGGCGAGCCCTCGGTGGTCGCAGGCTTCTACCCCTACGCGTTCGTCGCCGAGCGGATCGCAGGTGAGCACGCCGGCGTCACCAACCTCACCCCTCCCGGCGCCGAGCCGCACGACCTGGAGCTGTCCCCCCAGCAGGTGGCGCTCGTGACGGACGCCGACGTGATGGTCTACCACTCCGGCTTCCAGCCCGCAGTGGACGACGCCGTCGAGCAGAACACCGAAGGCGTGCAGGTGGAGGTGACCCGGATCGCGCCGCTGGAGCTCGCGGGGGACCCACACATCTGGCAGGACCCGACCCGTCTCGCTGCGGTCGCAACGGCTCTCGCCGACGCGCTCGCCCGGGCCGACCCCGAGCACGCCGACGACTTCCAGGACAACGCGCGAGACCTGGTCGCCGACCTGCAGGCTCTCGACCGGGAGTTCCGCCAGACTCTGCAGCGCTGCGAGCGTCGCGCCTTTGTCACCAGCCATGCTGCGTTCGGTTACCTGGCGAACCGCTACGACCTCGAGATGATCCCGATCCGGGGTCTGAGCCCGGACACCGAGCCCTCACCTAGCCGGCTCGCCGAGCTGGCGGCCCTGGTCCGCGAACGGGGGGTCACCACAATCTTCACCGAGACGCTGGTCAGCGCGGAGACCGCGCAGACGCTGGCCGGCGAGGTGGGAGTCGAGGTCACCGTGCTCGATCCGATCGAGGGCCTGTCCGACACCACCGCCGACGAGGACTATCTTTCGCTCATGCGGGCCAACCTCGCCGCGCTGGCCGAGGCCAACGAGTGCTCATGACCACCCCACTCGTGGTGACCGACGGTGCGGTCGCGCTCGGCGGCCGGCCGGTACTGCGAGGCATCAACCTCACGGTCCGTTACGGCGAGGTCGTCGCCGTCCTCGGCAGCAACGGCTCCGGCAAGTCGACCCTGGTGCGCGCCGCGATGGGACTGATCCCGCTCGCCCGCGGCGAGATCCACCTCTTCGGCGCACCGATGGATGGCTTCACCGAATGGCAGCGGGTCGGATACGTCCCACAACGCGTCACCGCCGCTGCCGGAGTGCCGGCCACCGTCGCCGAGGTGGTCGCGTCGGGCCGGCTGGCACGCCGGCGGTGGCTGCGGGGGCTCGGCCGCGGCGATCACCAGGCCATCGCCACCGCACTCGAGACGGTGGGGCTGACTGGGTGTGCGAAGGATCCCGTCGCCAGCTTGTCGGGCGGCCAGCAGCAGCGTGTCCTCATCGCCCGCGCCCTTGCCGGCGAGCCCGACCTGTTCGTCCTCGACGAACCGACCGCCGGGATCGACGTACGCAGCCAGCACGCGTTCGCCGAGACCCTGCGCCGGGTCGCGGCCCGCGGAGCCACCATCCTGCTGGTGGCACACGAGCTGGGGCGGCTGGAGCCGTTGGTTGACCGTGCAGTCGTCGTACGAGACGGCCGGATCGCCTACGACGGACCTCCGCAGACGACGCCGGGCCTGCATGCCTTCCACGACCACCCGCATCCCGAGCAGACGCCCGACCACACGCCACTCGACGGGGGATGGCGGATGTGAACCTCCTCGGCTACGAGTTCATGCAGCGGGCACTGCTCGCCGCACTGGTCACCGGGTTGGCGGCGCCGGCGATCGGCACCTATCTGGTCCAGCGCCGGCTCGCGCTGATGGGCGACGGCATCGGGCACGTCGCGGTCACCGGCGTAGCCCTGGGACTGCTCACCGGTGCCGCTCCCACATTGACCGCGGTCATCGTCGCAGTTGGAGGTGCCGTCGCCATCGAGGTCGTCCGTGCCCGCGGACGGACCAGCGCCGACGTCGCTCTCGCACTGCTCTTCTACGGCGGTATCGCCGGCGGTGTCCTCGTCATCGGACTTGCCGGCGGGAGCGCGGCCACGCTGCAGGGCTATCTCTTCGGCTCCATCGCGACGGTGTCGGAGGCCGAACTGTGGCTGGTCGTCATCTTCGCCGCGGCGGTGGTCACAGTCGCTCTCGGCCTGTCCCCGCAGCTCTTCGCGGTGTGTCAGGACGAGGAGTTCGCCCGCGCCCAGGGGCTCAACGTGCGCGCCTTCAACCTTGCCATGTCCGTGATGGCCGCGGTCACCGTCACCGTGGCGATGCGCACCGTCGGGTTGTTGCTGGTGAGCGCACTCATGGTGGTCCCGGTGGCGACCGCACAGCAGGTCGCCCGCGGATTCCGTACGACGCTGATGGCGTCGATGCTGCTCGGAGCGCTGGCCACGCTGGCTGGGTTGGTCACGTCGTTCTACGCCGATGTGTCTCCCGGTGCCACGATCGTGGTCATCGCGCTGCTCGGCTTCGCCGCCACCTGGCCGGTGGGCGCGCTGATCAGGTACCGCCAGCGGCTCACGACGCCGTTCGAGGAGGAGGACGCCGCCGACGTACCCGCGGACCACCGCGCCACGGAGTCGCACCCGCACCGCCACAGCGACGACTGCGGTCACCGCGCGGTGCCGCACGGCGACCACGTCGACTTCGTGCACGACGGACACCGCCACGCCGTACACGGAGACCACTATGACGAGCACTGAGGCGCGCCGGCCCACCCGTCAGCGGCGGGCCGTGTCCGACGCGCTGGACGCGGTCGACGACTTCCGCAGCGCGCAGGAGATCCACGACCTGCTCAAGCAGCGCAGGGACAACGTGGGCCTGACCACGGTCTACCGGACACTGCAGTCGTTGGCCGAAGCCGGTGAGGTCGACCTGTTGCGAAGGAGTGACGGCGAGGCGCTCTACCGCCGGTGCAGCACGGGGCACCACCATCATCTGGTCTGCCGTTCGTGCGGGCGCACGGTCGAGGTCGCCGGGCCGACGGTCGAACGCTGGGCCGACAGGGTCGCCGCCGAGCACGGCTTTCGCGAGGTCAGCCACACGCTGGAGGTCTTCGGCACCTGCGAGCACTGCCGCTGAGTCTGCGGCTGAGCCCTCAGCTGAGCCCTCAGGCTGAGCCCTCAGGCTGTGCCGTAGCGGCGGTCGCGGCGGGCGTAGACGTCGATGGCATGCCACAGGTCGCGCCGGTCGACGGCGGGCCACAAGACGTCGGTGAACACCAGCTCGGCGTAGGCCGACTGCCACAGCAGGAAGTTCGACGTGCGCTGCTCACCCGACGTACGCCAGAACAGGTCGACATCGGGCAGATCCGGCTCGTCCAGGTAGCGGGCGAACACTCTTTCGTCCACCCGCTCCGGCTTGACCCGCCCCGCCACCACGTCCTGCGCGAGCGCCCGTGCCGCGTCCGCGATCTCGGCCCTCCCGCCGTAGTTCACGCACATCGTCAACGTCAACCCGTCGTTGTCGTGGGTCAGCTCCTCGGCAATCTGCAGCTCCTTGACCACGCTCGGCCACAGGCGCGGCCGTCGCCCCGCCCAGCGCACCCGCACTCCGAGCGCGTGCATGGAGTCGCGCCGTCGACGGATGACGTCGCGGTTGAAGCCCATCAGGAAGCGGACCTCGTCGGCCGAGCGCTTCCAGTTCTCCGTGGAGAACGCGTACGCCGACAGGTGGCGGACGCCGATCTCGATGGCGCCCTCGACCACGTCGAACAGCGCCTGCTCGCCTCGCTCGTGACCCTGTGTCCTCGACAGGCCGCGCTGATGCGCCCAGCGGCCGTTGCCGTCCATCACGATCGCCACATGAGCGGGCACCAGCTCGACCGGCAGCGGAGGCGGACGCTCGCCCGAGGGGTGCGGTGATGGCGCCCTCACATTGGGCGAGGGCGAAGCGTTGCGGCGGTGCACGGTGATTCCTTCCGGCTCGGACCTGGCGACGGGAGCGCACGGGTGGCCCCATTCTGCCCAGCCGTCCGGTCTCAGCGGTCGACGTGGGTCAACGAACGCAGACCATGTTCCAGATGCCAGTGCACGTACGCCGCCACCAGTCCGCTCGCCTCCCGGCGGTGTCGGGCGTCGCTGTCCGTTGCGGTTGGCCAGTCTCCGACCAGCAGCGCGGCGAGCAGGTCGACGGTCCCAGTCGCCGGACTCGCCGTACCAGGCATCCGGCAGCTGCCGCAGAGCATGCCCCCCGAGGCTGCGCTGAAGCTGCGGTGCGGCCCGGCGGCCCCGCAGCGCGCGCAGCCGGAGAACGACGGTGCATAGCCGGCCACGGCCAGTGAACGCAGCAGGAACGAGTCGAGCACCAGCCCGGGGTCGCGCTCTGCCGAGGACAGCACCCGCAACGCCCCGACCAGCAGGAGGTACTGCTGCAACGACGGCTCGTGCTCCTCGACCGCCAGGCGTTCGGCGGTCTCCAGCATCACGGTGCCGCTGGTGTAGCGCGCGTAGTCGCTGCAGATGCGCTCGCCGTACGGGACGATGGTCTCGGCCTGCGTCACCACGTCGAGGGAGCGCCCCTGGGCCAGCTGCACGTCGACGTACATGAACGGCTCGAGCCGTGCACCGAAGCGCGATGTGGTACGGCGTACGCCCTTGGCCACCGTGCGCACGCGACCGTGCACACGCGTGAGCATCGTGACGATCCGATCCGCCTCACCCAGCTTCTGGGTGCGCAGCACCACGGCTTGGTCCCGGTAGAGCCCCACCCACGCATTGTCCCCCGCATTGTCCACTGGTACGTGCAACAGGGCGGCTCGGCGCTAACCCGCATCGATGTCGGTCACCGGCCGGGGATGGCCGCGGTTGCAGTAGACCTCGATCTCGAACCTCTCGCCACCTCGGTGGAGGGTGGCGTCCACGTCTTCATCGGGCCCGTCCTCCTGGTCGACGAGCCGCCATCCGTTACGCGGCTCGACGGACACCAGCACCGCGACGGAGCCTCTGCACTCCGCAGTCAACGACAGTGGAGGGTAGGCGAAGGAGTCGCGCCTCACCGGGCCGGTCGGGGCCGACTCGCCCGGCGTCGGGCTGGCGGTGGACGACGGCTGGAAGTCGGCACCGATCGGGCCGCTGCCGCGGACGACGTCGCCGACGAGGTTGACCGCACTGAGCGACGCACGAGCCGTGGCGGCGGCGCGCACCGCGCTCTGGGTCACAGTGGCCGAGGACCAGAACCGCCGCATGGACGTCGTGCTGCCCCCCTGGCCGGTGCACGTCAGGGTGCTCCAGGACGACCTTGCTGCGGCGCTCGATGCGCTCCTGGAGAACGTGTTCTCACACACCCCCGAGGGCGTGGCGTGCCGGGTCGAGCTCAGCAGCCACAGGGGTGTCGCGATGATGACGGTCTCCGACGAAGGCGAGGGCGACATCGTGTCGGCCGAGGCGCTGACGCGTGGCAAGAGCTGGCGCGGATCGACCGGCCTGGGTCTCGACATCGCCCGACGTACCGCCGAGGCCTCGGGCGGTCGGCTGGAGATCAGCGCCAACCCGGGCCGAGGGACCACCGTCACGCTGCTGCTCGGATCCGCGGACACCTGACCGCCCGCCCCCCTTGATTCGTCTGCGGTGGTCCGGCGCGATCTCCCCGAGCGACCGCAGACGAATCGTCGGGGGCCGGTATGCAGAGTTTGTGTGCACAGGTATTGTGCTTGTCATGGCGTCCGCTGGCCCTCGTCGAGTTCGGCTCGACTCCAGGCAGCTCCGGGTGCTCGCGCACCCGCTGCGGGCACGGCTACTGTCTGCGCTGCGTGCGTACGGTCCGGCCACCGCCACCGCGCTCGCCGCGCGGTTGCAGACCAACACCGGGGCGACCAGCTACCACCTGCGCCAGCTCGCCGCGGTGGGTCTCGTGGAGGACGATGCCGGGCGTGGGGCAGGGCGCGAGCGGTGGTGGCGCTCGGCGCACGACCTCACCTCATGGTCGGAACTGCAGTTCGAGGACGACCCGGACGACCGCGCAGCCGCCGACTGGCTGCTGGGCCACCATGTCCGACTCGTCACCCGCTGGCTGACGACCTGGGTCGAGACCCGGCGCGACTGGTCAGCGCAGTGGCGTGACGCCGCAGACCAGTCCGACCTCGAGTTCGAACTCACCACCGACGGGCTGAAGCGGCTCAACGCGGAGCTGCACGAGGTGATCGAGCGGCACCGCCGTGAGTCCGACCCGGATGCCCCCGGCGCCCAACGGTGCGTGGTCATCCTGCACAGTTTCCCGCTGCCGGAGCCCGAACTGTGACGAGCGACCGGGTACGACGACGGTTCCTGCTGCTGCGCGCACTGCGCTGGTTTCCCACCGGGTTGCTCATCCCGGTGCTCATCCTGATCCTGCTGGAGCGTGGCCTCTCACTGGCCCAGATCGGCCTGATCACGGCGGCCCAAGGGTTCATGGTGCTGCTGTTCGAGTTGCCCACCGGTGCGCTCTCGGACACCCTCGGCCGGCGGCCGGTGCTGTTGCTGGCCACGCTGTTCCAGCTGACGTCCGTCGGCCTCTTCGTGGTCGCCGACGACCTCCCCTCCCTCGTCGTCGTCTTCGCCCTACAGGGCGTCTACCGGGCACTCGAGAGCGGTCCGCTGGAGGCGTGGTACGTCGACACCGCACAACGCGCCGACCCAGACGCGGACATCGAGCGCGGGCTCTCGCAGGGCGGCGTCGTGATCGGGGTGGCGATCGGCGCCGGCACGCTGACCAGCAGCGGGCTGGTCCTGCTGGGGCCGGTGAACGGCGTGGACGAGCTGGTGCTTCCGGTGCTGGCCAGCCTGATGATCGAGGTAGTGCACATGGGCGCCATCGTGGTGCTGATGACCGAGCCGAGGGTTGGCCGGGGCCGGGCGGCGCTGGGACACTCGCTGCGCCGCACCGGTGCCGTGATCGGGCAGGCGGTGCGACTGATCCGTGGCAGCACTGTGCTCCTGGCCCTGGTGAGCGTGGAGTTCCTCTGGGGCTTCGGGATGCAGGCGTTCGAGACGTTCACCCCGGTGAAGCTGTCCGCGGTGCTCGACGATCCGGACCGGGCGGCGGCCCTGCTCGGGCCGGCCAACACCGCCGCCTGGCTGCTCGCGGCCGCAGGGGCTGCCGCCGTACCGCTGCTGGTCCGCCGGCTGGGTACGTCGTGGGCGGCGGCCACCATGCGGGTCGCCCAGGGCCTCACCGTGGTGGGTATCGCGCTGGCCACCGGCCCGGTGGGAGTGGTCGCCGCCTACCTGCTGACGATGACCGTCCACGGCGCCGCGAACCCGGTGCACCAGGGGCTGCTGCACCGGGCCGTCGAGGGCGGGTCACACCGGGCTACGGTCGTGTCCGCCAACAGCCTGACCGCGCAGTCCGGTGGCGCGGTCGGCGGCATCGCGCTCGGTGCCCTCGCCGACGCGACCAGCCTCACGACCGCGATGCTGGTGGGCGCAGCGGTACTGGCCTCCGCCGCGCCCCTGTACCTGGCCGGTCGACGGTCACCGACGGCGGTGGCGTCCTGACCGGCTGATCGGCCGCACCGATATTGCCTGGCACCGAACGGGCTTGTCTGCTGCACTGGCC
>JALZMX010000140.1 GCA_030857985.1 Actinomycetota bacterium | reverse complement strand
GGGATCGAGGCGGAAGAAGATCCAGGTGAAGGCGCCGAGACCGGGCAGCTCCATGTGCGCGTCGACGGCACCACGGCGTCGACGGAGGCCGCCAGCCGCGGGGTGGCCGACCTGCTGGCGGGACTCGGCATCCCCACCGAGGTCCTGAGCGAGCCGGCCGCGGACAATGCCTGGAAGGCCCACGCCACCGCGGTGCTCGGCACCGACGACGAGACCGTCGTACGCGTCGCCGGTCTGCCCAGCGACCTCGACGCCCTCGCCCGGCACGTCTCCGAGGCGGCGGCGCAGGCCGGCGTGGGCGCGCGGGTGATCTCGAGCGCGGCCCTCGGCATGCACACCGTGCGCCTCGACGGCGGGTCGGCGCAGGCCCACGCGCACGTGCTGACGGGGCTGCGCACGTACGCCCGAGCCAAGGACGCGAGCGTGCTGCTCCGCCAGCGCCCGGCCGCGCTGGACGACCTGGTCGACGCCCTGGGCCCGCCGCCGTCGTCGATCGAGCTGCTGCGACGGGTCAAGGCACAGTTCGACCCGACCGGGCGGTTGGCACCGGGGCGGTTCCGGCCGTGGTACTAAACGCCGTCGCGACCACCGCCCCCCGCCTACGCGCTGCTGCGCCGAGCACCAGGAGCCCACGATGACTGAACAGACCACCCGCCCCGTCGATGCGCCCGCCGCGAGCGGCGCCGGTGGCGGCGGCACCGACGGCGGCGGCACCGACGGCGGCGGCACAGACGGCGGGGACGACAGTGGCGCCATGACAGCGGGCATGCAGGCCAGCCAGGCCTCCTCGACGGGGCTCTTCGACGCGCTGCGCCCGCCCGACGGGGAGCTGATCGACGACTGCGTGCACTGCGGCTTCTGCCTGCCGACCTGCCCCACGTACCTGCTGGAAGGCAACGAGACCAACTCTCCGCGGGGCCGGATCTACCTCATGAAGATGGGCAAGGCCGGCGAGGTCGGTATGGACGAGGAGTTCGTCGCCAACTTCGATGCCTGCCTGGGCTGCATGGCGTGCGTCACGGCCTGCCCGTCCGGCGTCAAGTACGACCAGCTCATCGAGGCGGTGCGGCCGCAGATCGAGCGCAACTGGGAGCGCACCCGCGCCGACAAGCTCTTCCGGGCGCTGATCTTCAGCCTGTTCCCGTATCCGGCCCGACTCCGCCCAGCCGCGTTCTTCGGTGCCCTCTACCAGCGGCTCGGAATCAGCCGGCTGCTCGCCGCCTCCGGGTTGCTGGACCGGCTGCCGGCGCGGCTGCGCGCGATGGAGGCGCTGCTGCCCGACCTGTCGATGCGCAGCGTCGTGGCCCGGCAGGCCGCGTTCACCCCCGCCGTCGGCACCTCGCGGCACCGGGTCGGGCTGCTGTCGGGCTGCGTGCAGCGGGTCTTCTTCGGCGACGTCAACGCGGCCGCGACACGAGTCCTGGCAGCCGAAGGCTGCGACGTGGTGGCACCGAAGTCGCAGCAGTGCTGCGGAGCGTTGTCCAGCCACGCCGGCCGGGAGGAGGAGGCACTCCGGCGCGCCCGCGCGCTCATCGACACATTCGAGGCGGCCGACGTGCAGAGCGTCGTGGTCAACGTCGCCGGCTGCGGCTCGGCGATGAAGGAGTACGAGGTGCTGCTCCGAGAGGACCCGGACTACGCCGAGCGGGCCGCGGCCTTCAGCGCGAAGGTTCGAGACATCTCCGAGCTGCTCGCCGAGCTGGGGCCGGTGGCCGAGCGGCACCCGATCGACGCCCGCGTCGCCTACCACGACGCCTGCCACCTGGCGCACGCACAGGGCATCCGGGCCCAGCCGCGAGAGGTGCTGCGGGGCATCCCGCAGCTGACCGTCACCGACATCCCCGAGGCGGAGATCTGCTGCGGCTCGGCCGGAATCTACAACCTGGTGCAGCCGGAGGCCGCCGAGGAGCTGGGACGGCGCAAGGTCGGGCAGATCACCAGCACCAGGACCGACGCCGTCGTCACGTCCAACGCCGGCTGTCTGCTGCAGATCCGGCGCTATCTCGACGCCGGCGTCCCGCTGTTCCACCCCGTCCAGCTCGTCGACGCCTCGATCCGCGGGGTAGACCCCATCCACGCCAGCGACCGCTGACGACACCGCCCGATCCGGACCACCCAGAAAGGGATCCGCCATGGACAACCTCGCACTGCTCAGCCTGCTGGCCCTGTCCCCCATCCTCACCATCGGCGTGCTGCTGGTCGGGCTCCGGTGGCCGGCCAAGCGGGCCATGCCCGTGGGCTTCGTGGTCGTGCTGGTCGTCGCGTTCTTCGTGTGGGAGATGACCCCGCTCGCGATCGCTGCGTCGAGCGTGCAGGGCCTGATCCTTGCCCTGACGTTGCTCTACATCGTGTTCGGCGCGTTGCTGCTGCTCGAGACGCTGATGCAAGGTGGCGCGATGGCCACCATCCGGGCCGGCTTCACCAACATCAGCGCCGACCGGCGGGTGCAGGCCATCATCATCGGCTGGCTGTTCGGCAGCTTCATCGAGGGCGCGTCGGGCTTCGGCACACCGGCGGCGGTGGTGGCCCCCCTGCTGCTGGCGCTGGGCTTCCCGGCGATGGCGGCGGTCATGGTGGGGCTCGTCATCCAGAGCACACCGGTCAGCTTCGGCGCGGTCGGCACCCCGATGCTGGTCGGTGTCACCGACGGCCTCGCCGGCGGGACCGGCGTGGAAGAGCGCGTCGAGGTGCTCGGCCTGACCTTCCCCACCTACGTCGAGCAGGTCGCCGTCAACGTCGCGATCCTGCACGCGATTGTCGGCACGCTCATCCCGCTGTTCTTGGCCTGCATGCTGACCGGCTTCTTCGGTGAGCACAAGCGCTTCGCCGACGGGCTCAAGGTGTGGAAGTTTGCGCTGTTCGCCGCCTTCTCGATGACCGTCCCTTACGTCATCGTCGCCGCGGTGCTGGGCCCGGAGTTCCCCTCGCTGCTCGGTGGCGCGATCGGTCTGGTGATCGTGATGTTCGCCTCGAGCCGCGGCTTCCTGATGCCCAGCGAGCCGTGGGACTTCCCGCCGCGGACCGGCTGGGACGCCCGCTGGTCGGGCAACATCGAGCCGCTGGCCGACGACGTGGCCTCCGGCCGGATGTCGTTGATGCGGGCGTGGAGCCCCTACGTGATCATCGCGGCGCTGCTGGTCTTCACCCGTACGGTCGAGCCGGTGACCGTGTTCCTCAGCGAGACGGCAATCGTCCCGATCCAGAACATCTTCGGCACCGCGATCGACCAGGACGTCCAGCCGCTGTTCCTGCCCGGGTTCTTCTTCCTCGTCACGGTGCTGATCACCTACGGGCTGCACGGGATGAGTCGCCATCAGATCGCCGAGACCTGGCGGATCTCCGGCTCCCAGCTGGCCGGCGCCGGTGTCGCGCTGCTGTTCGCGCTGCCGCTGGTGCGGGTGTTCATCAACTCCGGGACGGACTTCGGCAACGAATCAGGCATCTCGAGCATGCCGCTGACCCTGGCCGAGGGTGCGTCCAGCATCGCCGGCGGCGCCTGGCCCGCGTTCGCCCCGTGGATCGGCGCGCTGGGCGCCTTCGTCGCCGGCAGCAACACCGTGAGCAACCTGACCTTCTCGCTGTTCCAGTTCTCCACCGCCGAGAACATCGGGGTCAGTCCCGAGATCGTCGTGGCCACCCAGGCCGTCGGTGGCGCGGCCGGCAACATGATCACGATCCACAACGTGGTGGCCGCCTCGGCGACCGTCGGACTGCTGGGGCGCGAGGGCGACGTGATCCGCAAGACGATCATCCCGACGATCTACTACTGCCTGTTCGCCGGTGGGCTGGCCTTCGTCTGGATCAACGGCCTCGGCTTCAACCTGGGCACGCTGCTGCTCGTGGTGGTCCTGGTCGGGTTGGCGACGATCATCTGGCGGATCAGCCGGGTGCCCGAGCAGCCGGCGACAGCGACCCACGGACGTGACCCCGGCACGGCGCCCGACCGGCCAGCCGGCCGGGACACGACCGACGACTAGGACGAGCCGACCACGTGCATGTCGTCATCGCCCCCGACAAGTTCAAGGGCAGCCTCACCGCGGTGCAGGCGGCCGACGCGATCGCCAGCGGGGTGCTCAGCGCCTCGCCCACCGCGTCGGTGCACGCCCTGCCGGTGGCCGACGGCGGCGAGGGGACGGTCGAGGCGGTGGTCGCGGCCGGGTTCACCCGCTGCGAGCTGACGGTGCGCGGGCCCACCGGCACCGCCGTCGAGGCGGCCTACGCCCTGCGCGGCGGCACCGCGGTCATCGAGATGGCCGAGGCCTCCGGGCTGGGGCGGCTCCCAGACGCCGAGCCCGCACCGCTGACCGCCTCGACGTACGGCACCGGGCAGCTCGTCGCGGCCGCGCTGGACGCGGGCGCGCGCTCGATCGTGCTGGGG
>JALZMX010000137.1 GCA_030857985.1 Actinomycetota bacterium | reverse complement strand
GCTGGGTGGGCCGGACTTCTCGGTGTCACTCGGCAGCTACAACGTCCTGGGCGCTGTCATTCTCCTGGTGGTTGCCGGGCTCATGCTCGGGGCCGCCTCGCTGCGTCGTCGTACGCTCGCACTGGCTGCTACGGCCGTCGCCGTACTCGCGGCTGGGTCGGTGTATGCGCAGGTGGGCAGAGCCGAGGTGTGGCTCGGGGGTTCCAACACCTCCGCCGCCTACCTCTTGTGCGCCGCGGTGGTCAGCGGCGTCGGCGCGGCAGTGCTCGCCCGATCGGACCTGGGCCAGGACCGTGATCCGGGCTCGAGGGTGGCTGCGCATGGATGACGACGTCAGCGTCCCCTCGGTCGTCGTCGACGGAGCAGATCGCGCCTGCGGCGAGCTGCTGCTGGTGCTGGCCAGCCGACTGAGGAGCACAGTTGCGGGTACGGCGGTGCGCCTGGTGGCCACCGACCCAGCCGCGGTCATCGACGTACCGGCCTGGTGTCACCTGACCGGACACCGCTACCTCGGACACGGTCGCCAACCTGACGGCCGCGCGCACTACGATTTACAGACCGCCGCCACGCCTCGGGTGACCCGCTCGGGCGACGCGTGGCGGTTGCACAGCACGCTCGCGTCCACGTCCCCACACAGTAAGGACCAGCACCCATGAATGGCCTCGTCATCAACCTCACGCACTCCGTCGACGACCCCGACCGCACCAGCGTGGGCATGGTCGTCGCCGGCGCGTCCGCCGCCTCCAGCCAGACCACAACGGTCTTCCTCTCCTCCGAGGGCACCCGGCTGGCCAAGCAGGGGGTCGCCGAGGAGCTGCACGAGGAGGGCTTCGCACCGCTGGGCGAGCTGGTGTCGTCGTTCGTCGAGGCCGGCGGCACGTTCCTGGTGTGCAGCCCGTGCGCCAAGAAGCGTGACATCGGCCCCGACGACCTGATCAAGGGGGCGACGATCGTCGGAGGTGCCACGCTCGTCGCCCTGCTCGCTGACGGCGCGGCGTCGCTGTCGTTCTGATGACGCGACCCAGCACAAAGGAGCAGTACGACGCCACGGGCCGGGCTCCAGCGGCGCAGTTCGACGGCGGCGACATGGACTGCGGCAGCGGGCTGTTGCTCTCGATCACATCGGCAATGCGCCGAATCGGAGAAGGCGAGATCCTGCTGCTGCACACCCGTGAGCCGTCGGTGCTCGCCGACCTGCCCGCGTGGGCGCGGCTGGCGGGACACGAACTCCTCGACGTACTGGACAACGGTGACGGCCGGGGACCTTGGCAGTTGTCGATCCGGCGAGGCAGCCCGCTGCCGCCAGCACCGCGATCAACGTTCACCGAGGGTGCGGCGGTCCCGCTCGGCAGTCGGTTGTGGCTGTACTCCAACTTCCACTGCAACCTCGCGTGCAGTTACTGCTGCGCTGAATCGTCGCCGAAGGCTGCGGCACGCCTGATGCCGGTCGAGGTTGCGGCAGCCGCCACCCGCGAGTTCGTGGCCCAGGGCGGCCGCGAGCTCCTCGTCACCGGTGGTGAGCCGTTCATGCATCCGCAGCTGGGCGCTCTGCTCGCTGAAACCGCCTCACAGGTGCCGGTCACGCTGCTCACCAACGCGATGGTCTTCGACCGAGGGGCTCGGCGCGAGACGCTGGGGGCGCTCGACCGGGAGTCTGTCACCTTGCAGGTGAGCCTGGACTCCGCAGAACCGGGACTGCACGACAGGCAGCGCGGTGCCGGATCGCACGCCAAGGCGATGTCTGGGATCCGGCTCGCCCGCGAGCTGGGGTTTCGGGTCCGAGTCGCGGCCACGCTACGCCCGGAGGACGCGGCGAACGCCGCGGCGCTGCACGTCGCCCTCGACGCCATCGGCATCGACCGGGATGACCGGGTGATTCGCCCGGTGGCGGAAGAGGGCTTCGCCGGCGAGGGCGTTCATATCAGCCTCGACACGGTCGAGCCGGAGCCCACTCTGACTGTCGACGGAGCCTGGTGGCACCCGGTTGCGGTGACGAACTCGCACCTCAAGGTGGCCGACACACCGCTGCCCGTCGCCCAGGTGCTGGACGTCATGCGCGACGTGCTCGCCGTCCAAGCGGCTGGCAACTCGCAGGGTCGTGCGGTCTTTCGCTGCACCTGAGGAGTCCTCGGACCGAGCGCACCATCGTCTCAGCACCGAGCTCCATCGTCGAGCTCTTCGTCAGATCGTTGCGGTGACAGGGCCGATTGCCGAAGACCCAGAGGGAGGAGGTCACCATGCACACTGCGGAGCTCCTCGTCGATGCCTTCGCCCGGGTCCGTGATGTGGTGGGCGCAGCTGTCGACGGCCTCACGCCCGGCCAGCTGACGTGGCGAGTCCACGCCGAGTCCAACACGATCGGGTGGCTCGTCTGGCACCTCACCCGCATCCAGGACGACCACGTCGGCAGCGCCTACAGGTCGGAGCAGGTGTGGGCCGAGGGCTGGGCCGACCGCTTCGCGCTGCCGTTCGACGAGTCCGCCACCGGGTACGGCCAGTCTCCACAGGAGGTGGCGGCGGTCCGCGTGGACGCGGATCTGCTGGCCGGCTACCACGACGCCGTGCACGATCGGACCGTCGAGCTGCTCCGCGGCATCACCGATGCTGACCTCGACCGCGTTGTCGACGAAGGCTGGGATCCGCCGGTCACCCTCGGAATGCGGCTGGTCAGCGTCATCAGCGACGACCTGCAACACGCCGGCCAGGCAGCTTACGTCCGCGGCCTCGTGCAGCAAAGCCGCTACTGACCACCAGGCTCCGCTGTCGCTCGCGACCTCGACAACAGCGCTGCGCCGATGATCCCACTGAGCAGCGACCCGGCGAAGATGCCGATCTTGGCAACCTCGGTCAGGGCCGGGTCGTCGAAGGCGAGGTCGGCGATGAACAGCGACACCGTGAAGCCGATACCAGCCACGGCTGCCACACCCCAGATCTGCGCCCGATGGACGCCGTACGGCAGCACTCCCCACCCGAGGCGGAGCATGAGGAACGTGGCACCGCCGATGCCGAGCATCTTCCCCACGACAAGGCCCGAGGCGATACCCAGCGCCAGCGGGCTGCGCACCGCTTCGCCTAGGGCCGACCCGGACAGGACCACCCCGGCATTGGCCAGCGCGAACAACGGGATGATGACAAAGGCAGACCACGGGTGGAGTCGGTGCTCGAGGGTGACGAGTACGTCGCGACCGTGCACCTCGCCGGTCGGAGTGAGCAGCCCCAGGAGGACTCCGGCGATCGTGGCGTGTACGCCGGACTCCAGGGTGCACGCCCACACCACCCCTCCGATCGCGACGTAGGGCCAGATTTGCCCGACGCCGACGCGTCTCAGGAGCACCACGACGGTCAGGCCGCCGACGGCGCTCAACAGCCAGGGCAGGCTGACCGTGTCGGTGTAGACCGCGGCGATGACGCTGATCGCGATGATGTCGTCGACGATCGCGATGGTGAGGAGGAACAGTTTCGCTCCGGGGCTCACCCTGCTGCCCAACAACGCCAGCAGGCCCACGGCGAACGCGATGTCGGTGGCCATGGCGATCCCCCACCCCTGGGCGGCGTTGCTGTCCCAGGTCCACGCCAGGAAGATCGCCGCCGGAAGGACGACACCGCCGAGCGCGGCGACTGCGGGCAACGCGGCGGCTCGAGGGTCGCGCAGCTCCCCGGTGACGAGCTCCCGCTTGATCTCCAACCCGACGACGAAGAAGAAGACCGCCATCAGGCCGTCATTGACCCAATGTTGCAAGTCCTCGGTGACCGACAGCTGCCACCCACCCAGAGTCAGCTCCTGTGACCACAGGTCGGTGTACGAGCCCGCCAGTGGGCTGTTCACCCACACAACGGCGATGAGCGCCGCCACCGCCAGCGCGATCCCACCGGCCGCTTCCGCGTGCAGGAACTCCTTGAGCGGGTCGACGACACGCCGCACTGCCGGTTTCACGCCGGCTGTCGCGCGCCGGCTCAGTAGCCGACCGCGATGACGACGGCGATGACGACGGCGACCGCAACAGCCAGCCCGATGCTGGTCCGTGGGTTGTCCATGAGGTCCGGCATGCGCTTCTCCTCGCGTGGTCGACGTCAGCGGCGTGCGGCGGACTCCCGGCGAGACCACGGCCCGAGCAGCACACGCGGGTCGACTGTAGGCGTTGGGGCATGCCCGCACAGCGCAGCACAGTCGTCGATGACCTCGACGAGCAGCTCACGAAGCAGGTCGTCGGCATGCGGCACGCAGGCGGTCGCTATCCCCTGTACGGCGCATCGGACCGCATGCGGCGCGGCCCGGCGACGGTAGCCGGCCAGCGGAACAACCGTGTCACTGGCGAAGCGGTGCGCCCACTCCGCCGCGTGCGGCACCTGCCGCATTACCCGCCGGCTCTCCTCCGAGAGGCTGCCAACCGGTCGCCCGTCCAGATCGGCGAGCACCCGGTTGGCCGTGAGAACCGAGACCGCCAGGGCAGACTGCCTCTCCGCCGACGCCACCGGCAGCGCCTTGTGCGCCGAGAGTAGCGCGATGCGCACGTCGACGCGCGGGTCGTCGCTGGTCATGCCGATGACGGCGGGGATGTGCTCCGCCAGACGTGACCTTCCGGCGTCGGTGGTGCCGTCGTTGACCAGCCGCGCCAGGGAAGCCAGCAGCGGATGGGTGCAGCGTGGGTTGTCACTCCAGCGCTCTCCCGCCAGGTACGACGCCAGCTCCATGAAGCAGGCACCCTTGCGCGGGTTCTTGTGCTTGCCGCGGGCGAGGACTGGCACACCCGCGGGCGGGTCGATCTGGGAACGAGACATGGGGCACCCTCACGGACACTCGAGCACGGACATAGGGCCGTCCCGTCCATTGTGCGCCTTTCCCCGCCTGACACAACAGCCCCTACGGGGCCGCCTTCTCCCTACCGGCGTCCGAGAGCACGCGGCCGCTGCCCGGTCACCCTGTGAAGCCGTGCGGCACCCGCAGCGCCAAGCCCTCGGCCACGGCCTGGTCGATGCTCACAGCCGCTCCGGCGCCGTACGCGCGCGCCCAGTCCTCTGCGGGAAGGGCGGCCTTCGCCACGTCGAGAGACCGATCGAGGATGACCTGGTCCGGTGCCGGTCGGGGCAGACCAGACCGGGTCCGCTGCGCATCGGCGGTCCCCATCAAGCGGGCCGCGAGCTCGGCGCTCCCCAGCTCGGCCAGCACCATCGCGAACAGCTCGACGATCGAGATCGACAGGTCCGCGTCTGCCAGCGCGATCGCGCGGGCGGCCACGCCACTCAAGGCGTCGTACGCCCGCTCCGGCCCTTCGGCGCGCAGCAGCGCCAACGCCAGGTTCGTCTCGTCGATGGCGACCGCCCAAGGATCACCGAGCGCCGTGCTCGCCGCAATGGCCTCGCGCCCGGAGCGGACCGCGCCGGCGTAGTCACCGACATCGCACAGCGTCATGGCCAGGTTGCTCAAGGCGGTCGACACCCGGTGGGCGTTGTTGATCTCCCGGGCCAGCGCGGCACTGGCTTCCAGCAGTGCCCGGGATCCGACCAGGTCGCCAGCCGAACGACGCGCGATGGCGAGGCTGTTGAGCTCGCGGGCCTCCAGGTCGCGGTCCCCGAGCCGGCGCGCCATCGCGAGGCTGCGTTCGAGCGCCTCGGTGGCAGGGCCGAAGTCGTTCTGCTGCAGCATCAGGATGCCCATCCCGTGCAGCGCGTGCAGGATCCCGCAGCTGTCGCCGCGGTCGGCGACCGCCACCGCGCGCTCGTGCCAACCACGGCCTTCCGCGACGTAGCCGAAGCGGTACCAGTACGTGCTCATCCGCATGAGCAGCGTGTAGCCGCACTCGGTGATCTCCTCGCCCACGTCGGCGACCGGCCTCAGGGACCAGTCCAGGGCCGCCCGGATGTCGTCCGCCGCGACGTCCAACCGGTCCAGGGCCGCCATCTGGCTGGGTCCGTGCAGCAGCTCGTCCATCGAGGCCGCGACCGAGACGCACCACCGAGCGTGACGCAGGCGGACCTCGTCGCACTCTCCGGACGCGTCGAGCCGCTCCCGGGCGAAGGACCTGATGGTCTCCAGCATCGAGATCCGCGGCTCCCCGTCTGGTCCTTCGCTGACCTGGACGAGACTGGCGTCGACCAGCTGGGCGACCACGTCGAGCGGGTCGACCGCCCCCGAGGACGCGACCGACTCGACCGCGGCGAGATCACTGCCGGCGGCGAACACACCGAGCCGTCGAAACACGGCTTGCTGAGCCTCGTCGAGCAGGTCGTAGCTCCACGCGATCGTGTCACCCAGTGTGCGCTGCCGCTGCGGGCGATCCGTCGCAGTCACACCGGTGCCCAGCCGAGCGTCGATACGGCTGAGCAGCGCGCGCGGGCCGAGCAGCCGCGATCGGGCCGCGGCCAGCTCGATGGCCAGCGGCAGACCGTCCAGGCGCCGGCACAGCTCCGCGACGTCACCGACGTTGTCGTCGGTCAGCCTGAACCCGGGGCGAACCATCTGCGCCTGGCGGACGAAGAGCTCGACGGCTCCGGCCCGCTCGGCAGCCGCGCGATCCGCAGAGCCCCGGTCGGGAAACGGCAGCGGTGGGACGGGGTGCTCGCGCTCGCCGACGAGATGCAGCGGGCGCCGCGAGGTGGCCAGGACACTCAACTGCGGCGCGTCGGTGAGCAGCTGGCTGACGACCGCGTCCGCGTCCGGGATCTGCTCCAGGTTGTCCAGCACGAGCAGGGCCCGCCGGTGGCCGAGCAGCCGGCGTACCCGATCGCGCGGCAGCTGCTCGGCTTCGCCGCCAGCGCCGAGAGCATCGGCAATCGCCACCCACAGCAGCGCGGCGCGGTCAGCGGTGTGCGCGGGCACGAAGTAGACGCCAGCGGGGAACCGCGCCTCCACACCTCCCGCCACGGCCACCGCGAGCCGGGTCTTGCCGGTGCCCCCGGGGCCGGTGAGGGTCAACAGCCGGGTGCCCGGTTGGTCCAGCGCCGCCGACAGCTCGGCCAGCTCTCGCTGTCGGCCGACCAGACCGGTGGCGGCGCCGGGAAGGTTGGCCGGCGTACCGAGGCTGCGCAGGGCCGGGAAGTCCGACACCAGCCCGGGCACCACCGCGTCGTACAGGTGCTCGGGCTCGTCGAGGTCCTTCAACCGGTGCCAGCCGAGGTCACGGACCTCGACCTCCTCGCCGGGGTCGGCGAGCAGCATTCGGGTGGCATTCGACAGCACCGTCTGGCCACCGTGCGCGGTCGCGGCGATGCGGGCGGCGCGATGCACGTCCAACCCGATGTAGCCGTCCTCGTGCCGCTTCGGCTCGCCTGTGTGCAGACCCATGCGCACCCGCAGCGGGGCGTCGTCCGGCCAGGGGTGCGTTTGCAACCGGCGCTGGCCCTCGAGCGCTGCGAGCAGCGCCTGACCGGCCGAGTCGAAGACGACGAAGAAGCTGTCGCCCTCGGTGCCCATCTCGTGCCCCTCGTGGGCCTCGAACACCGACCGCAGGATCGATCGCTGCGTCGACAACGCTTCGCCCCACCGATTGCCGAGGCGGTGGACCATGAGCGTCGAACCCTCGATGTCGCTGAACAAGAGGGTCAGGGTCCCGGTAGGGAGCCGACGCATGGCTGCATTATGGCCGACAAAGCCCCCGGCTTGGGTTTCTTTTTGGACGCGTGGCCTGCGGCGGGCCTAGAGTCGCTTCAAGGTCACACCGAGTGCTCGGGGCGCGTCGTGATGAGGAAGTGACGTCATGCGGGTGGAGGGTTCGGTCACCGCGGTCTCCTGGATTCCCAGCGAGGCGGTTACGGGCGTGGTCTTCCGCGTTCCGTTCGAGGTGGGGGTCTCCCACTACGACGACCCGCCGCCCGAGGTTCTACCCGATATCGGGGAGTTCCTCGCCGCCGACCGCGCACGGTTCGTGAACCGGCTGCAGGCGTGGGTCGAGGTGCGGGACGGCGTGATCGTCGAACACGGCCACGGCGGTTCAGGACGCATCGGCTCGACAACGCTCCGGCTCGGTCGGCGCGGCATGTCTTTCGCTGCCGTGGCGTTGCCCGACCGGCGTACGACGGAGCGGGTCGGCGACACCACGGCGCAGTTCGAGCAGACCGCCGGCGGGCGCACCGGCGTACCCGCACCTCGCCGGGTCAGCCGGCCACCGTTCGTCCAGCTCGCTGCGCCGCTGGCCTGGACCACCTTGCGCCTGACCCTGCATGCCGACGGGAGACAGGAGTTCGGGCTCGTCGGTGCGAGCCCCTTCCCTCGGCACTGGGTCTACGACGACGGCGGTCGGGTGATGTCGAAGTCGGCCACGATCAACTACCGCCAGTGGAGCATCTCCGCGTTCGGCCGGCACTCCCCGTGGGGCGACACGGACTCACCGGCAGTCGTGAGCGAGGTCGAGTCGGCGCTGGAACGGGAGCTGTCGACCCACATCATGCGGTCGGGGGTCAAGCCGCGGATCCGACGGTTGCAGGCGGGCCAGCGCCTCACCGAGCAGCACGAGCAGGCAGACGACCTGTTCCTGCTTCTCGACGGTGTGCTGCAGGTGGAGGTCGACGGCGAGGTGCTCGCCGAGATCGGTCCCGGTGCCCTGCTGGGTGAGCGGGCCATCCTCGAGTCCGGCCGGCGTACGGCGACCCTCGCTGCCGTCACGTCCTGCACCGTCGCGGTCGCCGGGCGCGACAGCATCGACCCGGACGCGTTGCGGGAGGTGTCGCGCGGACACCGGCGTGAGGAGGGTCGCGACGCCGGGTACTCCCAGGGCTGACCACCCCGCTTGGCCGGGTTGTGGTGACTCTTTGCCACGCTTTCGGCCACGGAGTGTATTCCTGACCCGTTCGGGGAAGGCTGTACAAGACCGATGAGGTTCGCGAGCGCGGACCGTTTCCCCCACCGTAAGGACGCAGACATGCGTAGATTCGCCACCGCTGCCTTTGCTGCGACCGCCTTGCTAGCTCTCGGCCTGGCCGCCCCGACCGCGCACGCTGCACCTGACGAGGTCGCCTCTGCAACGGACCTGTCTCAACGTGTCGCCGGCTCCTACATCGTCGTGCTCGAGTACGACAGCGCCGCCCGCGCGGTCGCAGACCGGCACGGCAACCGGTACGGCGCTGACGTCGACCACGTGTACCGGTTCGCGTTGAAGGGTTACTCCGCCCAGATGAGCGCCACGGCGGCCGCCCGGGTCGCCGCCCTCCCGGGAGTGCGGTGGGTGCAGCCCGACTACGTCGTCCACGCGACCGCGCAGACGCTCCCGACCGGCATCGACCGCGTCGACGCCGAGCAGAGCCCCACCGCGAGGATCGACGGCAGCGACCAGCGGGTCGACGTCGACGTCGCTGTGATCGACACCGGCATCGACCTCGACCACCCCGACCTCAACGTCTACACAGCCGGCGCGAAGAACTGCTCGACCGGGAGGTCGGCGGATGACGGCAACGGCCACGGCACCCACGTCGCCGGCACGGTCGGCGCGGTCGACAACACCAACGGCGTGGTCGGCGTCGCTCCGGGTGCCCGGGTGTGGCCGATCCGGGTCCTCGACAAACGCGGCAGTGGCTCGTTCTCCGCGATCGTGTGCGGCATCGACTACGTGACGGCGAATGCCGACCGGATCGAGGTCGCGAACATGAGCCTGGGTGGTGGCGGTTCCGACGACGGGAACTGCGGTGCCTCCAACAACGACGCGATGCACGCCGCGATCTGCCGCTCGGTATCTGCCGGCGTGACCTACGCCGTCGCCGCAGGCAACGACGCCTCGAACGCTGCCGGCTCCGTGCCTGCGGCGTACGACGAGGTCATCACGGTCAGCGCGCTGGCAGACTTCGACGGCAAGTCCGGCGGACTCGGCTCGGCGACCTGCCGCAGCGACGTCGACGACACGTTCGCCAACTTCTCCAACTACGGCGCGGACGTCGACATCATCGCCCCCGGCGTCTGCATCAACTCCACCTGGAAGAGCGGCGGCTACAACACCATCTCGGGGACGTCGATGGCCAGCCCGCACGTCGCCGGTGGCGCCGCGCTCTACGCCGCGAACAACCCCAGCGCCTCACCCAGCACGATCAAGGCGGCGCTGCAGAGCGCCGGCACCACCGACTGGAACAGCACCGACGATCCCGACGGCATCAAGGAGCAGCTGCTCAACGTCAAGACGTTCTGACCTACCCCAGTCGGGTCTTCGTTTGAGCCCAACAACGTCGGGTATCTCGCACCGGGCACAGACCGACCGACGTACAGCAGGTGCGAGTGACCCGCGAGGTGGAGGCCAGATGAGTGACCAGGGGAACAGGCAGGAGCCGTTCACCGCGGCTGCCGGGACATCCGGAGAGTCTTCGACGGCTCAGACCGCCAAGGACGAGGCAGGCAATGTCGCGCAGACCGCCGCACAGAGTGGTGGGCAGGTGGCGAGCACGGCGCGTGACCAGGGGCAGCGGGTGCTGGCCGAGGCCGGTGAGCAGGCGCGCAACCTCGTGGAAGAGACCCGCAGCCAGCTCGGCGAGCAAGCCGGTGCCCAGCAGGAACGGGCCGCCGGTGGGCTGCGCTCCCTCGCCGAGGAGCTGCAGTCGATGGCGAGCAGCAGCGACCAGTCGGGGATGGCTTCCCGACTCGTCCACCAGGCCTCGGATCAGCTGCAGCAGGTCGCCGGCTGGCTGGACCAGCGCGACCCACAGGCGCTGCTGCAGGAGGCCCGCGCCTTCGCTCGCCGACGCCCCGGCGCCTTCCTGCTGGGAGCTGCCGCGGCCGGCATGCTCGCCGGCCGGATGACCCGTGCCGGTGTCGACATGAACCGGAGCGAGCAGTCCCCGACTGCGACCGGATACCCGACCCAGCAGCCGGCGACCCCCTACCCGACCGACTACGGCTACTCCACCGCCGGCCAGGGTGCCACCGGCGACTACACCGCTGCCAACTATGCAGCCGGCACGGGCACCGGCTACCCGACCGAGCCCGGCGCGGCGGGCGTCGAGCCGACGGCAGTCGCGCCGCTCGTCCCTCCGGCGACCGAAGACCCGACCGGGGCATACCCCGGCGGCAGCCGGACCGACGACCCGCTCGCCGACCCCGAGGAGAGGCGCCGATGAGTTCCATCCTGCCTGACCCGGCCACCGGCAGCGGCGCCACCCGCGAGTCCTCCGATGTCTCCGTCGGTCAGCTCATGGGTGACATCAGCAACGACCTGTCGACGTTGGTGCGCCAGGAGCTCGACCTGGCCAAGGCCGAGCTGAAGCAAGAGGCCGCCAAGGCGGTTCCTGCGGCCGGCATGCTCGGCGGCGCGGGGTTCGCGGGGTACATGACGATCCTCTTCCTGTCGATCACCGTGTGGATGACGCTGTCCAACCTGATCGACCCCGCCTGGGCCGCCCTGATCGTGACCATCGTCTGGGGAATCGTGGGTGCAGTCCTGTTCGTGCGGGGACGCCAGCGGATGAAGCAGGTCAACCCCATACCCGAACGGACCGTCGAGACGGTCAAGCAGACGCCCGCAGCGTTCAAGACGCCCTCCGGCCCGAGCCACTGAGGAGTTCTTCCATGACCAGCGACCCGGATCAGATCAGACGAGACATCGAGACCACGCGCCAGTCCCTCAGCCAGGACGTGGACACGCTCAACGAGAAGGTCAACCCCCGCTACGTCGTCCAGCGTGGCAAGGGGCGCGTACGCGAGCGTGTACGAAGCGCCAGGGAGTCGGTGATGGGCACCGCGTCACACGGCGCCGGGCAGGTGTCGGGTGCCGCCGGGTCCGCCGGCGACAGCGCCTCATCGGCGGCCTCGAGCGTCTCCGACGCGGCCTCCTCGGCGACCGACACGATGCGTCAGCGCGCCGAGGGCAACCCACTTGCGGCGGGGCTGATCGCGTTCGGCGCGGGTTGGCTCGCCTCCTCGCTGCTGCCGGCGACCCAGACCGAGGAACGCGCCGGGAGCCAGCTGAAGGACCACGCCAGCGGGATAGCGGAGAAGGTCAAGGAGGAAGCCAGCTCGATGGCCCAGGACGTCGCCGAGCAGGTGAAGCAGCCCGCACAGGAAGCGGTCGACTCGGTCACGTCCTCGGCGCAGGACGCCGCTGCGAAGGTGCAGGACGAGGCGCAATCGGCGAAGGCGGACGTGCAGGACCAGACGCAGTCGTCCAAGCAGTCCGTCCAGGACCAGACGCGGGGATAGCCACGACGCAACCGCGACCGGCCAGTTGGCGGTTTATGGCAAATGCACATCGAGCCGTACGACGAGTGACGATGCGCCAGTCGGCAAGAGCCCCTTTCCTGATCCTCAGGCAAGGGGCTCTTGCTGGTTCGACGCGTGCCAGAGAAAGTCAATCTGCTGCTGCTTGCGCATGATCATGTGCTCGAGCAGGTGTTCGAGTGCTTCGCTGCGCGGCTCCTGCCCCGAGTGCGCGATCACGGCATGTAGTGCACGCACCGCCGCAACCTCGTGTTCGAGCAGGCTGTCGAGCGCCGCCTCGGTGTCGCCGGGAGCCTCGATGTTCGACGTTGACATCTTCGGGGTTCCACCGAGTGCCGACATCTTCTCGACCAGCAGGTATGTGTCCTCGAGCTCGGCCAG
>JALZMX010000133.1 GCA_030857985.1 Actinomycetota bacterium | reverse complement strand
ACCAACAGTGGAAAAGCCGGACAGACCGGCCGGTCCGGCACGTCCACAACCGCACACCACTGCCGCGACCTCAACGCTCATGCGCAATCACGCTCGACCGATACTCATCGGTGGATCCGGGCTGAGCACCGAAAGCGCGTACGGGCAAAGGGAGGACAACCATCATGGCCCGGGACAGCATGGAGGCGCGCCATGAACGTCGAATCGCCGCGGGCCGGAGACCTCTCATCCCTCGCCGCCTATGGTCGAGTCATGTCGAGCCCCACGAACGGGTCAGCAGCTCTGCCACCCACTCGTTTGCCTGGCCTCTTGCTCGGCTTGGGTTTGGGCGGCTTTGTGGACGGCATCCTTATCCACCAGCTCTTTCAGTGGCATCACATGATCAGCGATACCGGCCATCCGGTCACCACCGTCGCCGGCCTGGAGGCCAACACCGTTGCCGACGGCCTCTTCCACCTGGGAACATGGATGCTCGTGCTGGCAGGCGCCATGACCATGCTCGCGTCGTGGCGGCAAGGACGACTAGCGCCGACGTGGCGCTTCCAGATTGGGCTGCTACTGGCGGGATGGGGGCTGTTCAATCTGGTCGAGGGCATCATCGACCATCAGGTACTCGGCGTCCACCACGTCCGCGACGACCTAGGTGGACCGCTGTCATGGGATCTGGGCTTCCTAACGTTCGGTGCTGTCCTGGTCATTGGTGGATGGGCGCTGCATAGATCAGACGCAAGGCGCTCAACCCTGGCCGACGAGCCAAAGTGAATCCCCCGCCAACTTCGCACAGGCCGACGTTCGGGTGACTACTTTCTGATGGATTAGACCGGCGAACGGAAACACGCTCGACGAGGCCGCGCACATTTTTGGGCTGCTCAACCCGCATACTGGTACGCCACATCGAGACCGGACGTCTGCCCGGCAGGGCCGAACAACATGCAACGACCCATCGCAGCGCGCGGCTGCGCCCGGCGGGGTTAGCCTGGTGCGCTTCGGGGTACATCAGGTTAACCACCCCCTACATATTGGAGCCCCATCTTTCATGGCCACGAACACCATCTCTCGCAGTCTCCACGACGTCGGCCTCGCGGCCTGGTTCGGCGGAACGCTCGCCAATGCTGTGTCGCTGAACTCCGCGGCTGCTGAAGCCGGCGACGCCAGCAGCACGGGAAAGGTCGCCAACGCAGGCTGGGACCGCTGGACCCCGGTCAACGCCGCTGCCATTGGCGCACACCTCGTCGGCAGTGTCGGACAGCTCAGCGGTAACCGCTCCCGCCTGCAGGCTCAAGAAGGCGTCGCATCAATGGCGTTGACCAAGACCCTGCTCACCGCTGCCGCCTTGGGTGCCACGGCATACAGCCGCGTTCTGGGGCAGAAAGTATCGGCGTACGACGATTTGCCGGCCGAATCCGGCACGACTCCGTCGTCGTCGACACCCAGTGAGGCCGCGAAAGCGCAGAAGAGGCTTGCCGTGCTGCAGTGGGTCGTGCCCGCCCTGACGGGGGCATTGGTCGTAATCAGCTCCTACGCGGGTGAGCAGCAGAGGGCCACCGAAGTCCACAAGGGAATCGCCGGCCGCCTCATCGGCTGACATTCTCCTTGCCACTGGCCCGCCCATACCTCCTGGCGGAGCGACAATCCCCCCTATTGCCCGACTACTTCGACATTCACGTTCTGCTCGCTGCAGCAGCGATGACCTTAGTCCCGGCCACTAGCGCTTCGGCTGCGCCTTCGCCCAGGTCAAGCTGCGTTGCGAGCTTTGTTCACCGGCTTGGGCCTCCCGGCGACCGCGGCGACCACACGCCGGGACAGTTCGTCGCGTTCGTGGCGCACTTCCACGGAGGATTTTCCTACTGCGCACAGCGAATCTTCTTCTCGGGGTAGGGCATTGGTCGACTCGGGTCGCCACGCCTCGCCCGTCAACCCTTAAGACGGGATTGACTTGGCCCCGGGCGGAACTTTCGCAACCCCTTATCTCTCCTCCCCCCTCGCGCATCGTGGGAGGATAACGCCGAAGCGCCCTCCCCGAATGGTTACCCATGCCGGGAGGGCGCTCGGTGTCAGAAGCTGTCGTTGATCGTGATCTTGTCGTACTGCTTCGGCAGCTTGTCTGTGCTCAAGCAGTCAACCGTGACCGTCTGCCCAGGCGTGATCGGACTCGTGGTGCAGTCAGCCAGGGCAAGCACTTCGTCGCCCTTCACAAACTTGATCTCCACGAGGGCCGAGTCCTTGTCGTCGCGGTTGTTCTCGACCTTCAAATTCTTGATGGCAAGGTCGCCAAGGCCGTCGCTCCCGACGCTCCAGCCGGCGGCGTACTTGAAGTCTGAGACCTCGAAGGCCTCCCCGACCTTGATCTCGAGCGGATTGTCAGGACCTCCCGGCTCCGCATCCTCTGCCTCCGAGGCCTTGATGCTCTTGTCGACCTCGTTGACCGCCGTGCCCACCAAGACTGAACACCCGACGAATCCAAGAATGATCAGGCCAAGTATGACTAGAAGCACGTTCCGCAGCGTGTGCGACTTCTTGGGCCCCGGCGGCGCACCACCAGGCGGACCAGCCGGCGGCGGTGACTGTGAAGGGTGGCTGCCAGTACCGATATCGGGGCAATACGAGCCTTAACACAAGCGCGACCTCGCTGCCGCTCCACATCTGCTCGTCGTTCATTGCTGCTCCCCTCTCGGGTCGGCGCAGGAAGCCTCTCGTCCGTCGATGCGGCAGTCCCTCGTGTCCGGTACGTCGCTCTGCTTCACCGGATCCAGGACGGGCTCTCATCTGCGCTACAGCAAGCAGAAGCGTCGCAGAGGCCGTGACCTGCGTCAACGCTACCGAGACGTGTGCTTGAGTGAACTACACCAAGGGCGTGCTCAAGTCGATCCGCCGGCCACTGGTCTTGAGCAGCCTCTCGACCAAGTCGGACACCTGGGTCGCGGTGAGGATCGTGGTGGTCAGCTCTGTGCCTGGACGCGGTGGCGCGTCCCGACCAGCTCAAACGAGTCCGGGAAAGTGAACAAGCGCTTGACCTCGGCGACCCGCAGGCGGCGGTTCTCCAGTGGAACAGGCCGTCCTCGACTAGGACCGGCACAGCCTCAGCGGGGCGGTGTCTCCGCTGGAAGACCAGGCGGGGGTCCTCGACGAGCTGCTGGCCCGGGTCGCCGGTTTCGGACCGCTGCAACGCTTCCTCGACGACCCGTCGGTCGAGGAGATCTGGATCAACGAGCCAGGTCCGGTTCGCTACAGGCTTCCTCCGGTATTGCGTCCGCAGCCTCTTCTTGACGGGGTGCCAGAGCGTGATCTGGCCCCGGCGGCCGGCGTGCTGGCTAGCGCGCCACGCGGCTTCCGGAGCGGTCGCTGAGGAAGAAGCCGACGCCGATGCCGAGCACGCCGAGCGTCAGGTGGATGAGGTTGTCCAGCACGGTTTCGTACTCGTGCGGCAGCAGCCCGAACATGTCAGGCACGAAGAAACCGAGCACACCGACCAGCAGATAGACGACGCCCACCCCACCGACCACCGTGCGGGCGGCGCTGTCCGAACCACGGAACCCCACCGCAGCCATCAGCCCGCCTGAGAGGAGGTGCACGATGTCCTCGGCGATGTCGATGTTCAGCACGCCCAGAAGCGACTTCTCCCCCAGCACCAGACCACCGATGCCGATGAGAATGACGACGACGCCGACGACCTTGGCGTATGTACGCGCGTTCATGTCTGTCTCCCATGCTTGATGTGGCAGGCCTTGTCGGCATGCCGGTCCGGTCAACCAGGACGGCCTTGTCGGGTCTCAGCGGAGGCTCAGTCCGGGTCGAGAGCCTGAGCAACCGCCGCCGTGGCCAAGCCGTAGGCCAGGTGCGGCACCACATCGCTGAGCCAGTCCATGAGCGTCCAGGTGCGTGGGTCGCTCACTCCGAGCGCCGCCATCGAGCTGTCCGTGGCAGCCATGGCGCCGAGTCTGGTGACCAGTCCAGCAGTGAGGACGTGGGGCCTCCAGCCAGCGGTGCGGGCGAGGCCGAGCACGGCTCCGATCCCGACACCGACGAAGATGCCGTTGAGCGGGCCGAGCCCGGCGACCCGGTTCTTCCGGGTGTCCTCCTCACCGGGGATGCGAAGTCCGGTCCTCGACACCAGCGCTTCGATGCTGTCCTCGGGCGCACTACTGGTGCTTCGACCGCGGACTGCCATGTCCAGGTAGGTGACGGCGTTGAGCGCGGTTGTTCCTGCTGCCCCGCCGGCCGCGCCCGCCACCAAGGCGCTGGCGAGGTTCATGGCGAGACGAGGCCG
>JALZMX010000132.1 GCA_030857985.1 Actinomycetota bacterium | reverse complement strand
AGCGCGTTGAGCAACGACGCACTGGGCAGGCGGTCGGCGTCCTGGCCGGCGATCAGGCGGGCCGTCGCGTCGACAGCATGCCGCAACGCGTGTCCTGGGTGGAGCGGACAGGCGGATTCGTGGTCTGTACCGGGCATACCGACCATTCTGCACGCGGAACCCGCTTCCGGCTCGTCGAGCCCGCCGGGACCAACCGGCTGCGGTACCGGCTTCGCGAACAGGACTAACTCCTGGACGTCGTACGCACTGTCGTGGTCACGGCTCGCGAGGCGTGCAGATCGCGCGGAACGTCCGGGACGTCCTCGTTCGGCGGGAGGTGAGGCGGGGCGCCGCCCCGTCGCCGTGCGCACCGCTCCCGCCGTACGCACACGGCTCTAGATGCGAGGCAAGATCACGAGAAAGAGTAGAAGCAACGCTGCGATCACCAGTGCCACGATGGCGATGGTCCTCGTGTTCATGGGTGCCCTCCACTGTGTGCGGACCTCGCGGAGTGCCGCGGGACGTTGAGCAGGAGTGAACCACGCGCCCGTGCGCCAGCGCCGTGGGGACAACGCCGGGCTCAGCCGCCGGCCATCGCCCCCACCACCAGGAACGGCTCGTCGCCGCGCAGGACCGCCTCCGGCAGCGGATCGTCGTACGAGCCGTGCGACAGGTCCTCCTGGCAGGCGAAGAACCGCACGAACGGCCGTCGCGAACCGGTGGCCGGGTCGCGCATCGTGCTGACCAGCACCGGGTGTGCGGCCTCGAGCGCGGCGAGCACCTGGCCGGTGGTGGCGCCGTCGACCTGCACCTCGCGGCCGACCTTGGCAAGCGTCCGCAGGTGGTAGGGCAGGACGACGCGCGTCATGGCAGCGTCTGCACCTCCACCGACAGGACGGCCGGCAGATCTCGTACGACTGCCTGCCAGCTGTCACCGCCGTCTGGAGAGCAGTAGACCTGACCGCCCGTGGTGCCGAAGTAGATCCCGCACTCGTCGAGCCGGTCGACCGCCATCGCGTCGCGCAGGACATTGATGTAGCAGTGCTCCTGTGGCAGGCCCTTGGTCAGCGGCTCCCACTCCCCACCGCCGGTGCGACTGCGGTAGACCCGCAGCCTGCCGTCCGGCGGCACGTGCAGGTAGTCGCTGGTGATCGGCACGACGTAGACCGTCTCCGGCTCGTGCGCGTGCACCTCGATGGGGAAGCCGAAGTCGGTCGGCAGGTCGCCGCTGATCTCGCGCCACGAGTCGCCGGCATCGTCGCTGCGCATGACGTCCCAGTGCTTCTGCATGAACAGCGTGTCCGGCCGGGAAGGGTGCATGGCGAGGTTGTGCACGCAGTGCCCGACCTCGGCCGTGGGGTCCGGGATCCCCTCGGATTTCAGGCCCTGGTTGATGGCCAGCCAGCTCGCGCCGCCGTCGTCGCTGCGGAAGGCCCCGGCCGCGCTGATCGCGGTGAACATCCGCTGCTCGTCGGTCGGGTGCAGCAGGATCGTGTGCAGGCACATGCCGCCCGCGCCGGGCTGCCAGCTCGGGCCGCTGCCGTGCTTGCGCAGGCCGGAGAGCTCGACCCACGACCGGCCGCCGTCGGTGGACCGAAACAGCGCCGCGTCCTCGACGCCGGCGTACACCGTGTCCGGGTCGGTCAGTGAGGGCTCCAGGTGCCATACCCGGGTGAACTCCCACGGCTTCGGCGTGCCGTCGAAGCTCTGGTGTGTCCCGGGCGTCCCGTCGTAGGTGAAGTCCTTGCCGACCGGGTTCCAGCTGCGGCCGCCGTCGTCGGAGCGCTGCACCAGCTGCCCGAACCAGCCGCCGGACTGGCTCGCCCAGATCCGATCCGGATCGGCCGGCGAGCCCTTCAGGTGGTAGAGCTCCCAGCCGCCGAAATGCGGCCCGTCGACGGTCCACGCGCGCCTGCCCTCGTCGCTCGTGAGGATGAACGCGCCCTTCTTGGTCCCGACCAGCACCCGTACGCCTGCCATGGCGTCACCTCCCTCTCGACCGGTACGACTGGCAGTCCACCCGGAACTCATCGGTCAAGGGTGGGGCGGCCGGACAAGCACCTAGACGAGCACCTTCGCTCCCCACCGCGGGGCCGGCTCAGGCCGCGGGGAGCGGGATCCGCGGCAACCCGCGGCGTTCGCTCCCCACCGGCCTTGGACCCAGCGTCCCGGGGAGCGACCACCTCGGCTCAGCCGACCCGTCGCGGCGCCGTGAGCTCGCTGGGCGTGTCGCCGGTGTTCACCGTCGGGCTCGGCTCGATGAGGACCACCTGCGCGCCGCCGCTCGAGACCGGCTGGTGCTGCACGCCACGGGGCACGACGTAGAGCTGGCCCGGCCCGAGCTCGACGATGGCCAGCGGTTCGTCGGCATCAACGGCGGCCCGCAGTTCCCCTTCACCGAGGCGGTCTCCTTCCAGATCACCTGCGAGACTGCAGGACGAGCTCGACCGCTACTGGGACCGGCTGCTCGACGGCGGGCAGGAGAGCCAGTGCGGCTGGCTCAAGGACAGGTACGGCCTGTCCTGGCAAGTCGTCCCGAGCGGGATGGAAGAGCTGTTTGCCGATCCGGACCCGCAGCGGGCTCAGCGGGCAATGCAGGCGATGCTCGGGATGCGCAAGCTCGACCTCGCCGCCCTGCTGGCCGCGGCCGACGGGGTGCCGGCGTCCTGACCGGCCAGGTGCGCGATGCCACCGCCCATGACGCCGCGGCGTGCGCGGCGATCTACGCCCCGTACGTCACCGACACCGCGATCAGCTTCGAGAGCGACCCGCCGTCGGTCGCGGTGATGGC
>JALZMX010000130.1 GCA_030857985.1 Actinomycetota bacterium | reverse complement strand
ACCAACATCACCTGGGCGCTCCTGTCGGACCGGCGTTCCTGTTACGCCGTGTGGGAGATGGTCCTGGTGTTCTCCCCGCTCGTGGACGACCAGGCCTGGGAGGTGGCCCAGATCTACAACCGCGTCTTCGCCGGCCGGCCCGCACCCGATGACCTGACGCACATGTCGACCCGGTACGGCTGCGACGTCGCCGTGGTCGTGCCCAGCGACGGGGCGTGGACGAGCGACCCCTTCGCCGACAGCGCACTCTACCGCCCGGTCGAGGTGACGACGCAGTGGCGGATCTACCGCCGCGCAGGGTGAGCATGCACTGCATCCCCCATGCCGCCGGGCGGTCCGGACCATTCTCTGCGGCTAGGCTGTCCGCGGAGCCGGGCACGACATGCCGCCCGAGAATCACCGGCACAGGACTCGGCCCCATTACCTTGACGTCCGTGCCGTACTTCCCCGGAGGCTCCTCGTGCTGACGCAGACGTTGAGCGTCGTCGTCCCTGTGTACCGAGCCGGCGCCGGGTTGCAGGAGACGGTGCGCGAGTTGATCTCGACGGCCGCCGCCTTCGCGCTGGCGCCCCAGGTCGACCTGCACCTGGACGAGATCATCCTCGTTGTGGACAACCCTTCACTCCCCGTCGCCGAGCGGGCTGCGGTCAGTGCTCTGGAGGAGGTCGACTCCCGCGTACGCACGGTCTGGCTCGCCCGCAACTTCGGCCAGCACCCGGCGACCGTCGCGGGCATCGTCTCCACCAACGGCGACTGGGTCGTCACCATGGACGAGGACGGTCAGCACGACCCCCGGGAGATCCCGGAGATGCTGCTGGTCGCCGCGCGCAGCGACGTGCCGCTCGTCTACGCGCGGCCGACGAACGCACCGCCCCACGGCGCGGCGCGCAACGCCGCCTCCCGGGCGACCAAGCGCCTGTTCCGGGTGCTGTCCAACAGCAAGGGTGACTTCCACAGCTTCCGGCTGATCGAGGGGTCGATCGCCCGCTCGGCCTGCGCCTACATCGGTGACAACGTCTACCTCGACGTCGCGATGCAGTGGTCGTGCGGGGACGCCGCGTTCTCCCCGATGCTCATGCGGGCCGAGTCCACGGCGTCGAGCTACAGCCCGCGCAAGCTGCTCAGCCACTTCTGGCGAATGGTGCTGTCCACCGGCACCCGGCCGCTGCGGCTGATCGCGGTCGGTGGGGTGATCGTCACCCTGCTCGGGCTCCTCGTCGCCGTCGTCGTCGCCCAGCGCCGGCTCAGCGGCGAGTTCCCCGCCCCCGGCTGGACCTCGGTGATGATCACGCAGCTCATCCTGGCAGGCGGGGTGTTCATCGCTTTGGCGACGTTGGCGGAGTACGTCGGTTTCGCCGTGCGCAACACGATCGGCAAGCCGCTGTACGTCAAAACCGAACACGCGCAGGCGAGGGTGCTCTGGACGCTGCAGGCGGCCCTGCAAGGGACGTCGGCGCCGGTCTCGTGAGGTACGTCCTGCTCGGTGGGGGCGGGGTGCTCGGCTCCGGGTTCCGTGAGGTCTTCAGCCGCACCGGTGCGGACGTCACCCGCCTGTCCCCGGACTGGGGCGACCCGCTCGCCGTCGTCACCGAGCTGCGCACCCGTATCGCCGCGCTGGTCGCGGGTGCCGGGCCGGTCACTCTCGTGTGGGCCGCAGGGGTCGGTTCGATCGGGGCGTCACCGGAGCTGCTCACAGCAGAGTCGGCCGGTGTGCAGGCCCTGTGCGAGGCGGTCACGGCGCTGCCGGCAGATCGTCGGCACGCGCTCACGGTGCTGTTCGCCTCCTCGGCGGGAGCGCTGTTCGGCGGAGCGGGCAATGCCCTTGTGCAGGAGAGCTCGGTCCCGCAGCCGGTCTCTGCCTACGGAAGGGAGAAGCTGGCTCAGGAGCACGTGCTGCGCCGGCTCGTCGACGCCTCCGGCTGCCGCGTCGTGGTCTTCCGGATGAGCAACCTGTACGGCCTGGCAAAGGGGCGCCTCACGGCCCGTGGACTGGTCGCCACCGCGGTACGCGCAACCCGGCTGCGCCAGCCCATGGTCGTGTTCGTCAGCCAGGACACCCGCCGCGACTACGTGTACAACGTCGACGCCGCAGCCGTGGCCCTGCGTCTGCTGGAGACCACCCCGCCGGGCTGGTCCCAGTCGCTCGTGCGGGACGGCACCACGCGTACGGTCTCCTCGATCCTGTCGCTCGTGGGAGACGTCTCCGGGCGGCGCGTGCCCGCCAGCTACGCCGAACGTCCCGAGACGCGTCTGCAGCCGCCGGTGCTCCGCTTCGCCCCTCCACCACGGGGGCCGGACCAGATCCGGCGCACGCCGATGGAGTGCGCCGTCCACCTCATGGTCAACGCTCCGATGGGACCCTGACCGCGGCTTCCCGCTCCCCGCTCGGCGGCCGGGAAGGGTCCCTGCTGCGCCGGGGAGCTCCGGCCGGAACGTACAGTGACATCCCCGCGAGCACGACGAGTACCGTCACGGCGAGGCCGCCGAGCACGAGCGTGCCGGGTGGCCGGTAGGACAGGACCAGGCTCCCGGTCGCACCCGGCGGGAGGGTCACGGACACGAACATCTCGCTGTAGCGGCGTACGGGAACGGGTTCGCCGTTCAGCGTCGCGCGGTAGCCGGGGAGCACCAGCCGGGCGAAGACGACCGTTCCCTCCGTCTGCGGGCTGCTGGTGACGCTGACGCACTCGCGGCTGGCAACCTGCGGGCAGCCCGGCGTCTCTGCGACCTGGACGCCGGGAGAGGTCCAGGAGACCAGCCCGGGCAGCGGATAGGGCTCGTGCCGGTAAACGGCGGCGAACTGCCCGCTGCGTTCCTTGCGCCACTGGTCCCCGATCACACGGCGCAGATCCTCCTCCATCGGGCCGGTCCGGGGGATGACCTGGTCGACCCGCATCAGCTCCAGCATCTGCAGGCCGCTCACCAGGTCCACCTCGGTGAAGCTCGCCGCCTCGCCGAGCTCGTCGAAGTTGCCCTGGTCGTCGACCGGGAACCAGCGGCGGAACAGCCGGTTGCCCAGTGAGGAGTAGCCGTTGACCTGCCGGCTCCCCACGGTCAGCCCCATCGTCGTGGGTTGGTACTCGCGGTAGCCCTCCAGGCCCGTGCCCAGCGGCAGGTAGTTGCCGTAGAACAGGGTGTAGTCCTTGGTGCTCAGCGGCTCGACCGCCCGGACGTCGTGCGGAAAACCCCAGTCCAGACCGCGGCCCGACTGGTGGATGAACGCGAGGCCGGCCAGGACCCCGAAGGTCCCGAGCACGACGGCGACGTTCACGACGGCGCTGGAGCGGATGCGGCTGCCGTCCAGGCCGGCCCTCGGCCTCCCCCACTGCCACACCAGGGCCGACAGCAGCCCGAGTACCAGGCCCCAGCGCAGGATGCGGCCCGGCCCGTCCGGGTCGGCCTGCAGCGCGTTGACAGCCAGCAGCCCGACGAGGCCGAGCAGGACGGCCAGCCGGCGTCGCGAGAACTCGAAGCGCCCGTGGGCGACGAGCAGGCCGGTGAGCACCAACAGGAACAGGTGGAAGTACTGCAGCGAACGGGTGGGGAACCGCAGCACGAGCAGCCGCTCCGGCCCCAACGTGGACAGCCCGGCGAGCACCACGGTGGCCAGGACCGCCCAGAGCAGCGTCTGCAACGCCGGTCGCAGCCGGCTCCGCCGGACGAGCACCAGCACCGGCAGCACGAACCACGCGGCGTAGAAGTGCGGAAGGCGCTGCAGGACGTTGCCGTTGAAGTTGAAGAAGAAGCCGTAGTAGCCGGGGTTGGCGAACTGCAGCAACCCCTCGAAGGTCCCGACGTTGAAGTTGGTGACGTTGGAGATGGCGGACGTGCGGTCGGCGACCTCGAAGTTGCTGATCAGCGGGTAGATCGCGATCAGCGAGCAGAGCAGCCCGCCCCCAGCCCAGGCTGCCAGCCAGAGCGTTCCTCGCAGCGGGCTGCGTCCCGCCAGCCGGGCGAGCAGCAGCGCAGCCACGAAGAAGCCGAGGACGACGATCGCGAGCGGCCACCCGCTGGTCAGGCAGCCGTAGATCGCGAACAGGATCGTCCAGCCGTACCGGTGCCGGGGCCGCAGGTGGAAGGCAACGAGCGCCGCCACGGCGAGCACGACCCACGCGTAGGCGATCAGCCCCTGGCTCCACGCAGTGGCGTCCCACACGATCGTGTAGGGGTTGAAACCCACCGACACCGCGACGGCGACGCTCCACGACGTCCCGAGCCCGAGCGTCCGCCCCAGCCAGGCCGCCGCCGCGGTGGCGAGCAGGCAGTGCGCGAGGACGTAGAGGTAGAAACCGAAGGCGACATCCTGCTGGTTCGCCAGCATCACCGACAGCGCGAGGTTGAGCGGGTTGTAGACCCCGTTGAGGTACTCCGCGGCGTAGCCGCTGCCGTTGACGATGCTGGTCGTGAGCCACGGCGGCTCCCCCGAGGACAGCAGCCGGCCGATGTCCACCAGCTTGGGCACCGTCTCGGAGATGCGGTCGTCGATGTAGAAGTAGCGGTGGTTGCGGACGAACAGCAAGGTCAGCAATGCCGCCACGAGGGTCATGGAGAGCAGGGCCGCCGGCCACACCTTGCCTACCGGAGGCTCGGCGACCCGGTCGGCGCCCTCGACCACCTCGCGGGGCTTCCCCTCCGGCACGCTCTGGTCCTGCGGCTGGACAGAGACCGCCATCAGCGGGCGAGCCGGGGTGAGCGCATCGGCCGGGGAGGTTGGCGGGACGGGCCGCGCGGCGCGGGCAGTGCCGGCCGGAACCGGTCGCCGAGGTCGATTCTCCGCTCCTGTCCGAGAGGTCCCGTCTGGCACACCGGCCGCGCACCCGAGAGGCCGAGACGCCTCCGCGAGACGCGTGCGGTGATTCCGCGCCTGCCGAGGAGCAGGTTAGCCGAAGGCAGGTTAGCCGAAGGCAGGTTAGCCGAAGGCGCTGTGCTCAGGCGGCACGCCGCTCCAGGCAACCGCCTCGACCTCGATCAGCATGCGCGGGTCGATCAGCGCCCGCGCGGTCTGCTCGTACGCCCTGCCCTCCACGCTCGTCGGCGTACAGAGCCTTCCCGACGATCGCGCCCTCCACCCCGTCCGGTACGAGCACCGCGAGCGCCCGCAGGTCGTCGAGCGAGGAGACGCCGCCACTGGCGACCACGGGGCGGTCGGGGCGCTGCAGAGGGACCGTTTGCCGTGCAGCAGGGCGTACTACTCGAACCGCCCAGCTTGTCGCAACCCTCGTGCCGGCAGTCGTCTGATCGCGCCACGACGGTTGAGGGCCCCTGGCA
>JALZMX010000129.1 GCA_030857985.1 Actinomycetota bacterium | reverse complement strand
ACGTGGCCTCGGTGTGGCACATGGGGGGCATGCCGCTCTCGCTGCTCACGGCGCTCGAGCGGGCCGCAGTCCCGATGGTCCTCAACCTGTGCGACGACTGGCCGGTCTACGCGCCGGCCACCGATGCATGGCTGGACGGCTGGAGCCGGCGGCCGGCCGCGTTTCGGGCGCTGGCCGACCGGTTGACCGGCCTGCCGACCTCGTTGCCCGACCTCGACCGGCACCGCGCGTTCTTCGTGAGCGCGTTCACGCGGGACTCGGTGCGGGCGCGTGGGCGCTGGGGATTCGGTGACGCAGTCGTGATTCCGCTGGGGGTCGACGGTGCCGACTTCCCGGTGATCGACCAACCGCCGAGGCAGTGGGGCGGCCGGCTGCTCGGCGTCGGCCGGCTCGAACCGCGCAAGGGTTTCGACACCGCGGTGCGGGCCCTGCCCCTGCTGCCCGGTGTCCATCTCGAGCTGCTCGGTGTGGCCGACCCGGAGCACCTGGCCGAACTCGAGCAGCTGGCGGAGCAGCTGGGGGTGCGCGAGCGCGTCACGTTCTCGGCCGTCCCCCGCTCGCAGCTGCGCGAACGCTATGCCGCCGCCGATGCCGTCATCTTTCCGAGTCGGTGGGACGAGCCGTTCGGGCTGGTCCCGCTCGAGGCCATGACGCAGGGCACGCCGGTTGTGGCGACACGGCAGGGCGGTTCAGCGGAATTTCTCGTCGACGGCGTCAACTGCCTCGCCGTGCCGAAGGACGACCCGGTCGCCGTCACGGCGGCGGTCAACCGCCTCGCCACCGACCCGGCCCTGCGCGACCGGCTCACCCGCGGTGGCCAGGCCACCGCGGAGCGGCTCACTGCCGACCGGCTCGCCGAGAGCCTGGAGGAGCTGCACGCCGCAGCGCTACCCACGCCGGTCACCGTGGCACCGCTCGAGCAGGCGTCGAGCCGGACCTTCAGCAGGCCCGCCGAGGTCGCGGTCGTCGTCTCCACCCATGCCCGAAGCGAATATTTGAGTGGTCTGCTGGCGTGCCTCGACGCCCAGGAGCACAGCTCGTTCGAGGTGGTGATCTGCGACAACGGCTCCCCTGACGGCACCTGGGGGCTGCTGACCAGCTGGGTGGCCAGCACCGAGGTCCCCGCCCACGTCCTGCGGGTCCCCTTCCACGACGGGCCGGCCGTGCCACGCAACACCGCCTTGGAGCGGACCCGTGCGCCGCTGCTCGCCTTCACCGACGACGACTGCCTGCCCTCGGCCACCTGGCTGTCAGCGCTGACCGCCGGGCTCGCCGATCCCGCGGTCGCTGTCGTGCAGGGCCGGACGCAACCGGAGTCCGACGGCTGGGCCGGGCCGTGGGGGCGCTCGCTCACCGTGCAGTCGGTGACCGGGCTGTGTGAGACGGCCAACCTCGGCTGCCGGCGGGAGGGCTTCTTCCGGGCCGGTGGTTTCCCCTCGCGCCGCCTGCTGTCCGGCCGCGCCTTCGGTGAGGACGTCCTGCTCGGAGCGGCGCTCGCCCGGCACGGTCGGGTCGTCTTTCGCAGCGACGCCGCGGTCGAGCACCGCGTGCTTCCCGGCAGCTACCGCGGCTTCCTGCAGGAGCGCTACCGGCTGGGCGGCTTCCCGCTGCTGGCTCGCGCCGTCCCGGCCGTGCGACGAAACGCCGTGCTCGGCATCTTCCTGTCCCGACGCACGGCCTGCGTCGACATCGGTGTGCTCGGTCTGCTGCTTGCTGCCGCCACCCGGCGGGTCGCGCCGGCCACGGCGGCGCTGCCTTGGGCGCGCCTGTGCTGGCGCGCCGCCGCCGGTCGCCCAGGACGTCCGCGCGCGGTCCGCACGACCCAGATCGCCGTCGGCGACCTCGTCGGGCTGGCCGCTCTGGTGACGGGCAGCGTGCGTGCACGCCGCCCGCTGCTCTGATCGCAGTCGCTATGGTTCGCCGGTGGGATCCGTGCTGCTGTGAAGTCCGTCGTCTTGTGCGGGGGACAGGGGACGCGAGCGTGGCCCGCGACCGCGGAGATCCCCAAGCCGATGCTGTCGGTCGGCGGGCGGCCCGTCCTGCACCACGTCCTGGACATCTACGCCGGCCAGGGGGTCACGGATTTCGTCCTCGCGACCGGGTACAAGGGTGACGTCATCGCCGACTGGGCCACGACGCTGCCCGCCCACTGGACCGTGGCCGTCGTGGACACCGGGGAGCAGGCCGACACCGGCGAGCGCCTCGTACAGTGCCTGCCGCACCTGGACAACGGGACCTTCTTCCTGACCTACGGTGACGGCGTCGGGGACGTCGACCTGGCTGCGCTGCTGCGCCTGCATCGCAGCTCTCGGGCAGGCGCAACGGTCACCGTCGTCCCCCTGCCTTCGCCATACGGCACGCTGCTGATCGACGACCGGGGCCAAGTGCGCGCCTTCACCGAGAAGCCTCGGCTGCCCGACCACCCGGTCAACGCCGGGTTCTTCGTCTTCGAGCCCGAGGCGGTCGTCGCCGTCGCAGGTGCCGGAGCGAGTCTCGAGCGCGACATGCTGCCGGCGTTAGGCAGCGCCGGCCGGCTCTACGCTCACCGGCACGACGGTTTCTGGCGTTCGATGGATACGCACAAGGACGTACTCGAGCTGAATCGGCTCGCGACCCATGGAGGAGCACCGTGGCTGAACAGGAAACCCCCGGCGGGTCACTTGCAGGACGACGCATCCTCGTCACCGGGGCTTCAGGGTTCATCGGTTCTCACCTGAGCCGGCGCCTGGTTGCCGAGCGGGCCGAGGTGCACGCACTCACGAGCAGCGTGTCGTCGGTCTACCCGACCCGGCTGCTCGACCTGCGCGACCGCATCACCCTGCACGAGGCCAGCCTCACCGACCGCGGCGCACTTGAGCAGTTGGCCGGCACGGTCCGCCCCGAGTTCGTGCTGCACCTCGGGGCCTACACCCATGTGGGGAAGTCGTGGCAACGCATCGACGAGTGCATCCAGGCCAACGTGCAGGGCACCGTCAACCTGCTCGTAGCGCTCGCGCCAGGCAGCTACGAGCGCTTCGTCAACACCGGTACGAGTGAGATCTACGGTGACGTCGATGTGCCCTTCCACGAGGAGGGCCCGGTGCACCCGATCTCGCCGTACTCGGTCTCCAAGCAGGCGGCAGAGCAGTACTGCCAGCTGTTCTCGGAGGCGCGCGGCTGGCCCATCGTCCGCGTGCGCCCGTTCAACGCCTACGGCCCTGCGCAGTCGCCCGACCGCGTCATCCCCGAGATCATTGCCCGCGGTCTGCAGAAGCGGCCGCTGTCGATGACCAAGGGGGCGCAGACCCGCGAGTTCAATTATGTCGAGGATCTCGCGGACGGTTTCGTCCGGCTGCTCGTGACCCCCGGCATCGACGGCGAACTGTTCAACCTGGGCTGCGGGCAGGAGGTCTCCATGCGCGACTTGGCGACGCGGATCCTTGCCCTGCTGGGCGACCCGATATCAGCCGACTTCGGCGCCTTGGCTGAGCGTCCGACCGAGATTCCGCGGATGTTCGCCGACGCGTCGAAGGCCCGGCGGGTGCTGGGCTGGGAGCCCCGCGTCAGCCTCGACGAAGGGCTGGCCCGCACCATCGAGTGGTTCCGCGGTGAGTTGGCTGGCGGCGGCTCGTCCTTCGCCCCCTGATCGGGCGCTCTGACTTGCGCATCGCTCTAGCCCACCCGTACAGCTGGCCCGCCGTCCGGCGCGGCGGCGAGCGCTACGTCCACGACCTGGGCCGCTGGCTGGCCGGGCAGGGCCACGACGTGACCCTGCTCACCGGCGAGGACGAGCACGGACACGAGGCGGACGGCGTGCGGACCGTCCGGGTGCCGCTGCGTCTGCCGGCTCGGCTGGCGCGGCACGGTGTCAGCGCCCTCGACACCTTCGGTGCGTCCATCCTGCCGCATCTGGCGCGCGAGCGCTACGACGTCGTGCACGCGCTGGTGCCGTCCGCCGGGCTGGCCGCGGCGATGACGCTCCAGCCGTCGGTCTGGAGCGCCCTCGGCCACCCGTCCCCGGACAACCCCCCGGCCAGGACGTGGAGCCGACTTCTCGTACAGCGAGCGATGTCCGCCGTACGCGTCCCTGCCGCCCTGAGCCGGTCTGCGGCCGACGGACTGGAGCGGCTGACCGGCCGGCGTCCCATCGTCCTGCCGCCCGGCGTGCACACCGCGGAGTTCCCGCCGCGACTCGAGCCGCGCACCGGCCCCGCCCGGCTGCTGTTCCCCGCCTTCGCCGGGGACGGACGAAAGCGGCTGTCGTTGCTGCTGACCGCGCTGCCCGCCGTGCTCGAGGCGAAGCCAGACACCCGGCTCGTGCTGTCCGGCGGAGGGGACCCGTCGGCGGCTTTCGACAGCCTCGAGGCGGGTGTCCGGCGGGCCGTCCTGCCGCACGTCGACGCTCTTGACGCCGGCGAGCTCAGGGACGTCCCGCTTCGCTACCGCGAGGCGACGCTGACGGTGCTACCCAGTGTCCACGAGGCCTTCGGCCTGGTGCTGGTCGAGTCCCTTGCCTGCGGCACGCCGGTCGTCTGCAGCGCATCGGGTGGC
>JALZMX010000118.1 GCA_030857985.1 Actinomycetota bacterium | reverse complement strand
TCCTCCCGCCGTGCGCGGTCTGGCGACGTTCCCCGTACGCGCATTCGCGGCAGTGGAGTAACCGGAGAGGCGCATCCTGCAGTCAGCGTCTCCCTGTCCCGGTAGCGGATCCCCCTCCGGGACAGGTGCACGGGAGGCCGGGGCACAGCACCGCAACCGAGCCTGAGCGGGCGCCCGCAGGGATCGTTCAGCCTGGACAAGTACTGTGTACTGTGTACACGGTGTCCTCTAATCACGAACTGTTGGACCAGCTCTTTGCTGTCTCCCTGGCGGTCGCCGAGCACACCAATCGAGGCCTCGAGGAACGAGAGCTGAGTCGGGCTCAGGCGCGGTTGCTGTGGGCGCTGGCCGACCACGGGCCGGTGACTCAACAGCAGCTCAGCCGCCTGTTACAGGTCACCCCCCGCTACGTCACTCGGTTGGTCGACGGAATGGAAGACCAAAGGCTCGTGGCGCGTCAAACGCATCCCAGCGATCGCCGTGCCACCATCGTTCGGCTGCTCAACTCCGGTGTGCAGCTGACCGAGCAGATGCGGACGGACCACGAACGGCTCGCCGAGGAGCTGTTCGGTTCGTTCAGCTCGTCGCAGCGCTGCACCCTCCTTGTGACCTTGCGGCAACTCGCGGAGGCGCTGTCGCGCACATGACATACCGCACGGATGTCCTCGTCATCGGTGCCGGCCAGGCCGGCTTGGCGATGGGACACGTCCTCACGCGCACCAGCTGCAGCTTCGCCCTCCTTGACGCCCATCACCGACTCGGGCAGACGTGGCGAGATCGTTGGGACTCGCTGCGCCTGTTCACCCCCGCCCGCTACTCCCGTCTGCCCGGGCTCCAGATGCCCCTACCTCAGTGGTCTTACCCCGGCAAGGACGACGTCGCCGACTACCTCGAGAACTACGCCAACCACTTGGAGCTGCCCGTACATCTGGACACTCTCGTGACCTCGCTCCAACAAGACGGCGACGGGTTCGCGGTCGACAGCACCCGTGGCGCCTGGCGAGCACGGCAGGTGGTCGTGGCCACCGGTCCCTTTCAGACCCCGGCTATCCCAACGGCCAGCACGGGGCTGGCTTCGCGCGTGGTGCAGTTGCACAGCAGTCGATATCGCCGACCAGGTCAGCTCCCCGGCGGCACCGTACTGGTGGTGGGCGGAGGGAACTCCGGCTATCAGATCGCCCTGGAGCTGGCCCGAAGCGGCCGCCAGGTTCACCTCTCGCGTGGTGAACACAACGTCAGCGTGCCGCAACGACCGCTAGGGCGCGACATCTTCTGGTGGCAGAAGATCCTCGGTCTGCTCAACGTGCCCGCGCACAGTGCCCTTGGTCGGCGGATGCAAGCGAACGACCGCACGATCATCGCCATCCCACTCCGCGAACTCACCGACGCAGGCATCACCCTCCATCGCCGGGTGGTCGACGCACATGGCTGCTGCGTGAAGTTCCACGACGCAACCTCACTGAAGACCGCCGCAGTGGTCTGGGCGACCGGATTCCGCACCGACCACTCCTGGATCCAGATACCCCAAGCCTTCGGTCAGCACGGTGCCCCCCTCCACCACCGCGGCATCAGTCCGGTCCGGGGCCTGTACTTTCTCGGCTTGCCCTGGCTTCATACCACCGGGTCCGCCCTGCTCGGATTCGTCAGTCGCGACGCCGTACCCCTGGCCGCCACCATCGAGTCGGCATGCTGTCGTGGTTCGGCGCTTGGACGCGGAACTGCCGGTCGACCAGGTCCGGCGCCCGGTCCGCGGCCGGGTCCGACATCGTGGTGCGGACCCGCCTTGTCGTGAACGGGCCGAACAGGCGGCACGACGATCCGTCTCGGCGCCAGCGAGTGTTCGGCTGTCTTACGGCCCGACTTGTCTGTCGATCAGATGGCGATGACGTGGACGAGGTCTGCCAGTCCTGAGAAGTCATCACCGTTGCGGGTGTAGAGATCGAGACCGTTGGCGTGTGCCGTAGCTGCGATCAACAGGTCCGCGAATCGGCTGCGCGGCTTCCGTCCTTCGCGGACAACGGCGGCGACCACGAGTCCGTAGCTGCGCGCGGCCGCGCCGTCGAACCGGAGCGGCTCCAACTTCGCCTCGACTTCCTGCAGTCGCGCCTGACGCTTCGCTGCTTCGGCGGTGGTGGCGGCAAGGTGTGGTCCCGCCGCCAGCTCGGCCACGGTGATTGAGGAGATCGCCATCTGGTCCGGCAACGCCCCGACGACGACCGGGTCGTGCCAGTCGACAACGACCGAGGTATCGAGTAGCCCAGACGTCATGTCAAAGTCCCTGATCGATCACTAGGTCGAGGTCGGCTCGAAACTGATGCCGATCGATGCGCACGCCGGCGGTCGCCAGAGCCGCGATCTCTTCTCGAGAGACGAAGGTGCGGCGGCCAGCCCGGAGCGGCCGAAGTTCCGCGACCGGTTCACCATTGCGCGTGACGACGAAGGTTTCGCCAGCCGTCACGGCGTCGATGACTTTCGCGTTCTCGTTGCGCAGCTCGCGCTGGGCGATGGTCTTCGTCATGACGCCAATCGTAGCAAGCTGCGCGACAGTATGCGACGGCTCACGGATAGGGCGTTGCTGGTAGGCGTTCGCAGCGGATCCCCCCTGCGACGCCGGCGCGGGCGGCGGCCACGCCGTCTCAGCCTTGGCGTTGCGACGGTAGGGGAGGCGACAGCGGGCATGGGCTCTGGCGTCCGGAACGCTTGGGGCCCTGGCTTGTCATAGCCCACCGTCGACTCGGATCAGCTGGCCGGTGATGTCCGGTTGGCGTGGGAACCGAGGAACGCCACGGCTTGGGCGATGTCGTGCGGGTCGGCGAGACGCCGGGTGGGCGTTCGCGAGGCGACATCGTCGCGTACCGCTTTGGGGATGAGCCGTTGGGCGCGGTCGGTGAGAGTGAGACCGGGAAGCACGGCGTTGGCCAGGACCCCCGCCGGGGCGTGCTCGGCGCTCAGAGCGGCGACGATGCCGTGCAGCACGGCTTTGGTCGCTGCGTACGTGGTCGCGCCGGGCATTCCGTCGACGGCGACGGTGGAGGAGATCAGCACGAGGCGTCCCCGACGAGTGAGCAGGTGCGGCAGCGCAGCTTGTACGGTCGCGAGGGTCCCTTCCAGGTTCGCCCGAAGCGCGTCGCGCCACGGGGCTGTGCCGCTGAGGTCCCCGCGGGGCCAGACGACGGCGTTCGCGACGAGCAGGTCCAGGCCACCGTGGGTGTCCACGACGTGCCGAATCAACCGTTCGGGGCTGCCGGGGTCGGCGAGGTTGTACTGCGAGACTGCGGCGGAGCCGCCAGATGCGCGAATGTCGGCGGCGAGGCTCTCGCCGCCGGCTCGGTCGTCCTTGTAGGTGACGGCGACGGTGGCGCCTTCGGCGGCCAGTTGCAGCGCTGTGGCCCGTCCGATCCCGGACGAGCTTCCCGTGACGAGCGTGACCTGTCGCGGTACTTCAAGTCCATCATTGCTCCTGTGAGGGGTCTGGCGAGGGTGCCTGCCCGGGGGCCGGGTGCCTCGGCCACGTCCGCCGTAGGTAGTCCTGCGCCGGCACGGATGCGCCGGCCAATGGGACGATAAAGCCTGACGTTACGTCAGGGTCAAGCGAGAATGTGGGAACCTGCCCGAGCGCCAACGACGAGGTCCTGAGAACGTCCCAGCCAGGGATCGTCTTACGGCGTCGCGGTAGCTCGATACGCCAGCGTCCGGTCAAGCGTTCGGCCCTCGGCTCTGCAGACGCGGGCCCCGCGACCATCGATGCAGCCCCGGACCTCACGAAGGCTCGACAAGGG
>JALZMX010000109.1 GCA_030857985.1 Actinomycetota bacterium | reverse complement strand
CGGTCGTAGCCCGGGAGGCTGTCCTCCACCGCCGGCTCCAGGTCCAGCCACGCCTCTTCCGCGTCCGGCAGCGCCTGCGCTCGCTGGTCGATCCGCAGGAACTGGGTGCCGTCCGGAGAGACGAAGTCGACCCGCGTCGGTGAGTCCAGCTGCCGCTCCCAACCTTCGGGTACGGCGACCTGGAAGCCCAGCGGGTCCTCCTGCAGCTCATAGCCTGCCGGAACCGAACCGGGCTCCTCGGTCTCGTCATCGGTCGGCTCATCGGTCGGCTCATCCGTCGGGTCGTCGGTCGGCGTGCCCGCCGGATCGGTCTGCAAGACCTCGGGGTCGTCCTGTGGTTGGTCGGTTCCGCCGTCGAGAACCGTGGTGGCGAGCACCGCCGCCGCGAGGACCGCGGCAAGCGCGAGTGCGACCACCACTGCGATCAGCCCGGTCCGGCGACCGGAACTGCCCGCGCCGGCGTCCTCGTCGTACGCCGGTTCCCCGTCGAGGACCGGCGGCACTCCGCGCACGTCCGCGGCGCCGGCATCGGTCACCGGGGCCGCCATCACCGTGGTCCTGTCCTCAAGCGCCTGCTGCAGCAGCGGTCGCGACTGCTGCACGGTCAGGCGCTGCGCCGGTGCCTTCTCGAGCATGCCCAGGAGCGCGGCGCGCAACGGCCCGTGCACCTGCGGCGGTTCGACCTCGTCGGCGAGGACCGCGGTGATCGTGCCCATGGTCGTGTCGGCACGAAACGGTGGTTGGCCCTGCAGTGCGGCATACAAGGTGGCACCGAGCGACCACAGGTCCGCTGGCGTCCCGATCACCTCGCCCCTCAGGCGTTCGGGGGCCATGTAGGTGGGAGAACCGATAAGTACGCCGGTGGACGTCAGTGACGGGTCGGTCTCGCTGGTCGCGATGCCGAAGTCGGTGAGCACCACCCGCTCGCCGTCGGCCAGCAGCACGTTGCTGGGCTTGACGTCGCGGTGCACGATGCCCGCCCGGTGCGCGGTCTCGAGGGCGCCGAGCAGCTTCAACCCGATCTCCGCCACCCGCTGGGGTGGCAGACCAGAGTGCCGCTCGATCTCGTCGGCGAGGCTGGGGACCTCCAGCAGCTCCATCACGATGAAGGGGCGTGCCTCCTCCGACACCACGTCGTACGTCGTGATGATGCCGGGGTGGTTCAGCTGGGCGGTGAGCCGCGCTTCCCGCAGCGTCCGGTCACACAGGACGTTGCGATCGTGCTCGGCGACTCCGGGGGGGAAGATGACCTCCTTCACCGCCACCGGTCGGCCGAGGATCTCGTCCTGCGCCCGCCACACCTTGCCCATCCCGCCGCGGCCCAGCACGAACTCCAGCCGGTATCGGCCCGCGAGGAGGCGCGCGTCGTCGGACATGACCTGATGCATACCCGATCGGACCCGAGAGACACACCCGGGCCTCATCCGCATCGCCCGGAGGGAACCAGCGCCCCGAGCGCTGCGTCCCATCGGCAAGCAGAAGGGGTGGTGGAACACGATGACGACAAACCGGGCCAGGTCGGCGAAGACATCGGCAGGCGCTCTGGTCGCCGCGGTGGCGGCAGCCTCGCTGTTGCTGATGCAACCGGCGCTCGGGCCAGGCGCGGCTGGTCCGGGAGCGAGCGCGGCAGCCAGCGAGCTGCCACCGTTCACCGATTGTGCGCAGCTGCGCTCCTGGTACGTCGAACAGGCTCTGCCGCAGGTCACCGCCTGGGGACTCGGCGGTCCGCCGGTCTACCTGGCCGGCATGGAGTCTGGCGTCGTGGCTGGCAGGGTGGATGCGCCGGTCCTCGACGACACCGCCGTACCCAACGATGCCACCGGCACCAACGTCCAGGAGCGCGGCGTGGACGAGGCGGACCTGGCCAAGACCGACGGTGAGATGGTCGTGCTCCTCGACCACGGCGAGCTCGTCGTGCTCGACGTGACCGGCGACGAGCCTGTCGCGATCAGCCGGTGGGCCGTGCCAGATCGTTCGAACCCGCAGGAGCTGCTGCTCGTCGACGAGCGCGTCGTGCTGATCGGATCGGGAACCGGATACCACCCATGGCAGATGGGCGGCGACATGCTCTTCAGCGGCCGGATCGCGCCGGAATGGCAGCCGCCAGCGCCGCACACCACGGTGATCACCGTGGACCTGTCAGACCCGTCCACGCCGCAGCTCGTGCGCAGCGAGCGCATCGAGGGCCGCATGATCGCTGCCCGCGAGCACGACGGCGTCGTACGCATCGCGGTCTCGACCGAGCCGCGGCTGCCGTTCGTCACCCCGAGCCGGAACCGCTCCGGCCCCGAGGCCCGGGCGGAGAACCGGCGCATCGTGGCCTCGGCGTCGGCCACGGACTGGTTGCCGAGCCGCCGGGTGACGACCGCAGGCGGCGACACCACGACCGAGCCGCTGCTCGACTGTGCGGACGTGCGACACCCCGTGCGGCCAGCGGGCGTCGGCACCCTCGCCGTACTCACCGTTGACCCCGCCGCACCACAAGAATCGGACACCACTGCGGTGACGGCAGCGGGCGACCTGCTGTACGCCTCGACCGACCGGCTCTACGTCGCCACCGTCGACCACGGATGGAGCTGGTGGGGCTCCCCGGCGGCACGCGCGGGGCGTTCCCGCTTGCCACACACCGAGATCCATGCGTTCTCGATCGACGGCACCGACACCTCCTACGTCGCCTCTGGTGAGGTCGCGGGGCTCGTGCACGACCGCTGGGCGTTCAGCGAGTACGACGGCCTACTCCGGGTCGCCACCACGCGCGGGGAGGTCTGGCGGCCGACCGACAATGCCGTCAGTGTGCTGCAGGAGCAGGACGGCGCGCTCGAGCTGGTCGGCTCCGTCGGCGAGATGGGCCCGGGCGAGGACATCCGGTCGGTGCGATGGTTCGGCGACGTCGCCGTGCTGGTCACGTTCCGCCAGACCGACCCCCTCTACACCGTCGACCTGTCCGAGCCGAGCAACCCCCGCGTCATCGGCGAGCTGAAGATCCCCGGCTTCTCCGCCTACCTGCATCCGCTCGGTGACGACCTGCTGCTCGGCGTCGGTCAGGATGCGACGCGGGAGGGTTTCCAGACCGGGACGCAGCTCTCGACGTTCGATCTGGGTGACCTGGCCGATCCGCGCCGGCTCGACACCCTCGCCGTCGGCCACAGCACCTACAGCCCGGTCGAGGACGACTCGCGGATGTTCAGCTACCTGCCCGAGCAGCGTCTGGCCCTGGTGCCGGTGACCAGCTGGCGTCGGGGCGGGACGTCCCTGGCCGTGGCCCGGATCGGCGAGGACGGTTCGCTGCACCAGGTCGCCGACAAGCAGCTGGAGGCGCCGGTGGCCACCATCCGGAGCCTGCCACTGGGCGACGGCCGGGTCGCCCTGGTGGCCGGCGGGGAGGTCGCTCAGCTGCTCGACCTGACCCGCTACTGAGCCGCTACCGGCCCGCCTCCAGCGCGGTCAGCGCCGTCTCGACCGTCCACCGGCCCCGCGCGCCCGGCCTGCCCACCAGGTGCTCGACGCCCTCCCGGACGCTCCAGCCGTGGGTCTCGCGCAGGCCCCGGACCACCGTGGCCAGGTAGGCCACCGACGGCGCGGCCAGTGGCGCGCCGTCGACCGAGCCGGGTGCGGTGAAGGTGTAGGCGGGGACACCCTCGATCGGCGCACAGCCCACCACGGTCTCGTAGTGACCGGGGCCCACCTCGAGGATCGTCGAAGCGGTCACGGCGCTCAGGTCCGGCACCGTCCAGGCGTCACGACGCAGCTCCTGCGCCACCACGTCGGCGAACTGCTCCAGGGTGAGCAGATAGGCCCGGGCTGGTGCGAGGCCGTTCATGGTGGTGTCGAGAAAGGCCATCCCGCCGGTCCAGGTCGGCGACTCCCGGGCGAAGTAGGTGCCACCCGGCAACCAGTACGGCCGGTCGTCCGCCGGCGGCCGTGGGTCACGTGCCCCCCGGTAGTGGCGTCGACCACCCGGTGGGCGGCCACCTTCCAGGTAACGGTCGAAGCGGTCGCGGCACATGTTCGAGCCGTAGGCGACGTACCAGCAGCGCTGCACCTCCCCAGCGTGCGTGACGTCGCTCGCGCTGACTACCTCGGCGGGGTGAGCAGCTCCTTGTTGCGTACGGCCAGCCGGATCTGCTCGACGTTCTCGCGCAGGATGTCGGCCACCAGCTCGTCGGTGCGCGGATCCTCCAGCACCTCGAACATCACCCGCATGGTCGTCTCGCTCACCAGGTCGACCAGCCTGTCGTGGAACGGCAGCACCCGGAACCGCCCGGTCAGCGGGTCCTGCCTCAGCTTCTCCAGCACCATCTCCTGCAGCTCGCTCCGGTTCTCCGCCAAGGCCTCTGCCAGATTCTTGGTGTAGTGACCGGCTTTCAGGACGTCCCCCACCTCGTCGAGCACCGCGACCGTGATCGGTCGCTTGACCGCTTCGACGATCGTGTCCGAGAAGCGGGCCAACAACCGGATCGTGTACTGCTCCCCGAACGCGCGGTCCACGCCCTTGCCCAGCCTCGCCAGCACGACGACGACACGGACCACACGCAGCAGCCGGAAGCTGCGCAGGGCCGGGTGCGAGACCGGGATCATTCCGAGGACCTCGTACCAGTTGCGGGCGATGAAGTCCCGTCGCCAGCCGGCCAGTCGCCAACGCCAGCCGAACTCCAGCGCGAACACGACGCAGATCGCCACGTCCACCCGGAAGGCGCGTACTTGGGTCTCCGGGTCGACGTCGGCGAGAAATATCCAGAGCAGAAGGCATACCGAGAACAGGGCGAGCACCAGCATGAACAGGTCCAGGCGGCTGATCCGCGCGAGGCGTTCGACGATCACTCCCCGAGCATGCCCGTCAACCGGCTCCGGGTCGATCCGGACGGCGGCGGCTTCGGATGCGCGCTCGTCCCGATCGATCGCCTCGCCGCCGATATCCCGGTGACAACGCCTCGGGTCGCTGCGACAGTGACCGCCATGAGCCTACGCATGCAGTGTGTCGCGATCGACGCCCGAGATCCCGAGGTACTCGCCCGGTTCTGGGCCGAGGCACTGGGCTGGCGGATCACCTACTCGGAGCAGGACGAGTGGGTGATCGAGCCGGCCGAGGGGAGCCCCGAGGACGGGGTCGCCGCAGACCTGATCTTCCTCGCCGTACCTGAGGGCAAGCAGGCCAAGAACCGGCTACACCTGGACCTTCGCCCTGACGACCAGGACGCCGAAGTGGCGCGGCTGCTCGGGCTGGGCGCCACCCGGGCCGACGTGGGCCAGGGTGCGGACAAGACCTGGGTCGTGCTCGCCGACCCCGAGGGAAACGAGTTCTGCGTGCTGCGGGCGCTGCGTCCGGACGAGCGCTAGACCGCAGTACGACGGGTCTCGGGCATCCGGGCCGACACGGCGACGCCGGCCAGCAGGACCCCCGCGGTCACGCCCATCCCCCAGCCGAAGGAGAACGTGTCGGCCAGCGCGCCGGCCACCAACGGGCCGACGATCGCGCCCAGGTCGGACGCCATCTGGAAGACCGCCACCACCCGACCACCGCGCCCGTGCATGACGTCGCCGACAACGGCAGCCGGCGCCGTGCCGAGGAATGCGGCGCCGACGCCGAACAGCAGCATCGCGGCGACGTAGACCGCCAGCGCGGTGGTCAACGCGAGCAGCAGCATCGCGGTGCCGGCGACCAACCCACCGGCGATCAACGCCGGGCGCCGCCCCTGCTGGTCCACGACCCGGCCGGCCGGGATCAGGGTCAGTGCCTGGGCGACGGAGGAGCACAGGAAGCCGACACCGACCCAGAACGCTCCGACGCCGACTGCCTCGGTGACGAACAACGGGATGAGGCTCATCCGCACGCCGAACAGAGCCCATCCGGTGCCGAAGTTGGCGACCAGCGCTGCCCGGTAGGCCGGATGCCGGAACGCCTCCGCGATCCCGGTGTGCGCCACGCTCGCCGGGTCGCCGTCGCCGGGTGGTTCACGCAGCCGCGCCTGGGCGAGGAACACCGCACCGATCCCGCCGGCGACCAGCAGCGACACGGCGTACACGAAGAACGGCAGCCGCAACGACACCTCGGTCAACGCGCCACCGACCAGCGGGCCGAGCAGGCCACCGATCAGGAAGCCGCCCTGGAACAGACTGGTAGCCCGGCCGCGCGAGTCGCTGGCGACCACCCGGAACAACAGCGCGACCGCCGACACCGTGAACATCGCGCTGCCGATGCCGCCGACCGCGCGCAGCACGAGCAGCTGCTCGTAGCTCTGCGACAGCCCCGCCAACCCGGTGGAGACCGCGACGACGAGGATGCCGGTGGTCAGGATGACGCGTTCGCCGAACCTGTCGACGAGACGGCCACCGGCCAGCGCGGAGACGAACCGCATCAGTGCGAACGCCGAGATGACCGCCCCCGCGGCGGTCTTGCCCACGCCGAACTGCCGGGCGAAGACCGGGATCGCCGGGGCTACGACGCCGAAGCCGATCGCCACCGCCAACGCGACGGCAGCCAACACCGCCACCTCCCGCGGCAGCAGCGCGAACGGGTTGGCCACCCGAGGGGCGAGTCGGCGCACCGGTCAGGACCAGATCCTGAGCGCGACCACGCGGCGAATCGGGAGCGGCACCTCGACACCGTCGTCAGTGCCACCGGCGCGCTCACCCAGCCACCTCGCCGCACTCTCGCGGCGCCGGTCCGAGGTGCCGGGAAGGTACAGCGAGCGCAGCAGCAGCCGGGCGTCGTCGAGGGTGCGTACGACGAAGCCGAACCGTTCGCGAGCGTCCTCCAGCACCCGGAAGCCGGCCGTCTCCAGCGAGGCGGTCAGTCCGGTGAGCTCGGGGCCGGTCGGGAACTGTGGTGTCGCCCGCAGCCGGGCCGTCAGCGACACCAGGACGCGCATGTCCTGGGGGCGCAGCGGCAGCGCCGAGGCGACGGTGGCGGCCAAGACCCCACCCACGCGTAGCACCCGCGCGGCCTCGGCGAGAACGGTGTCGACGTGCCCGCTGACCATCAACCCGGCCGAGCAGGACACCGCGTCGAACCGCGCGTCGGCGAACGGCAGCGCGGTGACGTCGCCCTGGACGAGCGGTCCGGACCGGCCCCGGGCGCGACCGTCCAGCAGCTCGGCTCGGGCCAGGTCGATGCCGACTACCCAGGACGGGGACTGCGGGGGCGACTGCTTGGCCGACTGCTGGGCCGACTGCTGGGTCAACGTCGCGGCGAGCACGCTGTTGCCGCAGGCCAGGTCGAGCACGCGGGCGCCGGTGACGGCGCGGGCGAGCCAGCGGTACGGCGTCAGCTCACCGGCGTACGCGCGGGTCAGCACCTGTTCAGTGATGCCGGGATGACGGGCGTGGAAGCCCGCGATGTAGGTCTCCCAGTCGGTCATGCCGTCCCGCCACGCACCCTCGGGCGGCGCATCAGGTCCGGCGTACGAAGACGTGGGAGGCGTCCGTGTGGTCGATCTCGGCGACCTCTCCACCGCTGCCGAGCAAGACGCCCTCGGCGCCGAGCGCCACGGTGACCACCTGGTCGGGCCGGGCACCTACGCGCCGCATCGCGCTCATCAGCACTTCGTCGGTCTGGATCGGCTCGCCGATGCGGCGAATCGTCACCGCCAGCTGTGAGCCGTCGGCGGGGACGACCTTGTCGAGCGGCTCGAGACCGGCCAAGAACGACTCGGCCTCCCCCATCTCTCCGAGCTCGTCGAGACCCGGGATGGGGTTGCCGTAGGGCGACTCGGTCGGGTGATGGAGCAGCACGAGCAGCCGCCGCTCCACGTGCTCGGAGATGACGTGCTCCCAGCGGCATGCCTCGGCATGGACCAGCTCCCAGTCCAGGCCGATCACGTCGGTGAGCAGCCGCTCCGCCAGCCGGTGCTTGCGCATGACGCGGGTGGCGAGGCGACGACCTTCGTCGGTGAGCTCGAGGTGGCGGTCGCCCTCGACCGTGACCAGCGCGTCGCGCTCCATCCGGGCCACGGTCTGGCTCACTGTCGGGCCGGACTGGTGCAGCCGCTCGGCGATCCGGGCGCGGAGCGGGACGATGCCCTCTTCCTCGAGCTCGAAGATGGTCCGTAGATACATCTCCGTGGTGTCGATCAGGTCGCTCACGTCGGCCATTCTGGCACGCTGCCTGGCCACCCCTTCCCCGCGAGCGGTGCCGCGGGTCCCCCGTGAGCGGTGCCACCCCTTCCCCGTGAGCGGTGCCGCGGGTCCCCTGAGCGGTGCCACCCCGTTCCCGTGAGCGGTGCCTCGTGACCCCTGCCTCGCTACCGTTCGGAGCGTGACCCGAGTGCCGTGGTGGGGAGTCGTGTCGTCGACCGCAGCGCCGATGCTGCTGATCGGCGGGTGGACCGTGGCGGCGAATGCGCAGCCCGGCGGGTTCGACCCCGTGGCCGAGACGATCAGCGCGCTGGCGGCAGGCGACGCTGCAGACCCTGGGCTGATGACCTGGGCACTGGTGGGAGTGGGAGGCTGCCATGTAGCCACCGCCCTGGCTCTGCGGCCGGCGCGCCTCGCCGGGCGCGCCGTGCTCGCGACCGGAGGTGCGGCCACCGTCCTCGTCGCACTCAACCCGTTGCCTTCCGGCACCACCGGCTCGCTGCCCCACGTCATCGCCGCGACTGTGGCACTCACCGCGCTCGCGACGTGGCCGCTGCTGGGTTGGCAGCATGGACGCCACGTCCCGGTGGGATTGCGCCCCCCGGTGTCCACCGGTGCCGGGGTGGCGCTGCTGATCCTGCTCGGCTGGTTCCTGGCTGAGCTGGTGGCGCAGGGCGACCGGGTCGACCGCATCGAGCGGGTTGCCTCTGCAGCGCAGGCGATGTGGCCGCTCATCGTCGTACTCACCTCCCGGAACAGGGCCAACCGGCGTTGTGATGGGCACGGATGACAGCATCTGGGTACACCCCCGAACAAGGAGGACACCATGGGTCTGCTCAAGGGAGCGTTCAAGGCCGGGATCGCGATGAAGGCGATCGACGTGGTCCGTCGTGAGGCGAGCAAGCCGGAAAACCGGGCCAAGGCAAAGGAGGTGTTCGCCAAGTTCAGCAACCGAAGTGGGAAGACACGGCACTGAACCGGCCAGAACCGGCCAGGCTCGGCACAACCGCGACAGTGAAGGCAGCCAGTGGGTTCACGCGCTGATCCTCCGACGATCGCGATCGCCCGTCGCTTCGCCGGCCCGGCGGACTCCGGCAACGGTGGCTACACCGCGGGCATGCTCGCTGGGCACCTGCTCGGGCCGAATGCCAGCGGTGCGGGGGCGCGGATCCGGCTACGACAACCACCACCCCTCGACGTGGCGATGCTGGTCGAGCGCGCGACCGACGACGTCGGGATCCGGGTGCTCCTCGGCGGCGCGGTGATCGCCGACGCTGCTCCGGCGGTGCTCGAGCGGGAGCCGGTGGAGTCGGTCACAGTGGCCGACGCGTGCGAGGCGGAAACGGCGTACGCCGGCCTCACCTCCCATCCCTTCCCCGCCTGCTTCAGCTGCGGACCGCAGCGCAGCCCGGGTGACGGGCTGAGGTTGCGACCCGGTCGGGTCGGCGGCGGCCGCACCGCGTGCACCTGGACGCCGGACGGCTCACTCGCAGGCGAGAACGCCACCAAGGTGCGCGACGAGTTCGTGTGGGCGGCGCTGGACTGCCCCGGCGGCTGGACCGCCGACCTCGAAGGCCGACCGATGGTGCTCGGCACGATGTCCGCCGCGATCGACGCCCATGCCGAAGTAGGTGAGCGGCACATCATCATGGGCCTCCTGCTCGGGCACGAAGGACGCAAGACCTTCACCGCCTCCACGTTGCACGACTCCGACGGTCGGGTCGTGGCGCGAGCCGAGCACACCTGGATCGCCGTCGACCCGCACGCCTTCCAGTGAACCGCCGGTGGTGGCAGGACGCCGTCTTCTACCAGGTCTACGTGCGCAGCTTCGCCGACGCCGACGGTGACGGCATCGGTGATCTCGCCGGCGTCACGTCGCGGGTGCCCTACCTCGCCGGGCTCGGTGTCGATGCACTGTGGCTCACACCGTTCTACCCGTCTCCGCAGGCCGACCACGGCTACGACGTGGCCGACTACCGCGACGTCGACCCCGTCTACGGCGACCTCGACGACTTCGACGCCCTGCTGTCCGCTGCACACGCGAGCGGCCTCGCCCTGATCGTCGACATCGTGCCCAACCACACCTCCAGCGAGCATCCGTGGTTCCAGGATGCGCTCAGGTCCGCGGCGGGCAGCCCCGAACGGGCACGCTACGTCTTTCGACCGGGTCGGGGCCGCGACGGCGCCGACCCGCCGAACTCCTGGCGTTCGGTGTTCGGAGGGTCGGCCTGGAGACAGGTGCCGGACGGCGAGTGGTATCTCCACCTCTTCGACGTCGGACAGCCCGACCTGAACTGGGAGAACCCCGAGGTCGGCGACGAGTTCGAGGACATCCTGCGGTTCTGGCTCGACCGCGGCGTCGACGGTTTCCGCATCGACGTCGCGCACGCGCTGGTCAAGCAGCAGGGCCTGCCGGACTATCGCCGCGGCGAGCCGGTCCCGCACTGGGACCAGCCGGAGGTGCACGACGTCTACCGGCGCTGGCGCAAGGTGCTCGACTCCTACGCCGGTGACCGGATGGCGGTCGCCGAGGCCTGGGTCGACGCGCCGGAGGCGATGGCGCTCTACGTGCGCCCCGACGAGCTGCAGCAGGCCTTCAACTTCCACTGGCTCGAGGCGCCCTGGTCCGCGGCGGCGTTCCGCCGGGTGATCGTCGAGACGCTGGCCGCCGTCGACCCGGTCGACTCGCCCCCGACCTGGGTGCTGAGCAACCACGACGTCGACCGGCACGTCAGCCGGTACGGCGGTGGGGCGCGGGGGCTCTCCCGGGCTCGGGCCGCAACGCTGACCATGCTCGCGTTGCCCGGGTCGGCGTACGTGTATGCCGGTGAGGAGCTCGGACTGCCACAGGTGGACGTGCCGGAGGAGGCCCGCCAGGACCCGGGCTGGTTACGCGGCGGGCGGGCCGGGCGCGACGGTTGCCGGGTGCCGATCCCGTGGTCCGGCATCGCCCCGCCGTACGGCTTCGGCCCGGATGCCGGCGCACCGACCTGGCTGCCGCAGCCGCCGGAATGGGCCGGGCTCAGCGTCGCCGCACAGGACCGCGACCCCGAGTCGACGTTGACCTTCTACCGCAAGGCGCTGCGTGCGCGCCGAGACGTGGTGAGCAGCCTCGGCCAGCGGATCGAGCTGCTCGACACGGCGCCGGGCGTGCTGGCGTTTCGCCGGGAGCCAGGGGTGGTCTGCGTGATCAACTGCGGCAGCCGACGAGCCCGGGTCGGGCAGTACGGCGAGCCGGTGATCGCCTCCGGGTCCGCCGACCAGGTGGCATCGGGCTGGCTACCCGGTGACACCGCCGCCTGGTTCCGAGACGCCTGATCGGCGCCTCTGGCCGAATCGGCGCCTGCCGGCGACGGTGCAGATGCGCAACCTCGGCGCGAAGGGCGGCGGCAGCTGCTTGTCCGCGGGGTGGGGCCACCCGTACGCTGCTGCGTACACGAGAGAGGAGGTGGTTCGGCAGATGAATTCTTTGCGGACTCGTGAGGTGGCTGCTCGCTAGCAGCGTCACCGGCCACGCCGCTGGATGCGGCTGGCGAAATCCATCAGCAGTCACCCGACCCGCGGGCGCGCCGGAGAGTCCCCCGGCCTCGTTGGCACCAGGCGACACGCCCGCGGGTCGCTGCATGTCCGCAGTGGCCGGATCACGGGGCGAGGCGCTCGACCACCCAGTCCGCTTCGTCGCGGCGGTAGCGCAGCCGGTCGTGCAACCGGTTCGCTCGCCCCTGCCAGAACTCCACGGTCGCCGGCCGCACCAGATAGCCGCCCCAGTGGTCGGGCCGAGGTACGCCGGACGCCTCCGGCCAGCGCGCGGCTGCCTCGGCGTACTCCTGCTCCAGCGCGTCCCGGCCCACCACGACCGACGACTGCTCCGACGCCCACGCCCCGAGCTGGGCTCCCCGAGGGCGGCTGGCGAAATACGCATCGCTGACCGCGCCCGGCACCGGTGCGGCGGCGCCCTCGACGCGCACCTGCCGCTGCAGCGGGTGCCACAGGAACAACAGCGCACACCGCCCCTGCTGCCGCAGCTCGGCGGCCTTGCGCGAGCGGTAGTTGGTGTAGAAGACGAACCCGTCCACGGACAGGCCCTTGAGGAGCACGGCACGACTGGACGGCTGACCGCCCTCGTCGACGGTCGAGACGACCATCGCGTTGGGTTCGTAGAGGCCGGCGACCCTCGCCTGCTGCAACCAGGTGCCGAACTGCTCGACCGGGTCGGCGGCGAGGTCGGTCTCGACCAGCCCGTCGGCGGTGTAGTCCTGCCGCCAGGAGGCCAGTGTCTCGTCGTCCACCCGCTCGACCTTAGGGCAGAATGACCCGTCGGCAATCCGACACTGGGGTGGCTGGGGGAACCGCAGGGTCGGACTGCCGACACAGCCCCGACGAAGGAGTAGCGCATGTCAGAGGTCCAGCACGGGCTCGAGGGCGTGATCGCGTTCGAGACCCAGATCGCCGAGCCGGACAAGGCCGGTTCGGCCCTGCGCTACCGCGGCATCGACATCGAGGACATCGTCGGCCGGGTGCCGTTCGGCAACGTCTGGGGGCTGCTGGTCGACGACGCCTACGAGCCCGGGCTGCCGCCGGCGGAGCCCTACCCCATTCCCGTGCACTCGGGCGACATCCGGGCCGACGTGCAGAGCGCCATCGCGATGACCGCGCCGGCGTGGGGGATGCGGCCGCTGTTCGACATCGACGTCGACCAGGCGCGCGCCGACTTGGCCCGCACGGCGGTCATGGTGCTGTCGTACGTCGCCCAGGCCGCGCGCGGGGTCGGGCTGCCGATGGTTCCGCAGAGCGAGGTGGACAAGGCGTCCACGATCACCGAGCGCTTCATGACCCGGTGGCGGGGTGAGCCCGACCCCGGTCACGTGCAGGCAGTGGACGCGTACTGGACCTCGGCAGCCGAGCACGGGATGAACGCCTCCACCTTCACCGCCCGGGTGGTCGCCTCCACCGGTGCCGACGTCGCCGCGTCGCTGTCGGCCGCGGTGGGCGCGATGTCCGGTCCGCTGCATGGCGGAGCTCCCGCCCGGGTGCTTCACATGATCGAGGAGGTCGAGCGGCGCGGGGACGCCACGTCGTACGTCAAGGAGCTGCTCGACGGCGGTCAGCGGCTGATGGGGTTCGGCCACCGCGTCTACCGGGCCGAGGACCCGCGCGCCCGCGTGCTGCGACGCACCGCGCGAGAGCTGTCGGCTCCGCGTTACGAGGTTGCGCAGGCGTTGGAGAAGGCGGCGCTGGAGGAGCTGCGCGCACGACGCCCGGATCGGGTGCTGGAGACCAATGTGGAGTACTGGGCGGCGATCGTGCTCGACTTCGCCGAGGTGCCGCCGCACATGTTCACGTCGATGTTCACCTGCGCGCGTACGGCGGGGTGGAGTGCGCACATCCTGGAGGAGAAGCGCACCGGTCGCCTGATCAGGCCGTCGGCCCGCTACGCCGGTCCGGCCAGTCGGGCGCCGCAGGACGTCGACGGCTGGAACCCCGCCTGGCTCGACTGACCCGAGGACCCGCCCATGACCGACGCTGTGATCACCATCCCCACCGACCTCCTCCCCGCCGACGGCCGTTTCGGTGCCGGGCCCTCCAAGATCCGCCACGCCGCCGTGCAGGCACTCGCTACCGGGGCCAGCTCGCTCCTCGGCACCTCCCACCGGCAGGCGCCGGTGCGGGCACTGGTCGGCCGCGCCCGCGAGGGCATCGCCGCCTTGTTCTCGTTGCCCGACGGCTATGAGGTCGTCCTCGGCAACGGAGGCACGACGGCGTTCTGGGACATCGCCACGTTCGGGCTGATCCGGCAGCGCAGCCAACACCTGTCCTTCGGTGAGTTCTCCTCGAAGTTCGCGAGGGCCGCGCAGGCCGCACCGTTCCTGGCCGATCCGAGCGTGGTGTGGTCCGCCCCGGGCACCCGACCCGTCCCGCGGGCCGAGCCGGGCATCGACGCCTACGCCTGGCCGCACAACGAGACCTCGACCGGTGTGATGGCACCGGTCCGGCGCGTCGACGGTGCCGACCCGGATGCGCTGGTGCTGATCGACGCGACCTCCGGCGCGGGTGGGCTCCCGGTCGACGTGGGCCAGTCCGACGTCTACTACTTCGCGCCGCAGAAGTGCTTCGCCTCCGACGGGGGCCTCTGGATCGCGTTGCTGTCGCCTCGCGCGCTGGCCCGGGTCTACCAGATCGCCGCAACGAACCGGTGGGTGCCGGCGTTCTTCGACCTGCCGACCGCGATCGACAACTCGCGCAAGAACCAGACCTACAACACCCCGTCGCTGGCGACGCTGTTCCTGCTCGCCGAGCAGACCGACTGGGTCAACGACCGCGGCGGCCTGGCATGGGCGGTCCAGCGTACGACGGACAGCTCCAGCCGGCTGTATGCCTGGGCGGAGAAGACGCCCTACACCACGCCGTACGTCGGTGACCCCGACTCCCGCTCACTGGTCGTCGGCACGGTCGACCTCGACGATGCGATCGACGCGGCCGCTGTCGCCGCCGCGTTGCGCGCCAACGGAGTCGTCGACGTCGAGCCCTACCGCAAGCTCGGCCGCAACCAGCTCCGAGTAGCGATGTTCCCGGCGGTCGAGCCCTCCGACGTCGAGGCGCTCACCCAATGCGTCGACCACGTCGTCGGAAGAAGGTGAGCCACAGCCACCCCGCGACGGTCACCAGCAGGACCCCGGCGGCGACCCACAGACCGCCCCAGTCGTCGCTGGAGTAGCCGACGGCGTCCTGGCTCTCCCTCGTCCGGGACTGCTCGGTCGAGGGCGGCAGCGTGGTCTCGGGTGCCGGGCTCCCCAGCGCTCTCGACAACGCCGGGGGCAGCAGAATCTGCAGCACCTTGGAGTAGACCCCTTCGGTGCTGAGGTAGATCTTGCCGCTCTTCCCGATCGCGAGCCCCTCGCCCTGTCTCTGCGGTGGAAGCTGCATGCTCCCGACCTCGCGCAGTCCCGGGAAGCTGAGCACTGCGGCACCGCCGTAGGAGCGGAGCATCACGTGCTCGCCGTCGGGCCGGAAAGACCCGTCGGTGACCAGACCCGGGACCTGCCCGACCTGCCTGAGCCGGTTGGTCGATCCCTCATCGAGCGTTCTCGGCGCCGCGTAGACAGATCCGCCGGTGATCTCCTTTGTCACCACGTAGAGCCGGCCGGTGTCCGGGTGCACGAGCAGCGTCTCCGCGTCGTGCGGAGAGTCGGGGTACACCAGGGCGAACTTCGCAGCGTCCACCTGCTTGTCGCCCGAGGTGGCAGCACCGAGACCGCGCACCTGGTAGACGTCGATCGAGTCCCGGTTTCGGTTGTTGTCGCCGATGTCGCCCACCCAGAGCACACCGCCCGGTCCCGGCGCGAGGGCTTCCACGTCGGCGACGGACTCCGAGGAGTACGTCGTGACCGCCACGGTGTTGCCACTGGCCTTGTCCACGGCGTAGACCACCGGGCCGTCACCGGAGTCGTTGACGGTGAACAGCAGTGGTCCCCCGTCGACCAGTCCACTGGACTCGGTGATCTCCCGGTCGGTGAAGGCGAAGACCGTTCGGTGCTCGACCAGCTCCGATGCGGCCGCGTCCGTCATACCGCCGAGTGCCATTCCTGCCAGGACGGCAACCACGAAACCCTCGCAAGACCACCTAGTGCAGCTGGGCATCGAGCAGCTCCGCGAGCTTCGGGTGCACGTCCCAGGTCCGGACCAGGTCGTCGAGCTCGCGTCGCAGGTCGCCGGAAGGGGGAGCGTCCGTGCGCACTGCGCGAAGCAGCGTGTTCCGGGGCGTGTGCTTGCTCTCGACGAACTCCGTCACGTCGACGCGGTAGCCGAGGAGTCTGAGCACAGCGGCCCGCATGGCGTCAGTCAACGTGTCAGCGAAGCGCTCGCGCAGGATGCCGTGCCGGGTGAGCATGGAGTACGGCGCGGGGGTCGACGCCTTGCGCAGCTGCGCGGCGACGTCGTGGTGGCAGCACGGAGCCGCCAGCACCAGAGAGGCTCCCCACGCGACCGCACGCGCCAGCGCGTCGTCGGTCGCGGTGTCACAGGCATGCAGCGCCAGCACGACATCAGGGTTCTGCGGCACGGCGGCCGAGGTGATGTCGCCCTGCATGAACACCATCGACTCCGCGATCCCCAGCTCGGCGGCGAGGGTGGTGTTGTGCGCCAGCGACTGCGCCTTGACGTCCACCCCGACCACCTGCACGGGCAGTCCCCGGATCCCACGCAGATAGCGGTGCGCCGCGAACGTGAGGTAGGCGTTGCCGCAGCCGAGGTCGACCACCCGCATCGGGTCGTCACCGGTGGGGGTGCGCAACCGGCCGGATGCCAGCGCATCGTCGACCGCGGACGCCAGCGCGCGGAGGAACTCCTCGACCTGGCGGTACTTTGCCTGCCTGCTCGGTTTGATCCGGCCCTCCCGGTCGGAGATCCCGACCGCGACAAGAACCGGGTCGTCCTCAGGGAGGAGCCGCGACTTTGCCCGGTCGTGGTCTCGGTGGTCAGGGGCAGGGGGTATGCCGACTCGCGGGCTGGTGTGCACCATCGCCTCGAGCTTCTTGGTGACGCGCAGCTGGTGGGTCTCGGTGAGCGTCTCGACATGCCAGTTGCCGAAGGGCTCGTCGAGCATGTCGTCGACGGCGTTCGTCGCGTCGTCGCCCAACGCATAGTTCGACGCGTGGGCCTGGGTGTCGTCGTATGTCGTGATCTGGAGATGGCGGCCGGCCTTGAGGTCGACGTACCTCACCTCCACCCGACGCCAGCGCAGCGTCCGTCCCCTCTGGCGACCGGAAGCGAGCGCACGCACCAGGACGTCGTCATCGAGGATCAGGCCGCGGATTCGGGTGAGCGCGCGGAGCAACGACTCGGACAAGCCTCAGCCCCGCAGCACAGCGGAGGCGACGACGATGAGGATCAGCGCCACAAGCGCGCCGGGGATCACCAGGCGTCGGTAGCGCGGATTCATCGCGCCAGTTTATCTTCGATGCTGTTGTTCAGGCGGCCCGGTGCCAGGTAACTACCCCGCTCGTCAGTGCGCCGTCGCGCGGTGCAGCACGCTGCGCCCGGCAGCGGAGAGCCGGCTGCGGGCCTCGCGTTGTTTCTCCAGGGTGATCAGACCCTGCGAGCGGCTGAAGATCAGCACCGCGAGCAAGGTGCCGAGAATGGTCATCCCACCGCCGCCGATCAGCATCCACGGGGCGCCGAAGGTCTCCCCGACCCAGCCGACGAGGGGAGCGCCGATCGGCGTACCTCCCATGAAGATCATCATGTAGAGCGCCATCACCCGGCCACGGAACGCCGGAGAGACACTCAGCTGCACTGTCGCGTTCGCCGCGGTGATCATCGTCAGCGCGAGCAGGCCGAGCACGGGCGTCCAGACCGCGAAGATGAGGTACGACGGAAGCAGGCCGGCCACGATCTCCGAGAGCCCGAACCCGACTGCGGCAAGGATCACCAGCCGGTGGCGCGGGCGACCGCGGCGAGCCGCGAGGAGGGCACCCGACAGAGACCCGATCGCCATCGTGGTGCCCAGCAGACCGTACTCACTCGCGCCCTTGCCGTAGACCTCGGTCGCCATCAACGCCGAGCTCATCTGGAAGTTCAGCCCGAAGGTCCCTGCGAAGAACACGATCGTGAGGACCAGCATCACGTCCGGACGGCTGCGGACGTACCTGACGCCGTCGCGGATCATCCCCTTCTCGCGACCGGCAGGCTCCGGCGTGTCGAGCTCACTCTCCCGCATCCGCTGCAGCGAGAGGATGACGGCACCGTAGCTGACCGCGTTGATGAGGATCACCGCACCTGTGGCCTGCACGCCTCCACCGAGCGCCGCGATCATCACGCCGGCAACCGCCGGGCCGACCACGCGCGCGGCGTTGAACGAGGCGGAGTTGAGGCCCACCGCGTTGGTCAGGTCGTCCGGCCCCACCATCTCGCTCACGAACGACTGTCGAGCGGGGCCGTCGAAGGCGGTGCCGATGCCGAAGATGGTGGCCAGGACGTAGACGTGCCAGGTCTGCGCGGCACCGGTCACGGCAAGCACACCGAGGACCGCCGCGGGCACTGCGATCATCAGCTGGGTGACCTGGAGCAGACGGCGCTTGGGAAAGCGGTCGGCAATGAGGCCGGCGTACGGCGAGAGCAGCAGGATCGGCAGGAACTGCAGACCGGTGGTGATGCCCAGCGCGGTGCCGCTGTTCCCGGTCAGCTGGAGGACCAGCCAGTCCTGCGCCACGCGCTGCATCCAGGTCCCCGTGTTCGAGACGACAGCACCTGCCGCGTAGAGCCGGTAGTTCCGGACCGAGAGCGCGCGAAACGTCGGACTCAACCGGGGTCCCTCGTCACGGCACAGCGGCGGGAGCGAAGCGAACAGCTGCAGTGTCCTGCCGGGGTGGTCATGAGTGGGCCAACCTTTCGATGACGGGGGCAGCCTGACGCAGCACGGATCGTTCTTCAGGGGTGAGCTCGCGAAGCCGTCGCGCGAGCCAGGCATCGCGCCGCCGACGGTCCGCGGTCAGGGTCGTCCCACCCTTGTCGGCGAGGGTGACCATCACCTGCCTGCGGTCGGTCTCGTGCGGTCGTCGTACGACGTACCCGTCCTCCTCGAGGCAGTTGACGGTGCGCGTCATCGACGGCGGCTGCACGCGTTCGAGTGCGGCCAGGTCACCGATGGAGCACTCACCGTTGCGGAAGAGTGCGCCGAGCACGGACAGCTGACCCACGCTCAGCTCGTTCTGCGGGTCGCGTTCGCTGCGAAGCCTTCGGGTCAGCCGGGCTACCGAGATCCGGAGCGCAGCTGCGAGTCCGGCGTCGGTGCGAGCGATGTGTTCGATGGACGGCGACATGTCTTTAGCATAAGTCATTAGCCTTGCTAAGCATTCCCGGTCCGCGCGTCACGGCTGAGCCGTGCCGGGTCAGCCGCCGAGGAGCTGGCGGATCGGGTCGATCGCGAAATACACCATGAACAGAGCCGCGACGGTCCACATCAGGCCATGGATCTCGCCGGTCTTCCCCCGCACGAGCTTGATCACGACGTAGGCGACGAAACCGGCGCCGATACCCACGGTGATGTTGTAGGTGAACGGCATCAGGGCAATGGTCAGGAACGCGGGGATGGCGATCTCGGCGTCGTCCCAGTCGATGTGGCGCACCTGCTGCATCATCAGGAAGCCGACCAGCACGAGGGCCGGCGTCGCCGCCTCGTTGGGAATGATCGCGACCAGTGGCGTGAAGATCGTCGCCAACAGGAACAGCACCCCGGTCACGACACTGGCCAGACCGGTGCGGGCGCCTTCACCGACGCCCGAGGCGGACTCGATGTACGAGGTGTTGCTGGACACCGATGCGGCTCCGCCCGCCGCCGCGGCCACCGAGTCGACGATGAGGATCGCCTCGGTCTTCGGTGGGTTCCCGGCCGGGTCGAGCAGCCCGGCCTCGGCACCGATCGCCGTCATGGTCCCCATGGTGTCGAAGAAGTCGGCGAGCAGAAGCGTGAAGATCAGCAGCGCGATCGTGACGAACGCCACCTGGTCGTAGGACCCCAGGGCGTCCCCCAGTCCGCCGATGTTGTCGAAGATCGACAGCTCCCAGAGCCCTCTCAGGTCACCGGCACCCGGCAGGTTCGCGATGTCGCCCGGGATCTGCGGGACGTTGAGGTTCCAGCCCTTGGGATTGCTCTCCTGCGGCGAGACGAAGGTCGGTCCCACGTTCGCGACGGTCTCGACGATGATCGCGACAACTGTCGTGACCAGGATCGAGATCAGGATCGCGCCCTTGACCCCGCGCACGTACAACGTGACGGTCAGGAACAGGCCGAGGCAGAACACCAGCACCGGCCAGCCGGCGAGTGCGCCGCCGACCCCGAGCTCCACCGGCACCGGACCGACCCCGGTACGACGGACGAAACCGGCATCGACGAGGCCGATCAGGGCGATGAACAGGCCGATGCCGACACTGATCGCGGTCTTGAGCTGGGTCGGCACGGCTCGGAAGACGGCGACACGGAAGCCGGTGAGCACCAGCACCAGGATGATCACGCCCTCGAGGAACACGAACGTCATCGCCTCGGTCCACGAGAAACGGGTGGCGATTGAGTAGGTCACGAACGCGTTCAGCCCCAGACCGGTGGCCAGCGCGAGCGGGTACTTCGCGACGACGCCCATCAGGATCGTCATGAGGCCGGCGACGAGCGCGGTGGCCATCGCGATCAATGGCACGTTCGGTGAGCTGCCACCACCGAGATACTCCCCGGTCCCATCCTCGACGGTCCCGATGATCAGCGGGTTCAGCACGATGATGTAGGCCATCGTGAAGAAGGTGACCACCCCGCCGCGGAGCTCACGGCCGACGGTCGAGCCACGTTCGGAGATCTTGAAGAACCTGTCCACGGGCGGAAATCCTGCCATGCCCGGAAGCAGGCTGTGACCAGCGGGCACGAGGTGGTCTAGATTCGTTCTCGTGGATCACCACGAGCAGCCCGAGGGCGACCAGATCGAGATCGGCAAGCGAACCTACATCATCGCCGACGTTGAGCCACTGGACGTCAACGGCACCCGCACCGTGGCGGTCGGCGCCGTTCTCTGGCTCGTTGCGTTTCTCCTCCTGCTGCCGTTCTACGCTCGCCTGGAGGAGGCTGACCGCCTGTGGTGGCTATGGACCTGCCTGGCGGGGTTCGGCCTGGGTGTCCTGGGCTGGGACTATTGTCGACGCCGCCGCAACAGGCGCGGCGGGAGCTAGAAGGTCTCGAGCTCGTCCCAGCTCACCGTGTCGAGCACCGGCTCGGGCAGCGGCTGTGGCAGGTTCCGCTTGTGCAGCTGCGCCTCGGAGTGGGCGCCACAGCCGTGGTCGTAGGACACGACCCGGCCGTCGTCGTTGGCGTAGGCGTTCGCGCACAGCCCGAACAGCTGTGAGAGGGGCCCTGCGAGCCGGGTCATGAACCCGCAGCTGGCGCAGTCACCCGGTGCGGAGGCTGCGATCGGGGCCTCGGGACCGTGGCTGCCTTCGTACCACCGCTGGGCGGCGAGCTCACGCCCCTCGAGCGAGAGGACGCGCGGACGACCGAGTCCGAGCTCGTCGGAGACGGCTTGTACGTCGTCCTGGTCGATGGTCTCGTCACCTCCGGTGTAGCCCGGCACGAGCCGTGAATCGTCCTCATCGGCTGGCAGCAGGTCCCCCGGACCGAGGTCGCCGGGCTGGATGCGCTGACGCCACGGCACCCACTCAGGCGCTGTGATCGCGTCGTCCCCGGGAAGCAGGACGACTTCGTCGATCGTCACCGTTTTCTGACGCGAGGCCCGGACGACGGTGACCGACCAACGCCAACCTCGGTAGCCGGTGCGGGTGCAGTCGAAGAAGTGCGTCACCACACGGTCCTCACCGCCGACGTGGCCGAGATGGGCGCCGACATCAGCGACATCGACCAGCTCCAGGAGCGCCGAGCGGGCGACGTCGACAGCGCCGACACCGATGGAGTCGGCCCTGGACGCACGCGTGGAAGCCATCACCTTAAGATTGTCCACCATCGAGCATGCATCTGTCGCGTCGGGTGCAGCGATCCTCGACCAGTTCGGCAGGATGGGCCTATGGCCACCCGGAGGACGCGCACGATCGCTGAGGGGACGACGAACGCAGCTCGGGCGACCGCGCGAGGCACCAAACGCGCGGCAGGCGCCTCCGCCCGCGGGGCGAGGAAGGCTGGCGCGGTCACCGGTCGTGCTGCTGGCTACTCGTTCCGCCAGGCCCGTCGTGCCACACACGCCGAAGGCGCGGGAGACAGCGGGCTCTCCCGGCTGATCGAGCTGCACGCCTTCAACGCCGCCGGCGACGCCGCGGTGGCGATCTCCCTGGCCGGAACCCTGTTCTTCCAGGTCCCCACCGGCGAGGCGAGAGACCAGATCGCACTCTTCCTGGGCCTCACCATGCTGCCGTTCGCGATCGTGGCACCCCTGGTCGGGCCGTTCCTGGACCGGTTCAGCCACGGTCGCCGCTGGGCCATCGGCGCCACGATGGCCCTGCGCGCCTTCCTGTGCTGGGTGTTGGCCGACGCCGTGCTCGACGAGTCGTTCACCCTCTTCCCCGCCGCACTCGGTTGCCTGGTTGCGTCCAAGGCGTACGGCGTCACC
>JALZMX010000091.1 GCA_030857985.1 Actinomycetota bacterium | reverse complement strand
ATGGCCGCGAAGACGTTCCCGTGCGATGGCGTCGACATGATGAGTCACCTGACCCTGGACGATCTCGGTCTCAGCTTCGCCAACGACATCTGGGGCTGGACCGACCCCAAGACGCGCAGCGAGTACGCCCTGATCGGCGGCATCGAAGGCACCGTCTTCGTCGACATCAGCGACCCCAAGCGACCCGACGTCGTCGGCATATTGCCGAGCCACTCGAACAAGGGTGGCCGGTTCTGGCGTGACATCAAGGTGTACGACGACCATGCCTACGTCGTCTCCGAGCGCACCAACCATGGCATGCAGGTCTTCGATCTCACCGAGTTGCGCGGCGTCACCGGCGACCCGGTGGTCTTCCCCGAAACCGCGCACTACGACAAGTTCGGCAGCGCGCACAACATCAACATCAACACGGACTCGGGCTATGCCTACGCGGTCGGTAGTCAGACGTGTGACGGCGGACTGCACATGGTGGACATCAACGACCCCGAGAGCCCGATGTTCGCAGGATGCGTCTCTAGCCAGGGCTACGTCCACGACACTCAGTGCGTGATCTACGACGGGCCGGACACCGCCTACCAGGGCCGCGAGATCTGCTTCAACTCCAGCGCTGAGTTCATCGGTCCGACCATCGACGACATCGAGAACACACTGTCGATCGTTGACGTCACCGACAAGGACAACCCGGTTGCGCTCGCTCGGGTGTTCTACGAGAACGACGGCTACAGCCACCAGGGCTGGCTCACCCCGGACCAGGGCTACTTCCTGCACGGTGACGAGCTCGACGAGCTCCTCCGCGGCAACAACACGCGCACCCGGATCTGGGACGTCCGCGACCTCAACGACCCGGAGGTCATCGGCGCGTTCGACAATGACACGACGTCGATCGACCACAACATCTACACCGAGGCCGACCGTGCCTACGCCTCGAACTACACCTCCGGCCTGCGCGTCTACGACACCAGCCAGGTGGCGGACGGCGAGCTGAGCGAGGTGGGCTTCTTCGACGTGTACCCCGAGAACGACAATGCGTCGTTCGAGGGCGGCACGTGGAGCAACTACCCGTACTACCGGCAGAAGATCGTCGCGGTCAGCAGCATGGACCGCGGGCTGTTCGTGCTCAAGCCACGCGGATCAGTCGGCTCCTGACCGGCCGCTCGTTCGTTGCCCTGGGTCGTGCTGGATGGCCCGGGGGACGAGCGGACATCTCCATGCCCGGGCCAACGCACGCAGATCCGGCCAGCGCAGCAACGGCGGTCACCAGAGCAATCTTCGACCGAACGGGTTTGTTGCATCAGCCGAGGGGTTCAACAGCGCCTTCATCACGCGCTGGAACGTCTCACTTGCCCCCACGGCTGGTCGACGTGGCTCCCTGGGCCTCACGTCTTCCGCTCGACGAACGGGTCGTCCGTCTGGCTGAACCCCGCTGCTCGGGCGACCCGCTGGCTGGTCACGTTGTCGTCGGTGATCAGCAACACAGCACGTGCGATGCCGGTCCTAGCCAGCTCGGCCAGAACGGTCAGAACGGCGCGGCGGGCGACACCTGCTCGGCGTAGCGTCGTGCGGCTTCGTCGTCGAACGGCGCGGCGACCGGGGTCCGCTGGTCCATCTCGAACGTGTCGTAAGGGGCCGTCAGCGAGGCGATGTCGTCTGCAGTCCACTCCCGCAGCACCAGACCGCTGCCGATGAGGACCACTCGATCCGCTGGCGGCCATGTCCCGAACATCAGGCGACCGTCGGATCTTTGCTGGTTTCAGCCGGGTCGGCGCGCAAAGATCCGCGGTGTCGCGGATGTTCGCAGCCGGGGGCCCGCGGCATACCGGCTCAACCCCCGACTGGGCGGTGACGGGTAGCGCCGGCGCGGCCGAGAAGTGCCCGTGCCCGTCTTGCCATCGCCTCGTCGACCATCGCTCCGTCGGGCAGGACGGCTACTCCTGTCGCCGGCGTACCCAGGGCTGCAAGGACGTCGACAGCCCAGCGCAGCTCGTCTTCGGTGGGGTCGAAGGCGGCCGCGATCACGGGCAGCTGCCGGGGATGGCTGGCTGTGCGGCCGTGCATCCCGGGGGCACGGCCACGCGTACCCGCAGCCAGTTCATCGCCTGCTTGTCGGTCGCGCCGAGCTCGGCACGCAGGTCCGCCTCGCCGAGGGCGAGCGAACACACGTTGGGGTGACGCGCGATCTCGGCGGCGCCCTCGATGCCTGCCGCGGTCTCGAGCAGCGCGTGCACGGGGTGCGATCCACCTGCTCGCTCCAACGCCGCCGACACGTCGGCCGGTGCGCCGGTCTTCGTGAGGCGGATCGCCACGCCCACGGGTACGGAGGCCAGGTCATCCACTGCCCAGGGTGTTTCGAGCGCGTTGACCCGCACCTGCATCTTGGCCCCCACCTCGGTGGGCTGCGCCGCCAACCAGCGCTTGAAAAGACCCCAGGCGTGACCTCGTCGCTACGAGTGGTGCCCGGCGGGCACGACGACTTCTGGGCCCCGGCGCTGGTCGCGGCGCTGCGGCTGGTCTCACAGCGCTGACTCGGGCGCATCAGCCGAGAGGGTTCAACAGCGCCTTCTTGCCCTCGAAGGCGAACAGCAGCAGGTCCACCATCCTGAACGTCCGGTTGTTCGGGCCGAGGGTCGGGCGCCAGGTCGGGTCGCGGAGGATCGAGTGTCGACTGCCCTCGATCGCGCGGTGGAACGTCTCCGCCACGATCCGTGCACCGACGCCGCTGAGCCTGCCCCGGTTCAGCTCGGCCTCGCGAAGTGTGTAGAACCACAGCGGAGTGTCCGCCACCAGCGCGTCACGTTGCGTCGCGGTGAGTCCGTCGAGGATGGCGCCGTTGTCGCCGTTCCTGATCTGCGCCTTGGTGAGAGCCGTCACCGGCACACCGCGGTTCTTCAGCAGTCTCACCATCTGCTGGCCGGTCGCCAGTTTCACCATCTTGGCTCGGGTGAGGTTGCGGAACGCAAGGTTTCTCGTCTGGTCGTTGTCAGGCGCCGCGGGTCCGCCGAACGACTCCGGACGCAGGTTCCGCAACGGGTCTACCAGGGTCGTGTCGATTCGCCTTGCCCGGTTGAACATCGACTCCGGCACGCTGAGATCGTCCCGTCCGGCCTCGCCGAAGTCGTACAGCCGGCGGAAGTCGGCGATCCAGTTGCTGGGCAGCCGCAAACTGCCCCCGAGGTCTCCGCTGGTTCCCGAGAAGGTGAACAGCAGGTCGAGGGTGCCCTGGCCGTCGGGGAAGCGTGCGTTCCAGTCATAGGCCGTGCGGATCATCGAGTGTCCCAAGCGGAAGGCGGCCACCGAGAACTCGATCGGCATCGTCGGCACATCGGTGGGTCCGACCTCGACCTCGAAAACCTTCCGCCCATTGTTGAACACGTCGGTGACGACAGCTCTGCCGCAGATGCGAGGCAGGTAGTCGTGGCGGATCATCCACTGGTAGTGCTTGACCACGAGTTCTCGGGCTCGGGCGAACCGCTGGGCCGTGGGCGTGGACGCGGGCAGGGTGTCGACCACGCGGTTGTGGAAGCGGATGAACGACAGATGTGTCTGGGCCACCGCCAAGTTCTCGTCGTTCCTGACGTCCGGGATCAACGCCGTGCGTTTCGCCGCACTCGTCGCTCCGGTCCCCACCCGAGGCAGGTCGAATCCCTGCTTCGCGGCATCACCCCCGACAGCGACCGTCTTGCCCATCTTCAGGTGCCGGTCATCGCGGTAGAACACAGCCGATCGCCGGTTGGACGGGCCGGCGCCGTACAGTGAGTCCAGATCCAGGCTCGGCGAGCGCGCCTGCAACAGTTCGGCCGGCGACACGTTCTCGCCCAGCATCACCTTGGTTCGATCGGAGGTGAGGTCATGGTCGATGAATTGGCCGAGGTAGGTGAAGCCGGCCGGGATCCGTGACCCGCCACCACCTCCGTCGGCCATCGCCTGCGCGATCTTGCGTCGAGCTGCCTGGCTCAGCTGGGTCCCCTTCTGCCCCATCCGGGAGAAGCGGAACGGCGGCGCTTGTGCCTCCACCGCCGCCGACAACGGCCGCTCCCG
>JALZMX010000080.1 GCA_030857985.1 Actinomycetota bacterium | reverse complement strand
CCGTCGAGCAGGCCGCCCAGCAGCCCCTCCCAGATCAGCACGTAGACCAGACCCACCACGACCGCATGACGGGTCAGCACCGACAACAGCACGAACAGCGCGGTGTAGGCGACGCCGCCGGTGAGCGCTCCGGCGGCGTAGCCGATGGCGACCTCGAGGTCCGGAGCCTGCAGCGCGACGCCCGCGACGAGCATCCCGAGCCCTGCGAACAGAGCAACACTCCCCATCGCCACCAACGCCTTGCTGACCACGATGCTGTGCCGCGACACAGGCTTGGCCAGCAGGTAGATGATCGAGCCGTCGTCGACCTCGGGGCCGAGTACGCCGGTGCCGGCGACCAGAGCCACCAGGGGGACGACGACGGCCAGCCCCAGACCGAAGAGCACGACCTCGCTGTGCGCCTCGCCGGCACCGACGAGCAGCCGGATCAACCCGGCGAAACCAATCAGTGCCAGCGGCAGCAGGAAGAGCAGCACCCCGCGTCGGCGGCCGAACAGGCTGCGCCGGCTCAGTCGCACCACCGTGGGGTGCACGAGCGCACTCACGAGCGCACCAGGTAGGAGAAGACGCTCTCCAGCGAGTCGTCGCTCGGCGCCACCTCGAGCAACCGCACACCGCCGGCACGAGCGGCGCGGGGCAGCGCCCAGCTGAACCGGCCGAAGTCCATCGCCTCGACGTCGAGGCCCTCTCCACCGGGCCGCAACGACACCGCACTCGTCGACTCGTCCGCGATCAGCGCCGCGGCCAGCACCCGGTCGTTGCTCGAGCGCACGACGTAGCGGTTGGGTCGGTCCACCATCAGCCGCCGGATCGCACCGAAGTCGCCCGAGGCGGCGTGCCGGCCGGCCACCACCACCTCGATCTGGCGCGCCACCTGCGCCACCTCCTCGAGGATGTGCGAGCTGAACAGCACCGTACGGCCCTCGGCGCCCATCCGCCGCAACAGCTCCATCAGGTGCAGCCGCTGGCGGGGGTCCATCCCGTTGAAGGGCTCGTCGAGCAGCAGGACCGACGGGTCGTGCACGAGCGCCGAGGCCATCTTGATCCGCTGCCGCATTCCCTTGGAGTAGGTCGAGATCGCCCGGTCTGCCGGCTCTTGCATCTCCACCGTGGCCAGAGCCGTATCGGTCGCGGCGCCGGGTTCGCCAAGCCCGTGCAGCTCGGCGTTGGCGACGACGAACTCTCGCCCGGTGAGGTAGTCGTACAAGGCCTCGCGCTCCGGCACCAGGCCGATCGCGGCGTAGAGCCGGTGGTTGCGCCAGATCGGCTGCCCGTCCAGGGTCACCGCACCGACCGACGGCGCCAGGAATCCCGACATCATCGCGATCAGCGTCGACTTGCCCGCCCCGTTCGGTCCGAGCAGGCCGGTGATGCCGGGCCCGATCGTCATCGTCACCTCGTTTACCGCGACCACGTTGCGGTACCAGCGCGACACCTGCTCCACAGCGACCACGCTCACGCCGCCGCCGCCCTCCGGTACCGCAGCAGCAGCAGGCCAACCGCGGCCGCGATTAGCCCGAGCGTCACCGCCGCGAAGACGGCCCCGACCAGGCCAGTCGGTGGGGCCGAGCTCGAGCCGTCGGCACCGAGCGCCCACACCTGCACCCCGTCGACCAGGCTGTACGGCGAGAACAGCCCGGCCCACTCGGCGAGGCCGCGCTGACCGACTTCGACGGCGATCGCCTGCACCGCCGAGACCGCGGTGTAGCTGACCAGGAGCAGCGTGACGATGGCCGCGACCGCCAGCCCGCGCCGGGTGGTGACGGCCGCGATCACGGCGCCGACCCCGGCCAGCGTGGCCGACAACAACAGCGCACCCAGCAGGGCGGCGAGGACGTCGGCGGTCTCCCGCCGGAACGGCAGATCCGCGAGCAGGCCCCCGACGTACAGCACCAGCAACGGCAACGCGATGAGGACCAGCACCGCGACAGTCAGCGAGGCGAACCGAGCGAGCACATAGGTGCTGCGGCGCAGCGGTCTGGCCAGGTAGAGCGTGATCATGCGATAGCGCAGGTCACGCGAGATCAGCGCCGGTGACTGTGCGGCCACGAACGTCGAGATCACCAGCGACATGATCAGCGGGTAGCGGCTGTAGTCGACCGGCTGGCTGCTCAGCCCGAGCACGACGGTGACCCCGACGATGATGACCGGCGGCAGCAGCATGATTGCGAGCAGCATCATCGGCAGCACCTTGGACTTGCCTGATCGGCCGAGACCGAAGCAGTGCCGCAGTCCGGTGGTGAACAGCGCCCAGGCCACGGCGCCCTCGCCGAGCCGCTGCTCGGCGTAGGGGCGGTAGCCGATGTCATGGATGACGCCGGCAGGTGGCGGCGGCGGTGACTCAGCCATGCGACACCACCTCGCCGGAGCTTGCGCCTTGGAAGACATCCTCGATCCGGTGCCGGCTCTGCTCCAGGCGCACCAGCCCCAGCCCGAGGTCGCAGGTGAGGTCGCGCACGATGTCGTACGTCGTCTCGTCGGACGCGTCGACGTGGATCGAAGCACCGGCAACACTGGCGCGCAGGCCGGCCTCGACCAGTGCCTGTCGCAGCTGCTCGCGGGCCTGCGGCTCGGACTGGCCACCCGGCGTCGGCAGCACCTCGACCAGCAACACTCCGGTGGTCTGCAACAGGTCGGAGGTGGACGACGAGCGCAGCAGCCGGCCGGCGTCGAGGACGACGACGTGGTCGCAGACGCGTTGCAGCTCACCGAGCAGGTGCGAGGCGACCAGCACCGCGATGCCGAACTCGTGTCCGATCCGACGGATCAGTGCCAGCATCTCGTCCCGGGCGGCGGGATCGAGCCCGTTGGTGGGTTCGTCCAGCAGCACCAGGCGCGGATCGTGCACGAGCGCTTGGGCGAGCTTGACCCGCTGGCGCATGCCGGTCGAGTAGCCGCCGATGGGCCGGTAGCGCTCCTCGGCCAGGCCGACATGACGCAGCACGTCGGCGGTCCGCTCGCGGGCCGCGTCGCTCGGCAGCCCCGACATCCGCGCGAGGTGGACGACGAGCTCGGAGGCCGAGACGTCCGGCGGCAGGCACTCGTGCTCGGGCATGTAGCCGACCAGCGCCCGGACCGTCGTACCCTGCTTCGCCACGTCGTGGCCGAGCACCGTGGCCGCGCCGGCGGTGGCCGGGAGCAGGCCGAGCAGGATCTTGAGCAGCGTCGACTTGCCCGCACCGTTGGCGCCGACCAGACCGGTGACGCCACTGCCGATGTCGACACTGAGCCGGTCGAGCGCATTGACGCGCGGGTAGCTCTTGCTGAGCTCCCGGGTGCTGACGACGGCCACGGGCATCAACCTACCGGGACGGCAGCAGCGCGAGCAGTACGTCGTCGAGCGTGGCCAGCCCGAGTACGGCACCGTCGCGCTCGACCCGCAGCACGTGGGCGGACGCATCGCGCATCGCCGCCAGCACCTCGAGCAGCGCCGTTTCGGAGCTGACCGCGGGCAGCGTCCGCAGCACCGCATCGACTGGCCGGGCGGGCAGACCCTCTGCCGGCGCGATGACGTCCTTGAGGTGCACGTAGTGCGACCATCCGGACTCCACCGGGAAGCGGGAGTGGCCGGTCGCGCCGGCCAACTCCTCCACCAAGGACCCCGGAGCGCCGGCGGGTACGACGACCACGTCCGCGCGTTCGATCACGACGTCTGCGGCCGTGCGCAGGTTGAACGCCAGTGACTCGGTGACCCGCGAGTGCTCCTCGGAGTCCATCAGCCCCGCGCGACGCGACTCCTCCACCAGCTCGGCCAGGTCTTCTCCGCTGACGGCGGTCATCACCTCCTCCTGCGGCTGTACCCGCACCAGCCGAAGGATCAGGTTGGCGAGGGCGTTGAGCAGCGCGATCACCGGTCGCAGTGCCCGCACGAGCCCGCTGAGCACCGGCCCGAGCAGGAGCGCCGTGCGCTCCGGCATGGCCAGCGCCAGGTTCTTCGGCACCATCTCGCCGATCACGACGTGCAGCGCGACAACGATGAGCAGAGCGATCGTGAACGCGATCGGGTGCAAGAGTTCATCGGGCAACCCGAGCAGGTGCAGACCCGGCTCGATCAGGTGGGCTACCGCCGGCTCGCCTACCGCGCCGAGGCCGAGCGAGCACAATGTGATGCCGAGCTGCGCGCCGGCCATCATCAGCGACACCCGCCGCATCGCCGACAGCGTGGCCCCGGCCCGCGCCGAGCCCCGTTCGGCCAGCGGTTCGATGGCGGTACGCCGGGCGGCCACCAGCGCGAACTCGGCGCCGACGAAGAACGCGTTGGCCAGCAGCAGGACGACGGCGACGAGCAGTGCGGCGGTGTCGCTCATCGGTGGCCACCCATCTGCTGGCCCTGAGTGCGGGTCAGCCGCAGGCGGTCGACTCGGCGCCCGTCCATCCGCTCGACCTCGAGCGCGAGCCCCTCGACCTCGATCCGGTCACCGCTGCGTGGCACCCACCCCAGTCGGTCCATCACGAACCCCGCCACGGTCTCGTAACCGTGTTGTTCCACCGGCAGTCGCACCGATGTCTGGTCGTACAGCTCGTCCGGTCGGAGCAGGCCGCTGATCGACCAGTCGGCTTCCCCGAGGGTGATGACCGGGGTCTCGACCTCGTCGTGCTCGTCGTGGACGTTGCCGACGATCTCCTCGACGACGTCCTCGAAGGTGGCGACGCCGGCCGTCCCGCCGTACTCGTCGAGCACGACCGCAAGCGTCGTGCCGCGTCGCCGCAACGCCCACAGCAGGTCGTCGAGGGGAAGGGTGTCGGGCACCGTCAGCGCCGGGGCGCAGATGTCGCCGACGCGGCGGGTCAGGCGTTGCGCTGGGGGTACTGCGACGGCCTGGTCGAGACCGACGATGCCCACGATGTCGTCGACGTCGGTGCCGGTCACCGGGAACCGCGAGTGCCCGCCGCCGCGCGCCAGCGCCAGAACATCCTGGACCGGACCGTCGGAGGCGATCGAGACCATCCGGGTGCGCGGTGTGAAGACCTCGCGGACGAGCTTGTCGTCGAGGCGCAGCGACCCCTGCACAAGTGCCGCCTCCCCACGACCGAGGGCACCGGACTCGGCAGACGCCTCGATCAGCGAAACGAGCTCCTGCGGCGAGTGGGTCGACGCCAGCTCCTCCTGTGGCTCGACGCCGAGGCGGCGCACGATCGCATTGGCTGCTGCGTTCAGTGACGCGGTGAGGGGTTTGGTGGCGGTGGTGAAGGCCCGCTGCGGGCCCTGAACCATCCGGGCGACGCCCAGCGGGTGTGCGAGGGCGAGATTCTTGGGCACCAGCTCGCCGAACAGCATGGTGAGGAAGGTTGCGATCGTCAACGCGAGCGCCCAGCCGATCCCGGTGGCGAGCGACTCGGAGGCGCCTGCGTCGCGCAGTCGCGGGCGAAGCAGCTGCGAGATCGAGGGCTCGGCGAGGAACCCGATCGCGAGGTTCGTGATCGTGATGCCCACCTGCGCGCCCGACAGCTGGGTCGACAGTGACCGCAGCGCCACCTGCGTCCCACGCGCCCCGCGCGCGCTCTCGGCGACCGCCCGCTCCACCTGGGGCCGGCTCACGGTGACAAGTGCGAACTCCGCCGCGACGAAGACTCCGCAGGCCACTACCAGCAGCAGAGACAGACCGAGCAGCAGCCACTCAGTCATGGCCTGACTCCGCGGCTGGTCATCGGCTGTCACCCGATCCGTCGTCACCCAGGGTCAACGCGACCTTGACGTCGTCGCCGGCCGGGTCTGGGCCGAACGCCTCGGCGAAGCGGGCAAGTGGGAGCCGGCGGGTGATGAGTCCTTCGAGCCAGTCCCGGTCGGCCGCGGCGAGCGCATCGGCGGCGGCAGCGTAGTGCCGCAGGTTCGCGTTGACCGAGCCGACCACCGCGTCGTTCTCCAGCACCAGCTCCCGGTTGATCAGCCCGCCGTCGACGCTGATCTGGCGGCCGGTCGGCGACACTCCGGTGAGGCAGACGATGCCGTACGGCGCGGTGCCGGCGAGTGCGGCGAAGACGACGGCGGAGGCTCCGGTGGCCTCGATCACGACGTCGGGCCGCAGCCTGGCGAGCACGTCATCGACGGCCCCACTGTGGTAGGTGGCCCCGAGCTCGCTCACCAGGCGGGGTTTGATGCCGTCGGTGACTTGGTCGAGCACGTGCACGTCGAGCCCGCGTTGTACGCCGAGCAGGGCGCCGAGCAGCCCGATCGGTCCGGCGCCCGTCACCAACGCCGTACGCGGCTCGAACCAGGCCCGGTTGCCGATCCGCTCCACCTGCTCCCACGCCTTGGCGACGACCGAGGTCGGCTCCATCAGCACTCCGACCAGCCCGAGCGACGGGTCCAGCCGTACGGCGTAGTCCGGCTCGACCGCCCATGACTCGCTGGCGTAGCCGTGCCGGGACTTGATGCCGCGCTCGGTGTAGTCGCCGTTGCGGCACATGTCGAACTCGCCGTGCGCGCAGGCACCACAGGGCACCGGGTCGGGGCGGCGAACCACCCCGACGACGAGGTCGCCGGGTGCGAACCGCGAGCCGGGTGGCGCGCTGCGCACCCGGCCGAGCGACTCGTGGCCGAGCACGAGGCGCAGCTGACCCGGCGGAGCCCAGCCGTAGTCACCGCGGGCGATCTCCTTGTCGGTGCCGCAGACCCCCACGGCGAGTGCGTCGATCAGGAGCTCGGCCTCCCCCGGCGCCGGGTCGGCCACCTCGGTGACGGCGAGAGTGCCGGCGCGGCCGGGTTCGACGGTCAGCGCCAACACGTCCGCCACCTCCGATTATCGTCCACCATCATGACGGAGTACGTCGCCGCGATCGACCAGGGGACCACCAGCACGCGTTGCATGCTCTTCGACCGGTCCGGGTCGGTGCTGGCGGTGGCCCAGCTGGAGCACCGGCAGATCTTCCCACGGGCGGGCTGGGTCGAGCACGATGCTGAGGAGATCTGGCGCAACACGCAGGCGGTCATCGGTGAGGCGCTGCAACGTGGCGGCGTCGAGCCTGGGCAGCTGGTGGCGATCGGCGTCGCCAACCAGCGCGAGACCGCGGTCGTGTGGGAGCGCACCACGGGCCGGCCGGTCCATCACGCGATCGGGTGGCAGGACACCCGGACCGGCGCGATCTGCGCCGAGCTGGCAGCGCTCGGAGGCGGGGCTGCCCGTTATCAGGACCGGGTCGGGCTGCCGCTGTCGACGTACTTCTCCGGACCCAAGGTGCGCTGGATCCTCGATGCCGTGGACGGTGCGCGGCGCCGGGCCGAGCGCGGTGAGCTGCTGTTCGGGACCATCGACAGCTGGCTGCTGTGGAACCTCACCGGCGGGGTCGATGGCGGCGTACACGTCACCGACGTCAGCAACGCCAGCCGCACGATGGTGATGGACCTCGACACGCTGTCATGGGACGACGAGATCGCCGCCGAGATGGGGATCCCGACGGCGATGCTGCCGCGGATCTGCTCCTCGTCGACCCGGTACGGGACCGTGGCCTCCGGTGTGGTCGAGGGGGTGCCGTTGTGCGGCATCCTCGGCGACCAGCAGGCGGCGACGTTCGGTCAGGTCTGCTTCGAGGTGGGCACCGCGAAGAACACCTACGGCACCGGCAACTTCCTACTGCTCAACACCGGGCCCGAGCGGGTGGCCAGCGAGCATGGGCTGCTGACCACCGTCTGCTACCAGCTCGACCGGGCCGCGCCGGTGTATGCGCTCGAGGGGTCGATCGCGGTCACCGGGGCGCTGGTGCAGTGGCTGCGCGACAATCTCGCCCTGATCGGCAGTGCGGCGGACGTGGAGACGCTGGCGCGCACGGTGCAGGACAACGGCGGCGCCTACTTCGTCCCGGCCTTCTCGGGACTGTTCGCACCGCACTGGCGTGCGGATGCGCGGGGGGCGCTGGTGGGGTTGACCGGCTTCGTCGGCAAGGGCCACATCGCCCGGGCGGTGCTCGAGGCGACCGCGTTCCAGACCCGCGAGGTGGTCGAGGCGATGAAAGCCGACTCGGGGGTGGCGCTGCGCGAGCTGAAGGTGGACGGCGGCATGGTGGGCAACGAGCTGCTGATGCAGTTCCAGGCCGACCTGCTCGACGTACCCGTGGTTCGACCGCGGGTCAGCGAGACCACGGCGTTAGGTGCCGCGTACGCCGCGGGGCTGGCCGCCGGCTACTGGTCGGACCTCGACGACCTACGGCGCAACTGGGCGGAGGGCAAGCGCTGGACGCCGCAGCTGGAGTCCGGCCAACGAGAGCGCCTCTACCGCAACTGGAAGAAGGCCGTCACCCGCACCCTGGACTGGGTGGATGACGACGTCAGCTGACTCTGCTACCAGGGCGCCAGCCCGCGGCCCGGTCGAGGCCAAACCCGGCCATCCCGACGGCTAGCCCGAGGCCGGCGAAGGCGAGTGGTGACTCCAACCGGTCCCAGCCGTCGCGGGTGAGGCGATGGCGCACCAGCCGCTCAGCCAGGTATCCCGGAACCATGAGGACACCCAGCGCACCGAGGGTGCGCGCCGCCCGTGGATCGGGCCGGGCAGCCAGTGCCCCGATGGCCAGCGCCTGCAGAACGAGCATGGGTCCGGGCGCGCTCAACGCCGTACCCCATGGCCACGCGTTCCGAACGACGTCGTCCGGATCGCCGTGCAGGACCGGCAGATCGTAGGCGTGTCGGCGGGCGATCGCCACCGCAAGTCCGGTGACTCCGCACCCGAACTGGCCGACCGAGATGGACAGCAGAAGTTTGCGGCTCCGCACGGCTGCCACCTTATCGATCGGGTCACGGTTCCGGCGCCGTTGGTCCACTCCGATTAGCCTGTGGGCACGCGTGGAAGACAGCAGGTAGAGCCTGCGCTGGTCCGGGGAGCGGGTATGCATCGACTGTGGTCGGCCGTAGCCGTGCTGGCCGCGCTGCTGACCGCTCTGGCCGCCTGCACGGACGACACTCCGCCGCAGACCGAGCCGTCCTCCCCGGAGCCGACGCCTACGCAGACCACCGTCACACCGATCACCTTGGCCGACGTCACGATCAGCGGCGCCTCGCTGGCCGAGCGCGAGGGCATCGTGCTGTGCGGAGACCGCATCGTCGCAGGCCCACCGGCCGGCGGGATCGAGAGCGACTCGTTCGTCGTCTTCGACCCGGTGACCGGTGAGGGGGACATCACCCGCGTCGAGCTGCCGCCCGAGCTCGGACTGGAACCCAACGCACGCTGGCTGCTGACGACCCGCTGCGTGGCCGAGGACGTCGGCGAACCGATGCTGCTCGCCGCCTACCAGGAGATGCCGCTGGAGGAGGCTGGGGGCGCGGGGATCCGGGCCGGCTACCGGCTCGACGGCACCCGGGTGTGGCTGCGCGACAACCTCAACGTGCCCTCCGAGGTGCACGGGGGAGCGCTGGTCGTGGGCGCCGCACCCGAGCAGCCGAAGCTGGTGGTCGACGCCTCGACCGGCGAGACGCTGGCGATGTTCCGCTCCCCGGTCAGAACACACCGGGTGCTGTCGACGGATCGGATGGTCGTGCGCCGGGGCCAGGGGGGGCCAGTGCTGACGGAGATACCGGGCCGCAAGGTCGCGGCGCTGCCGACCGTCGGGGCCTGGGCCAGCACCGCGGGGGTGCTGTTCGGCTTCGACACCCGCTCGGTGGTCGCGATCGACACCGCTGATGGTGAGCCGCTGTGGCGGCTTGCGCTGGCCGCTGATCCGCTGGGTGAGCCTGCGGTCGACCTCGAGTCCGGTGTGGCTGTGCTGGTGGATCAGAACTACGTTGCTCACGGCATCGACCTGCAGACCGGACAGGCGCTGTGGCAGGTCCCGACCGACGTAGCGTCGCCGCGGGTGACCGCTGCGTCCGGCCTGGTCCTGCTCGACCGGCGCGACGGGGGGTTCCAGCTGTTGCTGGACGCGCGTACTGGTGAGCCACTGCCCCAGCCGGAGCAGACGCTGTTCGACCTCACCGACGCCGGGGCGCTGGTGACCGTGGAGGGGGCACCGCAGCTGGTGACCATCCAAGCGCTGCGCTACCCGCCGACCCCGACCGACGACGCCAGCTCCTGACCGGCCGCGACTCCCGGTGTGCTCGCATCGTCGGCAATCCGACTGTGCGGCTGCTCGGGCGACCACACGGTCGGATTGCCGACAGAACCGGGAGCTGTCAACCGCTGGGCACCGCCAGGGTGTAGAGAGGTCGACAGGTGGTGATGCATGCCGGGTACCGGTGGACCGGGGTTCGAGGAGTTCGTCGACGCCGAGCTCCCGAAGTTGTTCGCGCTCGGGTACTCACTCAGCGGCGACGAGCACGACGCCTGGGAGCACACCCAGGAGGCCCTGGTCCGGGTGGGGCTGAAGTGGTCGAGTGTGGACCGGGAGCGCGACCCCGGTGCCTACGCCCGGGTCGCGCTGGTGCACGTGCACCTCAACCACCTGCGGTGGCGCCGGCACAGCGTCTTGGTGGCGGCCCCGCCCGAGGTCGTCGGACCGGACGTGAGCGGTGACCTCGCCGCAGCACTGGAGTTGCGGTGGCGGATGGCGGAGGCGCTGGTGACGCTGTCGCCGAGGCAGCGGGTGGTCATCGTCCTGCGCCATGTCGAGGACCTGGCGCTGCCGGACATCGCGGAGGCTATGGGCTGTTCCGTCGGGACGGTCGAGACCCTCCATGCGCGCGCGGTCGAGCGGTTGTGCGAGGCCACCACGGTCGACCCCCCGCCGGTGAAGGCGCGATCGAAGGAGGGGGCAGCTGATGCAGGATCTTGACGAACGGCGCCAGCAGGCGCTTCGCGACGTCGTCACCGCCACGATGATCACTCCTCCACTCGAAGCGCGCGCACGGGTGGTCCAGGCACTTGCCCGGCGCCGCCGCCGCCGGCGGGCGGTCGGGGCCGGTGCGGTGGCCGCCGCCGTCGGTTTGGCGGCCCTCGGAGGGCTCTCGTACGCCGACCGCGACGCTGAACTCGCCGGCGACTCCCCACCGCCGGCCGCCGACGCACCATCCGTCATCGGGTCGGCGAGCCGGGCTCTGATCCCGGACACGCGGGCCGAGTGGCTGACCGAGCTGGACCAGGTGGATCTTGGGTTGCGGCTCCAGCGCACCGTCGAACGGCCCACCGTCTCGCGGGAACGCTTGGTCGAGCTGTTCGAGCCGGACGAGCGCACCAGGGTCGTGCTCCGGTCGCTGACCACCGCCAGGCACGGTGGCTACGAGGACCGGCTGGTGTGGGTGGTCCTCACCGTCGACACCCCCAACGTCGTACCCGGCCCGGTCAACCCCCGCGTGGACCAGGCTCACCAGGGCGGCAGCACGCTCTGGGTGTACGACGCGCACAGCGGCCGCTGGCTGTTCGAGCAGCAGTGACGCCGTGGCACCCTAGGGGCACGTCACGCCACTCGGGGAGCCAGCCATGTCCGCCGTACGCCGTCTGGCCGTCGCCGCAGCCACGCTGATGCTGTCCGCGGCGTGTACGTCGGGCGCGCCCGGGGGCGGCGCCGGCGATCCGCCACCGGAAGACTCTGCCAGTGCTGCCACAGAGGCAACCGATGAGTTCCTCACAGCGCTGGCAGCGGGCGACACCACCGCCGCGGCCGCGCTGACCGACCGGCGGGCACCGGCGCGCCAGCTGCTCGACCAGCTCACCGAGGCACTGTCGATCACCGCGACCAGCTACCAGCTCGGCGGCGACCCCCGGGGCGACCCGCAGTGCGACGACGCCGGCTGTCACCAGCCGGTCGAGCTCACCCACGAGCTGGCCGGTATCGGTCCGTGGACCTACGACACCACCGTGACGACGCGCGAGAGCGGCGACGGCGAGTGGCGGGTGCGTTGGCGGCCGGCGACGTTCCATCCCGCGCTGACCGGTGCGACCACGCTGACCCGGGAGCGCGAGCTGCCGCTCCGCGCGCCGATCCTCGACCGCGAGGGGCGCCGGCTCACCCGCAACGGCCAGGTCCGCCGTGTCGGCGTGGTGGCCGGCAAGGTCGAGCCGAGCACGTACGCCGACCTCGTCCGCCTGCTCGACATCGATCCGGGCGCCCTGCGCAGCAGCGTGGAGGCCGCGTCGCCGGACTGGTTCGTCCCGGTCATCACCTTGCGTGAGGCTGACTACCGACCGCTGTCGCGGCGGCTGCTGCGGGTGCCGGGGATCTCGGTCGACAGCGACGTCTGGTCGCTGACGCCCTCGCCGAGCTGGGGACGCGCGCTGCTGGGAACGGTCGGCCCGGCGACAGAGGAGACGCTCGCGGCGGCCGGCCCCTACGCCTCGGCGACCGACGTCGTGGGCGCTAGCGGGCTCCAGCTCGCCTTCGAGGAGCAGCTCGCGGGCGTGCCCGGTGGGCGGGTGGTGCTGGCCGATGCCGAGTCCGGCGCGGATCTGCGGACGCTGGTGCGCTCGCGACCGCAACCGGGTGAGCCGCTGCGCACGACCCTCGACCACGACGTGCAGGGCGCCGCCGAGCGGGCGGTCGGGGCAGCGTCCAAGCTGACTGCGCTGGTGGCCGTCGAGGCGAGCACGGGCAACGTGCTGGCGAGCGCGGTCGGGCCCGGGATCCAGTCCTACAACACCGCGTTCGTCGGGCAGTACCCGCCTGGCTCGACGTTCAAGGTGGTGTCGTCCGCGGTACTGCTGGAGGCGGGCATCGTCGGGCTGACCGAGCCCGCGTCGTGCCCGGAGACCTTCACGGTCGACGGCAAGTCCTTCAAGAACTACGACGACCTCGAGCCGCTGCCGGACGATGCCGCCTTCGTCGACGCCTTCGCCGCGTCGTGCAACACCGCGGTCGTCTCGCACGCGAAGGAGATCAGTGACCAGGCGATGCAGCAGATGGCGACCCGGATGGGGTTGGGCGGCGAGTGGTCGCTGGGTGTGGCGTCGTTCAGCGGTGACGTGCCGGTGGCGGAGTCGGTGGTGGACCGGGCGGCGTCGATGATCGGGCAGGGCCGGGTGCTGACCAGTCCGCTGGCGATGGCGATGGTCGCCGCCGCGGTCGACTCGGGGACGCCCAGGGTGCCGAGGCTGGTCGAGGGGGAGCCGGTCGAGGCAGCTGCGCTCGGGCCGCTGCCGGGTGCGTTGGCGGGCGATCTGAGGGCGATGATGCGCGCCACCGTGACCCGGGGTACCGCGAGCGCCCTGGATCTGCCGGGGGAGCCGGTGTTCGCCAAGACCGGTACGGCGGAGTACGACTCCGACGACCCCTCCAAGACACATGCGTGGATGATCGGCTTCCGCGGTGACCTCGCGTTCGCCGTACTCGTCGACAACGGCTCCTCGGGCAGCGAGGACGCCGCCCCGGTGCTGCGCGACTTCCTGCAGCGGCTGTCCTGACCGACCCGCCTCACCGGTAGGTTGCGGCCGGGACGCTCAGGACGGTTCCAGGCCGAGCAGGGTCGCTGCGGCCACTACTGCGTAGGCGGCGTGCGGCACGACGTCGGCCACCCATGCGTCGGCGCCCCAGGTCCGGGGATCGCTCACCCCCAGCACCGTCATCGGACCGTTGCCGGCAAGCATCACCAGCGACCAGGTCGCAGCGGTGGTCCCGGCGAATCCGCTGTGCCAGCCGGCGGCTCGTGCCGCGCCGAGCACGGCGCCGGTGCCCACTCCCGCGAGGATCCCGAGCAAGGCGCCCCCGCCTGAGGCCCTGGCCTGCGACGTGTCGTCGTCGCCCACGTGTACTCCGAACAGCTCCGCTCCTTTCTGCACGGTCTGCTCGGGGGTGGAGCTCGACGGGCGGCCCCGCAGCGTCATGTCGAGATAGGTGGCAGCGTTCAGGGCGGTGGTCCCGGCGGCTCCGGCGGCGGCACCACGCAGGAGGGAGGTGAGAAGTGACATGCCCCCGACATACCCTGCTCGGTGTCGTCTCACGCGGCCAACTCGACTGGCACCGGTGCACGTCGGCGGGGCAGCAGCAGCGCGACCGCGGCGGACGCCACCAGGATCGCGGCACAGATGAGCAACGCCGCCTGGTAGCCCTCGGCGAAGCGCGCCGGCTGCTCGTAGTCGTCGCCGGACAGGCCCACGACGGTCGGCAGCGCAGCCACCGCGAGCAGGCTCGCAGCCCGCGCCACCGCGTTGTTGACGCCGCTGGCGATCCCGGCCCGGCTGTCCTCGACGGCGGCCAGCACAGCCGCAGTCAGGGGAGCCACGAGCAGGGTCATCCCGGCGCCGAACATCATGACCCCGGGCAGCACATCGACCAGATAGCCGGCGTCGGCGCCGATGCGGCTCAGCATCAGCACGCCGGCCGCGGCCAGCAGCGGTCCGCCGATCAGCGGAAGTCGAGGTCCGATGCGTCCGGCCAGGGCACCGGCGCGCCCGGAGAACAGCAGCATGATCACCGTGAAGGGAGCCAGGGCGAGTCCGGAGCGCAGCGGGCTGAATCCGGCCACCACCTGCAGCTGGAGCACCAGCAGGAAGATCATGCCGCCCAGGGCGCCGTACACGCCGAGTGTCACGACGTTGGCGACCGTGAAGGTGCGGTCGGCGAACAGCGCGGGGGGCACCATGGGGTCGGGGCAGCGCCGCTCCACCCAGACGAACGCGACCAGTGCGCTGACTCCGGCAACTCCTGCACCCGCAATCACCGTGGTGGGCACACGGCCGCCCTCGGCCTCGACGAGCGCATAGGTCACCGCCGCCAGCCCGAGCGCTCCGAGCACCGCGCCGCGCACGTCGAAGCGCGGCAGCTTGCCGGTCTGCCGCGTCTCGGGGACGTGGCGGGCGGCGACGACGAGTACGACGGCAGCGATCGGCACGTTGATGATGAACACCCACCGCCACGACGCCGCCTGGATCAGCCATCCGCCGAGCAACGGACCGACCGCGGCGGCGATGCCGGTGAGCGCCGACCAGTGCCCGATCGCGCGAGCCCGGTCGGCTGAGCACAGCGTGGTCTGCAGGATCGCCAGGCTGCCGGGGGTGAGCAGCGCGCCGCCGACGCCCTGCAGGCCACGGGCGGCGATCAGCTGTGGCGCCGACTGCGACACCCCGCACAGCAGCGAGGCGACCGCGAACCACATCACGCCGATCACGAACACCCGCCGCCGGCCGAACCGGTCGCCGAGCGAGCCTCCGATCAGGATCAGCGAGGCAAGGGTCAGCAGGTAGGCGTTGACGACCCATTGCAGGTCGGTCAGCGTGGCGCCGAGGTCGTCACCGATCGGCTTGACCGCGACGTTGACGATCGTGCCGTCGAGCAGCGCCATCCCCGAGCCGAGAACGGCGGCCACCAAGATCCAACGCCCGGCCGGGCTGGCCAACCGCACCTGCGGCACGATCTGGCGCTCCGGCATGGCTTCACTGTGGCATGCGTGGGTAGAGCCAGGGCATGACTTCCTCGGGCAGACCGGCATTCGTCTTCGACCTCGACGGGACGCTGCTGGACAGCGTCTACCAGCACGTCACCGCGTGGCAGCGCGCCTTTGCCGCGATCGACGTCGACCTGTCGGTCTGGCGGATCCACAAGCGCATCGGCATGAGCGGCTCGCTGCTGGCCAAGCGGGTGTCGCACGAGTCCGGTCGCGAGCTCACCCAGGAGCAGCAGGACAAGGTCGTGGCGCTGCACACGGAGTACTTCACGGAGTCCGTCGACCGGGTCCAGCCGCTGCCGGGAGCGCGGGACCTGCTGGTCGCGCTCAGCGAGGCCGACGTGCCCTGGATCATCGCCACCAGCGGCCAGGCCGACGAGGCGGAGTCGCACCTGGCCAAGCTCGACCTGCCCGAGGAGCCACCCTGGATCAGCAGCGCTGAGGTGGCCTCGGCCAAGCCAGACCCAGAGATCCTCACCGCCGCCGCCGAACAGCTCGGTGTCGATCCACCCGAGTGCATCGTGGTCGGAGACGCGGTCTGGGACCTGCTCGCCGCGCGGCGCGCCCAGATGCTCGGCGTGGGCCTGATGTGCGGCGGCTACAGCCAGCAGGAGCTGATCGAGGCGCACGCGTTCCGGGTGTTCATGGACCCGGCCGACCTGCATGCGTCGCTGGACCAGATCGGCGTCAGCCTGGAATGACTTCCCAGCTACTGCGGCGGGAGTCACTCCAGCAGGCCCGCGACTCCGGCACGGTCGGGAAGGACGTGCCGCAGGCGTGGGATACCGGAGAAGGCACGGTCAGCGGAGACCAGCGACGTCGCTCCGGTCTCGCGGGCAACGGCCGCCAGCACCGCATCGAAGGAGCCTAGTGACGGCTGGGTGGCGAAGAGGTCGAGCCCCGACGACAGGCGCTGCTCATCGACCGCCTGTAGGGGTGACAGCAGCTCCGCGAAGTCTTGGGCGAGGACCACGGCGTCAGAGCGCGACCGGCGACGCGACCGGATGTGGCAGAACTCCTGGATCACTTCGGCCGTCGTGGTGGCATGCACCGCGCCTTCCGTGACGGCAGCGATCAGATCCTGGCAGGGTCCGCGATAGGCGTGTTCAGTTCCGACGGCATAGACCAACACGGTTGTGTCGAGAACGATCACCGGCCACCACTGCGCAGATCGTCGAGCTCGGCGATCAGATCGGCCGGGTCATCAGGGACCGGCATGGGGGCAGCCGCGAGAATGCGGTTCCCGGCGGCCCTCCGGCGTGGCTGGCCAACTGGTAGACCGCGGTCGATCGCTTCACGGATGACCGCGGCGACAGAGGTCCCGCGCTGTTGGGCGAGTGTGCTGACCCGGGCGAATCGCTCCTCGTCGAGCAGAATCTGTAGGCGCCGCGCATACATGCACATACAGTAGCATGTGTATGTCTTGGTTCGTCGCAGCCCTGCGCCTCACAGCGGCAGAAACAGCGTGCCAGCATTGTCACGCAGGATCTGCCGCTACCGCGGTACGACCAGCGGCGGCGACGCGTAGGTCACCTCGATCGGGTGGGGCGGGAACTCCGCGGTGCGCTCCCCGTCGCCGAGCAGCCAGCCCGCGCGCTCGTAGAACCGGCGGGCACGGTGGTTGTCGGCCAGCACCCACAGCTGCGCGCTCGTCGCTCCGCGGGCGGCGATCCGCGCCAGCGAGGTGTCCAACAGCCGGTCGGCGAGGCCGGTCCCCCAGTGCCGCGGATCGACGGCGAGGTGCCGCAACCAGTGCCCGTCGTACGCCGTCAGGCCGATCAGCCGACCGCCGAGCTCCTCGACGAGAACCTCGACCTCGGGGTCGTCGAGCACGATCACCCACCGGGCCAGCACCCGGTGGTCGGGATAAGGGAACCGCTGCGGTGGGAAGACGTGCCCGAGGGCAGCCGTCGACGCCGACCGTTCGAGGTCCCGCAACCCGACCAGATCGTCGGACGTCGCTGCCCGCAGCATCCGACCACCGTACGACGCGGTGGTTCCTCACTCCGGATGCCGCCGCGAGTGACTGGTCAAGTCAGGTTCAACGCCGAGATGCCACCGAGGATCGCGGCGAAGCGAAGGATGCGGCCCGCGAGGCCGGTGGCGCAGAACAGCGCAAAGGGCACCTTCAGCTGCCCGGCGAGCACGCTGATGATCGCGAACGGCGGCAGCCCGAAGAACGCCGAGGTGGCGAGGAACGCGGCCACCGACCATCGGTTCCCCTGCACCCGCCCCTGCCATCTGGTCAGCCGCGCCTGCCACGTCACCGAGTCGATCTTGCGCCGCACCCACCGCCAGTTCAGCGAGCTGCGCCCGACCTGGTACCAGATGATCTTGCCGCCCATCTGACCCACACCCGCGGTGATCGCGAGCAGCCACACCGCTCGGTCGTCCGAGGTGACCGCGAGCGCGCTCATGTAGGCCTCGGCGTTGACCAGCGGGAACAGCGCGGACACGAAGCAGATTCCGAGGGTGGTCAGCAGCAGCAACACCCGACCACCACCCCCTGCCCGCCTGCTGAGCCGTACTCTAGACCGGCCCCAGTCGTCATGTGCCGGTCGTCAGGGAGGAAGCGGAAGTCGATGAGCGAGCTCGTCCGCCACGACGTCACCGATGGCGTCGCCACCGTCACCCTCGACTCGCCGCACAACCGCAACGCGCTGTCGCGCGCGCTCGTCGCCCAGCTCGCCTCGGCCCTCGACGCCGCGGAGGCCGATCCCGCGGTCACGGTGCTGGTCCTCACGGCCACTGGTACGACGTTCTGTGCCGGCGCCGACATGTCGGAAGCAGCGAGCGGCGCGATGGAGGAGGGCAGCCGCCGCTTGATCGCCGTGTTCAGGAAGCTCCTGGCGTCGTCGAAGCCGGTGATCGCCCGGGTCGGCGGGCACGTACGCGCCGGCGGGATCGGCCTCGTCGGTGCGTGTGACATCGCGGTGGTGACGCAAGACGCGACGTTCGCGTTCACCGAGGTGCGCCTGGGGCTCACGCCGGCGATGATCTCGCTGACCACGCTGCCGAGGATGCCGGACCGGGCAGCGGCGTTGCGCTATCTCGGCGGCGCGAGCTTCGACGGGACCGAGGCCGCCCGGATCGGGCTGGTCACCACCGCCGTACCCACCGAACGCCTCGACGAGGAGCTGGCGGCGGTCACCGCGGCACTGCTGAAGGGACACCCGCAGGGGCTGCGGGAGACAAAGCGCTTGCTCAACGCTGCGCTGGTGCGCGACATCGATGAGCGCGGTGCGGAGCTGGCGGCGCTGTCGGCGCGACTGTTCAGCAGCGACGAGGCCCGCCAGGCGATGCGCGAGTTCCTCACCCGGAGATCGAGCAGATAGTGGCGCGGGTAACCGCGCCGGCGCGTCCCTTTCCCGGCTGCTCGGGCCATGAGTATGTCATACTACGAGTGTGAGCAAGCGTTTGCAGGTCATTGTCGACGACGAGGAAATGTCGTCGTTCGAGCAGACCGCCCGCGCCCACGGCTTGACCCTCTCGGAATGGGTGCGGCAGAGCCTGCGTGCTACCGAGCGGGCTACGTCGCATCGAGACCCTGACGAGAAGATCCGGGCCATCCGCGCCGCGACGCTCCATCGCTTCCCAGCTGGTGACATCACCTCCCTGCTCGAGGAGATCGAGCAGGGCTATGCGACAAACCGCGACGTTTCGTGATCTTCGTCGACTCCAACATCCCGATGTATCTCGTCGGGTCCGATGCTCGGCGCAGGATCGACGCACAGCGCTGGCTCGAACGACTGGTCAGCGAACAATCGAGGTTGGTCACCGACGCGGAGGTGTTCCAGGAGGTGTTGCACCGTTACGTGGCGATCGAAAGGCGCGATGCGATCCAGCCGGCGTTCGACGTCCTCCTCGCCATCGTTGACGACGTTCTGCCGATAGATCAGATCGATGTCCTTGCGGCCAAGGACATCCTCGGCTCCCGGAGTGCGCTCTCGGCCCGTGACGCCTTGCATGTGGCGGTGATGCAGCGGTACGAGATCCGGACCGTACTCAGCTTCGACCGGGATTTCGATCAGGTGCCGGGTATCGACCGGCTCGGCTAGCCCACCCGTGTACCCGTCACGAATCGTTGGCGTGGCGTCGGCGCGATCGGGTAACCCGGGACCCATGACCGAACAAGATCCCCGCAAGGACGTCGACGCCTGGGCCACCGGCGACGAGCCCGCCACCGGTCCGCAGCTCAGCTATCTCGAGACCCTCGCCCGCGAGGCCGGCGAGGAGGTTCCTGATGGCCTGTCCAAAGCCGACGCCTCCAGGCTGATCGACCGATTGCAGCAGCAGTCGCCACGCGCGGCCGGCGACGACAGCTCCAACCCGGCACCTTCCTGACCAACGCCAACCGATAGAGTCAGCGGTTGCACATTTCGGCAGCTCCGGCAACGTCAGCGGAGCAGTTGGTCAGGGAGTCGGGTGTCAGCGGAGCAGCGGGAGCTCGCGCTCGAGCAGGAGTACGTCGACGGGGTCCACCGCCGACTTGACGCCGCAGCTGAGTCGGCGCGGGCAGTGGCCGCGGACGGTCATGCCCGGGCACGGCTCGGCAACGACGGCGGGCTGGTGGAGCGCGACGCCATAGTGTTCCAGGCGGCGCGCAGACTGGCCAACCTCGATGCGGCCCATGAAGGACTGGTCTTCGGGCGGCTCGACCTCACCGACCGTGCGCAGCGCTACATCGGCCGGATCGGCCTGCGCGACGCCGACCGTGAGGTGATGCTGGTGGATTGGCGGGCGCCGGCGGCTGCCGTCTTCTACCAGGCGACCGCGCAGGACCCGCACGACGTCGTACGGCGGCGGGTGCTGCGTTGCCGTCAGGCCAGCGTCGTCAGCATCGAGGACGAGCTGCTCGACGCCGACGCGGCTCCCGACGACATGGTGGTGGTCGGCGAGGGCGCGCTGATGGCGGAGCTGTCGCGAGCCCGCGACTCCACCATGCACTCGGTGGTCGCGACCATCCAGAAGGAGCAGGATGATGCGATCCGCGCGCCGGCGCGGGGAGTGACCATGATCTCCGGCGGCCCTGGCACCGGCAAGACGGTGGTGGCGCTGCACCGCGCGGCATACCTGCTCTACTCCGACCGAAGGCGCTTCGAGGGAGGCGGTGTGCTCGTGGTCGGACCGTCCGACGTCTTCATCCGCTACATCGAGCGGGTGCTGCCGAGCCTGGGCGAGACCGCGGTGACGTTGCGCGCGCTCGGTGATGTCGTGGACGGCGTGCGAGCCGGGAGACACGACTCCCCGCAGGTCGCCGCGGTGAAGGGGTCGAGCCGCATGACCACGCTGCTGCGGCGCATGGTGCGCGACGACGTACCAGGCGCCCCCACGCAGTTCCGGTTCTTCTACCGCGACGACGTCGTGGCCCTTGGCCCTCGCGACCTCGACCGGCTGCGTGGCCAGCTGCTGTCCGGGCAGCGGCGCAACCGGGTCGAGCCGAAGGTCGCCCAGGTTGTCGCCGACGTCCTCTGGCGACAGGTCACCGGCGACCGCGGCCGCGAACGAGGACAGGAGGAGTTCTTCCTCGCGCTGACGGGCTCCGACGCCTTCCTGTCGTTCGTCGACGCCTGGTGGCCGGTGCTCGACGCGGTGGACGTGCTCGGCTGGCTTGCTGACCGAGGGCGGCTGCAGCGGTACGCCGACGGCGTGCTGGACTCCGCCGAGGTCGAACTCCTGCTCGACTCATGGTCCTCGGGCGGCATCAGCATCGAGGATGTCGCCCTGGTCGACGAGCTGCGCTATCTGCTCGGGGATCCGGTCGAGGCGCCGCAGCCGTACGACCCGCTGGTGGAGCTGCGCGACGCGACCGTGCGCGAGGTGACCACCGCCGACGACCGCGACCCCGGCCGCCCGCGCACCACCCAGCGCACGGAGGACGACCTGCACGCCCACCTCCTGGTGGACGAGGCACAAGACCTCTCGCCGATGCAGTGGCGGATGTTGGGCCGGCGGGGGAGCTATGCGAGCTGGACGGTCGTGGGGGACCCCGCGCAGTCGTCGTGGCCGTATCCGGTCGAGGCTGCCGCCGCCCGGACCGAGGCGCTCGCGGGTAAGGACGAGCACCGCTTCCGGCTGTCTACCAACTACCGCAACTCGGCGGAGATCTTCGCCTTCGCGGCCAGGGTGGCCCGCGCCGCGGTCGCCCATCCCGACCTGCCCGACGCCGTACGCCGCACCGGCCATCAGCCGGAGCACCGGCTCGCCGACAAGGACGAGCTGGCCGAGGCCACCCGGCGGGCGGTCGCGGACCTGCGCGCTGCGGTCGACGGCACGATCGGCGTCGTCGTCCCCGCCGTACGCGGCCAGGAGGCAGCCGGGTGGTTGGTCGGCGTGACCGACCCGCGGGTCCGGGTGCTCGAGCCGCTGGACACCAAGGGCCTGGAGTTCGACGGCATCGTGGTGGTCCAGCCCGGTGAGATCGCGGCCGAGTCCGAAGCGGGTCTGCGCACGCTCTACGTCGTACTGACCCGGGCCACCCAGCGACTGATCACCGTCGCCACCGACGACACCTGGAGGCCGTGATGCTGCTTCACCACGACATCAGCGGCCATGGGCCGGCGGTCGTGCTGCTGCACTCCGGTGTGGCGGACTCCGGCATGTGGCTGGGCACGCGGGAGGTACTGGCCGACTCCTTCACCGTGATCACGCCCGATCTGCGTGGCTACGGGCAGACACCGCTGCCGGGTGAGCGCTATTCCGACGCGGCCGACGTGCTGGTGTTGCTGGAGCACCTCGGTGTGCAGCGGTTCAGCCTGGTCGGTTCGTCGTACGGCGGCCACGTGGCGCTGCAGGTGGCGTCCGCGGCGGCGGATCGGGTCGAGCGGCTGGTGCTGCTGTGCTCGGCGGCCGACGGGGTCGTACACACCGACGACCTCCGGGAGTTCGCGCGGGAGGAGGACGCGCTGCTCGAGGCCGGTGACGTCGAGGCGGCGACAGCATTGAACGTGCGCACCTGGCTGGGCCCCGACGCTGACGGCGCGACGCGGGCTCGGGTGCATGCCATGCAGGCACACGCCTTCACGGTGCAGCTGGCCGCCGACGAGGGCCTCGACAGCTTTGAGCTCGACGTGGACCTGTCATCGATCACCGCGCCCGCGACCGTGGTGTGCGGCACACACGACCTGGAGTTCTTCCGGCTGGTGGCGCAGCACCTGAGCGAGCAGCTTCCGGATGCCCGACTGGTCGAGCTGGACTGGGCCGGCCACCTGCCCGCGCTCGAACGCCCGACCGACACGGTGCAGCTGATTCGCGACGCGCTGCACACTCCGGGCTGACAATGCCGCGGATGGGTCAGGTCGCCAGTCCGACGACGAGGCCGAGCAACGCGCAGACCCCCAAGGTTCGCAGCACGCCCCATCGCAGTGTGAAGACCATCAGCATGGCCGCAGCGCCGATGGCGACGGCTGTGGGTTGCACCGTGACCAAGTCCGGGACGTCGAGGTGCAGCGGACCCCAGTCGACGCCCACCGAGTCGGAGAACAGGGTGTGCGTGGCGAAATAGACGGCGAGATTGGCGATCACTCCGACGACGGCGGCGGTGATGCCGGTCAGCGCCGCGGACAGGGAGGCGTTGCCGCGGAGTCGTTCCACGTAGGGGGCGCCCAGGAAGATGAACAGGAAGCAGGGCACGAATGTGACCCAGGTCGTCAGCAACGAGGCGATGACCGCCGCGGCCCACGGATCCAAGGAGCCAGGATCGCGGTAAGCGCCGAGGAACGCGACGAACTGCACGACCATGATCAGCGGGCCGGGTGTGGTCTCGGCGAGGGCGAGGCCGCGGACCATCTCGCCGGGCGCGAGCCAGCCGTAAACTTCGACCGCCCGTTGCGCCACAAAGGCCAGTACGGCGTAGGCGCCGCCGAAGGTGACCAGCGCTGTGCCGCTGAAGAACAGGCCCTGTTCGACGTACACGCTGTCCGACCCAGCGAACACGGCGGCAGCCGCTACCGGCAGCAGCCACAGCGGAAGTCCGACGGCCAGAATGAGCGTGGCGCGGCGGATCGTTGGCCGTGCATGGTGCAGCGCGTCGTCGGAGATCACTGCGGCGGTGGCGCCGGGATCCTCGGTGCCGACGGGCTGGGCCATGACTTGCGGGCGAAACCGTCCCAGGATCCAGCCGACGACCGCCGCGGCGAGTACGACGAGAGGGAACGGCAGCCCGAAGAGCGCCAGGGCGACGAACGCGGCGACCGCGATGGCCACGAGGGCGCGATGGCGCAGCGCTCGCCGGGCGACCTTCACCACGGCCTGGGTGACGATGGCCAGGACCGCGGGCGCCAGGCCGGCGAACAGCGCGGTGATGACGGCGGTCTCACCGAAGCCGACATAGACAGCGGCCAGGGCGAGCAGCGCCACCACGCCGGGCAGCACGAACAAGACCCCGGCGATGAGGCCGCCGAGCGTGCCGTTGAGCAGCCAGCCGATGTAGATCGCCAGCTGTTGGGCCTCGGGGCCGGGCAGCAGCATGCAGTAGCTCAGCGCGTGCAGGAACCGGCGTTCCCCGATCCAACGGTGTTCGTCCACAAGCGCGCGCTGCATCACCGCGATCTGGCCGGCGGGACCGCCAAAGGTCTGCAGCGAGATCATGAACCAGGCCCGGGTGGTCTCGCCCAGCGGCACCATGTCGTGCAGTCGTCCGGTGTCGCTCACTGGCGCACCGTACTCATGCCCGTTCCGACCGCCGCCACCGGTCGAGGACCGTCCGTTCCTCTTCGAGCGTCAGCCCGGTGACCGGGGCACCGTGCGTGGCCTGCAGCCAGGCGTGTGTGTCGCGGGCGGTCTGCTCCAGCGGCCGAACGACGAGCCCGGCGGCCAGCGAGCCCGACACGTCGTGCGCCATGAACCCGGCGTACTCCGGCAGCGGCAACCACAACGGGACCGACCGCTCGCCCATCCACGGCTGCACGTCGTGCGCGACGAGGAACTCCTGGTCGACCCAGGCGAGCTCCGGCCTGCGCCCAACCCCTGCGCAGACGGCGTCGATCATCGCAGCGCGGGTCGTCACCGGCGCCAACGCGTCCAGCACCCCGGTGACGCCTTCCTCGGCGAGCGTCACGTGCCACGTCGCCACGTCGCGTACGTCGATCATCTGCACCGGGTCGCTCGGCTGCCCCGGCGCGAGCACCTCGTCGGCAGCCGCGACGTGCGCGGGCCAGTAGGCGAAGCGCCCGGACGGGTCACCCGGTCCCACGATGAGTCCCGGTCGCACGATGACCAGCCGGTCCCCGACGCAGTCTCGGGCAGCGTTCTCACAGGCCACCTTGAGCTCGCCGTAGAGCTCCATCCTGGTCTCGTCGGCGTCCTTTGAGGCCGGATCCAGGGTTGCCCCCGTGTCCGCACTCAGCCCCGGCGTCGCATGGTCGGCGTACACGCTGCCCGTGGACACGAACGTCCAGTGTCCCGCCCTACTGCCGAGCGCGTCGACCGCGGCGCGCACCCAGGACGGGCGCCGCGCGACGTCGATGACCGCATCCCATCGCTGGTCGACCACGGACCCGAACGCGTCCGGCCGCTCCCTGTCTACGGTGACGTGTCGCGCACCCTCCGGTACCGACCCGCTCGAGCCGCGCGCGGCGCACACCACTACATGCCCCCGGTCCAGCGCAGCCGCCGCGATCGCGTGGGACAGGAAGACCGTGCCGCCGAGGACGAGAATCCGCATGAGCCGACCCTCAGGCCGCGCGGGCGCTCGGACAAGGCCTGTTCGCCAGCAGCGCAGCAGCCCGCGCTAGGGTTCCGCCAGATGTCGGCACTCGACGAGACCATCGCGTTCCCGGCGTACGCGCTGATCCGGCTGCGCGGCGCCGCCACCGTCACGCTGCTGGGTGGCACCCGCGACGACCTCGAGCTGCTCTCCGACATACCCCTCGAAGCAGGCCCACCTCCACCTCATCGGCGCTTCGACCGGCTCGCGTGCGTGCCTTTCCGGCAGGTGCGCGAGCGCGGGTACGCCGTCCATGACGACGGCACCCCGTTGTCGGTGATCACCGTGGGCACCGAGACCGAGGTGCCGCTCGCCGACCTGCTCGGGCAGCTGCCCGACGTCGAGCTGGCAACCCACGGCGGCGGCGGCTTCGACACCGCTGACGACGATTATGCGCGGATCGTGGACCGCGTCATCCGCGACGAGATCGGTCGCGGCGAGGGTGCCAACCTGGTCGTCGGCCGCACCTACCGCACCACGTTCACCGACTGGGGCCACGCCCAGGCGCTCACCGTCTTCCGACGGCTGCTCGAGCGCGAGCGCGGCGCCTACTGGACGTTCTGCGTGTTCACCGGCGACCGCTGGCTGATCGGCGCCAGCCCCGAGCGGCACGTGTCCGTGCGCGCGGGCGAGGTGCGGATGAACCCGATCAGCGGCACCTTCCGGCTCCGCGGCCGCACCGATCCGGTGCAACGTAAGGAAGAGCTGCTGCGGTTCCTCGCCGACGAGAAGGAGATCTACGAGCTCTTCATGGTCGTCGACGAGGAGCTCAAGATGATGTGCGACATCTGCAGCGAGGGCGGCCAGGTGCTCGGCCCCTACCTCAAGCCGATGACGCACCTGATCCACTCCGAGTACCTGCTCGCCGGCCGCTCGCACCGCGACATCCGGGAGGTGCTGCGTGACTCGATGTTCGCCGCCACGGTGACCGGGTCGCCGGTGCAGAACGCCTGCCGGCTGATCAAGCAGTACGAGTCGGCTGGGCGCGGCTACTACGGTGCCCTGCTGGCGCTGATCGGGCGCGACCCGGCCGGCGCCCCTACGGCCGACGCGCCGATCCTCATCCGCACCGGTGACGTGTCTATCTCCGGTGAGCTAGCCGTCACCGCCGGCGCCACGCTGGTCCGCGACTCCGACCCGGCGTACGAGGTCGCCGAGACCCGCGCCAAGGCCGGCGGCATCCTCACCGCCTTTGGCCTTGCCGACGCCCCCGACGTGTCGCGCGAGGGGTTGCGCGAGCTGGTGATCGACGAGGACGTGCTGGTCGCGCTCGGGTCACGCAACCAGCGGCTGTCCCGCTTCTGGATGACCGACCAGGCGGGCGTCGGCGCAACGCCCGCCTTGGCGGGCCGCACCGCGGTGATCCTGGACGGCGAGGACGACTTCGTCAACATGCTGCGCCACCTGCTGGGCGTGCTGGGCCTCGAGGTGTCGGTGGTCCGGTACGACGACCACGCACCCGGCGGCCTCGACGGCTTCGACCTGGTGATCGTGGGGCCCGGCCCGGGAGACCCGCGCGAGGGCGACCATCCCAAGATCGCCACCCTGCAGGCCGCCGTGGCATCACTGCTCGAGCGTCGCCAGCCGTTTCTCGCGGTGTGCCTGGGCCATCAGGTGTTGTGCGGACAGCTGGGGCTGCCGCTGCACTTCAAGGACATCGTCTTCCAGGGCACGCAGACCCGGGTTGAGGTGCTCGACCGGAGCGAGAACGTCGGCTTCTACAACACCTTCGTGGCCCGGATGGAGGGCGAGGCGGCGCTGCCGGCCGGCGTACACGTCGACTGCGACCCTGCCACCGGCGACGTCCACGCGATCGTCGGGCCGCACTATCGTGGCCTGCAGTTCCACGCCGAGTCGATCCTCACCGAGAACGGCTACCCGATCCTGCGCGACCTCGTCCTCGGCCTGTTGTCGTGACTCCGGGGCGGGCGGTGGTGCGAGTCGCGGTCGTCGACCACCACGACTCCTACACGTGGAACGTCGTGCACCTGATCGCCGCGGTCACCGGCGCCGTGCCCTCCGTCGTACAGCACGACGAGATCGGTGCGGACGCACTGCTGGGTGGGGACTTCACGCACGTCGTGCTGTCGCCGGGACCCGGCCGTCCCGATGATCCGGCCGACTTCTGCGTCGGCCGGCAGGTGCTGGCGCAAGCCACCGTGCCGGTGCTCGGGGTCTGCCTCGGCATGCAGGGGCTGGTGTCGGTGTACGGCGGGGTGGTCGACCGGGTCGAGCCGGCGCACGGTGCCGTCGCCTCCGTCCGTCACACCGGCGACGGGCTCTTCAGCGGCGTACCGCAGGGCTTCTCGGCCGTGCGGTACCACTCGCTGGCCGCGCTGCGGCTGCCACCGTGCTTGCGGGTCACGGCCTGGGCCGACGACGTGGTGATGGGCGTCGAGCACGAGTCGCTGCCGCTGTTCGGGGTGCAGTTCCACCCCGAGTCGGTCCTGACCGAGCACGGTGCCCGGCTCGTCGCCAACTTCATGGCAGTACGCCGGTGAGTGACTGGGTGGAACCGGAGGAGGTCTTCGCCGCCGTCGCCGCGCGCCACGCCCGGGTGTTCTGGCTGGACGGCGGGGGCGCGCGCGACTGGTCGGGGCGGTTCTCCTACCTCGGCTGGCTCGAGGACGACGACGTGAGCCTGACCTACGACGCCGGCGCCCGGCGGGTGACCGAGCACCGCGGCGGGGGTTCGGAGGAGGTCGGCGACGACATCTTCACGGTCCTCGACGAACGGGTCCGCGGGGCCACCGGCAGCGGGTTCGCCGGCTGGGTCGGGTGGTTCGGCTACGCCTGCCGACCGGACCTGCCGGCGCGGTTGGGCACCGACGACGTGCCGGACGCGGCCTGGCTCCGGGTCGACCGCTACCTCGAGTTCGACCATGTCGCGCACACGCTTTTCCTGCACGGCCTCGACGGCCCCCCCACTCCCTCCCGCCGAGGTTGCGCATCTGCCCCGCCCCTGCCCACTCCCTCTCGCCGAGGTTGCGCATCTGCCCCGCTCGCGGGAGAACCGTCGGGGTGGTCACAGGAGCAGTACGCCGCAGCATTCACCCGCGTGCAGGAGCAGCTGCGGGCGGGCAACTCCTACGAGGTCAACCTGACCTACCGGCTGACTGAGCGGAGCCGGGCCGACCCGGCCCTGGTGTACCTGCGGCTGCGCACCCTCAACCCGGCGCCCTACGCCGCATACATCCAGCACGACGACGTGGCGGTGCTCAGCTCGTCACCAGAGCGTTTCGCCTCGGTCGACGCCGACCGCACACTGGAGACCCGGCCGATCAAGGGCACCACGCCGCGACACGACGACGCCGATCTGGACGCGATGTCGCGCGACCAGCTCTGCCGTGACCCGAAGCTGCGTGCCGAGAACCTCATCGTCGTAGACCTGCTGCGCAACGACCTGTCGATGGTGTGCCAGCCGGGCACCGTGGAAGTGCCCGACCTCATGCACGTCGAGTCCTATCCGAGCGTGCACCAGCTGGTGACCACGATCCGTGGCCGGTTGCGTGACGACGTCTCGACCGTGACCGCGATCCGTGCGCTCTTCCCGGCTGGCTCGATGACCGGAGCCCCCAAGCTGCGCACGATGGGGATCATCGAGGAGGTCGAGGACACCCCGCGCGGCGTCTACGCCGGTGCGCTGGGCTGGGTCGGTGATGACGGGCGCGCAGACCTCGGCGTCGTCATCCGCACGTTGGTCGCGGGGCGCGGGACTTACTCGATGGGCACCGGCGGCGGGATCACCGTGCGCTCGGACGTCGACCAGGAGTACGCCGAGACCACCTGGAAGGCCGCCCGCCTGCTCACCGCTCTCCGCCACCACCCCAATTCGTCTGCGGTCGGCCACCAGGAATGACCCGAGGAGCCGCAGACGAACCGGTGCGGGCCGGTGCGGGGCGGGGCTGGGGGGAGGGGATCGCTCAGGGCCCGGGCGCGTCGGCGTCGCTGCCGAGCGTGACCGTGACCTCCTCCTCGGCGCCGTCCCGGACGAGCGTCAGGACCACCTCGTCACCCGGGCGGTAGGACCGGATGGTGGCCACCAGTCCGTCGGAGGAGGAGACGATCTGCCCGTCGACCTTGACGATGACGTCACCCTGCTCGAGCCCGGCCTCGACGCCGGCCGTGCCGGACTGGACCGACCGGACCTCGGCGCCGCCGGGCAGGCCGTCCTCGTTCGACGGCGTACCCACCAATACACCGAGCCGGGCGTGGGTGGCCGGGTCGCCCGCTCTCAACTGCTGCGCGATGGGTCGCGCCTCATCGATCGGGATCGCGAATCCCAGGCCGATCGAGCCGGCCTGACCGCCGATCCTCGTTGCGCTGCGGATGGCGGTGTTGATGCCGATGACCTCACCGCGGGTGTTGACCAGCGCCCCGCCGGAGTTGCCGGGGTTGATCGCCGCGTCGGTCTGGATGGCGGGGAACACGGTCGCCCCGTCGCCGCTCTCACCCGCGGAGACCGGTCGGTCCAGTGCGCTGACGATGCCCCCGGTGACGGTGCTCTCGAGCCCGAACGGCGAGCCGACCGCAATGACCTCCTGCCCGACCTGCACCGATTCCGAGACGCCGAGCTGGGCCGGCGTCAGGCCGGACACGCCATCCGCCCGGATCACCGCGAGATCGGTCAGTGGGTCCGTCCCCATGATCTCGGCCTGTGCGGTGGACCCGTCGTTGAAGGAGACCGCAAGCTCACCGCCGTCGGCGGCGACCTCCACCACGTGGTTGTTGGTCAGGATGACACCGTCGGAGGTGAGGATGATCCCGGATCCGGCACCACTTCCGCTCTCCGAGGCGACATCGATCTTGACCACGGACGGCAGCACCTGGGCGGCCACCGACTCTACCGACCCGGGCGCCGAGCCGGTGTCGGTCGCGGGCTCGGCCGGATCGGCCAGGGCATCGACGACCGGCAGCCCCTCCGGCCGGTCCAGGGCGTCGTACCCGGCGGCACCACCCACACCGCCGAGGACCCCAGCGAGGACCGCAGCGACGATCATGCCGGTGCCGCGCCGGCGCACGGGCCGCACCCGCGACGGCGGGTGGTAGGGCAGCTGGGCCGCGGCGTCGGCGTCCTGGCTCGAGCGGGGCGGGCGCATCCACGGCCACGGCTCCTGGGGGCCGTCGTAGCGTCCGGGTGGCGGGTTCGGTGTGGCGCTCATGCCTTCATGGTGCCTCGCCGGGCTGAACGTTGCCTGAGACCAGGCTGCGGATCGGCAAAGACTCAGGAGTGGGCCACCCGAGACACACGCTGCGGCGCCTGCGCCGGCCCCCTCGGCGCCGGGGGCAGCACCAGCCGGAACACCGTGCCACCGCCTTCCCTGCTGGCGGCGACCACCGAACCACCGTGGCGTTCGGCCGCCTGCCGGGTGATTGCCAGCCCGAGCCCAGACCCCGGCAGCCGGCGTGCGTCCGAGGCGCGGTAGAACCGTTCGAACACGTACGGCAGGTCGGCCTCGTCGATCCCCGGTCCCTGATCGGTCACCTCCAGGGTGTCCCCGGCGAGCCGCACGCTGACGACTCCATGGGGAGGGCTCCACTTCACCGCGTTGTCGAGCAGGTTCACCACCGCCCGCTCCAGCGCCTGCGGCTCACCGACCACCAACCACGGCTGGGTGCGCACGTCGAAGCGGACGGTTCCGGCGCGGCGGCGTACCCGATGCACTGCCTGCGCCACGACATCGGCCAGGTCGACCGGCTCGGGGCCACGATGCAGCGGTTCGTCGCGGGCCAGCTCGACGAGGTCCTGCACCAGCGAGGACAGCTCCTCCACCTGCGCCCGCACGTCCTCGAGCAGCTCCGCACGAGCCTGCGGCGCGAGACCTCCGCGGGCGTCGGCCTGGGCCAGCAGGTCGAAGTTCGTGCGCAGGGCGGTGAGCGGTGTGCGCAGCTCGTGGCCGGCATCCGCGACCAACCGCCGCTGCCGCTCACGCGACGCCGACAGGGCTACGAGCATCTCGTTGAACGCCGCGGCGAGCCGGGCGATCTCGTCGTCGCCGGTGACCGCGATCGGGCGCAGCTGGTCTGTGCGTGCGACGTCCTCGGCCGCGGCGGTCAGGCGGCGCACCGGCTGCAGCCCGGAGCGGGCCACCGCATAGCCGCTGATCGCCGCCAGCAGCACCCCGACGGCGCCGGCGAGGAGCAGCACGGTGCCGAGACCCCGCAGCGTGCGCTGGGTGGGTTCCAGCGACTGCGCGAGCACCAGCGCCGCGTCGGCCTCGGGAGTGGGTACGGCGACGACACGGTAGTCGCTCTCCTCGGTGGCAACGGTGCGCAACGAACCCTTGGCGGCGCCGCGCGCAACCGCGGTCTCGGCCGCCCCCAGCGGCGGGAACGGCACGCCTCGTGCGGTGGTGCCGGTCCCGTCCGCGGTGACGAGCGCGATGAGTACGTCGCCGGCACCGAGCGCCGCCGACGGGACCCCCTCCAGCGTCGCCCGCTGGACCAGGTCACTGGAGGCGGCTTCGCGGGCCCGCTGGACCAGGGACTCGTCGAGCCCGTCGTACAGCTGCATCCGCACCGTCGCGAACGCGGCCGCGCTGGTGACCGCAACGGCGAGCCCGACGGCGACCGCGGCGAGCAGCGTGACGCGGGCGGCCAGCGACAACCGCCTGGTCTGCGCGGTCACGGGGCGCTCTCTCCCAGCACGTAGCCGACCCCGCGCACCGTGTGCAGCAACCGCGGCTCGCCCTCGCTCTCGGTCTTGCGGCGCAGGTAGCCCATGTAAACCTCGAGCGAGTTCGCCGAGGTGGGGAAGTCGAAGCCCCACACCTCCTCGAGGATGTAGGAACGGTCGAGGACGTGTCGCGGCCGCCTCAGGAACAGCTCGAGCAAGGTGAACTCGGTGCGTGTCAACGAGATCCGACGGCCGCCGCGGTGCACCTCGCGGGTGATCGGGTCCAGCGACAGGTCGAGGAAGCGCAGCGCAGCCACCCCGCGGTTGGAGTCCGGGTCAGCGTCATGGGGGCGCCCAGGCACCCGGCGCAGCAACGCGCGCAACCGGGCCAGCAGCTCGTCCAGCGCGAACGGCTTGGTGAGGTAGTCGTCGGCACCCGCGTCGAGACCGTCCACCCGGTCCGAAACGGTCTCACGCGCGGTGAGCACGAGGATCGGCAGGTCGTTGCCGGCGGCGCGCAGCGCCCGGGTGGTCTCCAGCCCGTCGAGCCGCGGCATCATCACGTCGACGACGAGGGCGTCAGGCGGGTCCGAGGCGATTGCGGCGAGCGCTTCCGCGCCGTCACCGGCGACTGCGACCTCGTAGTCGTTGAACTCCAGCGATCGGCGCAGCGAGCCACGGACCGCGGGGTCGTCGTCGACGACGAGGATGCGCACGTCAGAGACCGTAGGCCTCGAGCAGCCGCAGCCAGACCTCGCTCATCGTCGGGAACGGCGGCACCGCGTGCCACAACCGGTCCAGCGGCACCGCACCGGCCACCGCCACGGTCGCGGACTGCAACAGCTCGGCGGTGTCCTGGCCCACGAACGTCGCACCGACGACGACCCGACGCCGCTCGTCCACCACCAGTCGCGCCGTGCCCTGGTAGCCGTCGGCCTGCAGGGCTGCTCCCGCCGCGGACGACATCGGGACCTCGACGACCCGAACCTCCAGGCCGCGTCCGCGTGCACCCTCCTCGGTGAGGCCGACCGAGCACACCTCCGGGTCGGTGAAGACGACCTGGGTGGTGCCGGTGTCGTCGGCCCACGCGGTCATCCCTGGAGCGTCGTCGGCCCGTCCGGCGGCGCGCGCGGCGATGACGTCACCCGCGACCCGCGCCTGGTACTTGCCCATGTGTGTGAGCAGGTTGCGCCCGTTGACGTCGCCGACGGCATACAGCCAGCCGTCCGGTACGCCGGTGGCCCGCAGCGTCTCGTCCACCTCGACGTACTGCCCCGCCTCGAGCCCGACCGACTCGACTCCGACGTCGACGGTGCTGGGCCGGCGCCCGAGCGCCACCAGCACCTGGTCGCCCTCGAGGACCGAGTCGTCGGACAGGGTGACGGCCACGGTGCCGTCAGGGCGTCTGAGTACGCCGGTGACCTCGGTCCCGGTGCGTACGGTGACCCCGGCGGCGCGCAACCCCTCGGTCACCTGCTCTGAGACGAACGGTTCGAAGCGGCCCAGCACTCGGGAGCCGCGCTCCAGCAGCGTCACCGTGGAACCGAGCCCGGCGAACGCCTGCCCGAACTCGCACGCGACGACGCCTCCGCCGAGCACGACCAGGCGGTCCGGCACCTCGGCCGTGGTGGAGGCGTCGACGTTGGTCCAGGGGTCAGAGTCGCGCAGCCCGTCGATGGGCGGCACGGACGGGAAAGACCCGGTCGCGAGCACGACGGCGTGCCGGGCGCGGAGGTCGATCGCACCCGCGGTGGTCTCGACCCGGACCTGCCGCGGCCCGACCAGGCGGCCCTGCCCCCGGATCAGGTCGATCCCCTCGTTGTCGAGCCACTCCGCCTGCCCGCTGTCGTCGATCCCGCCGGTGTCGGGGTCCAGACCGGTGAACCCGTCGCGCCGGGCGAGCACCTGCGCCGGGTTCACCGTCGCTCCCTGCACACCGCGCACTCGGGATGCCGCGACGCGGGCGTGCAACGGACGCAGCATCGCCTTGGTCGGGATGCAGGCGTAGTAGCTGCACTCGCCCCCGAGCAGGCGCGACTCGACGATGCACACGCTCAGCCCGTGCTGCCGGGCGCGTGCGGCGGCGTTCTCACCGACGGGTCCCGCGCCTACCACCACGATGTCGTACGGCGACCGCCCGTCCGGGTTGTCCTGCGCTGATGTCATGGGGCCCTCTCAGGTGTCGTTGCGCGATGGTCGGCGCTCGAGCACCGATCGGGCGGCGGCGGCGGCCCGGCTGCCGTAGCCGCCACCGAAGAGCACCGCGTGCACGAGTAGCGGATGCAGCTGGTGCAGCCCGACCCGTTGCTGCCATCCCGCCGCCAGCGGTGCCACCGTGTCGTAGCCCTCGAGCACCCGAACCAGGTGGGGCGTGCCGAAGAGCGCGAGCATCGCCAGGTCGGTCTCTCGATGCCCGCCGTACGCGGCTGGGTCGACCATCCAGACCTTGCCGTCGCCACCCCACACCAGGTTGCCAGACCACAGGTCACCGTGCAGACGGGCGGGCGGCTCGTGCGGACCGGCCACGTCGTCGATCCGGGTGAGCAGCGCCTCGATCACCGCTTGCTCGGCCGGGGTGACGGCCGAGCGGTCCCGCGCCGCCTTGAGGTAGGGCAGCACCCGTCGGTGCGACCAGAACTCGGGCCACGACGGCGCCGGCCGGTTCGACAACGGCAGCGTGGCGATGTAACCGTCGTTCGCGGCTCCGAAGCACGCTGCCCCTGCAGCGTGGGTGGCGGCCAGTGCCCGACCGAACGCCTCCGCCGCCTCCGGCGTGGGTCGGCCGGGTTCGACCCAGGCCATGATCAGGCAGTCGTCGCTGCAGGCGAAGACCTCGGGCACGTCTGCGCCCCCGACAGTGACCAGCCAGCGCAGGCCGCGGCCCTCGACCGCGAAGAAGCCCTCCGGCGCGTGCGGACGGGTCTTGACCAGCGCGGACCGTCCGTCGGACAGCCGCAGCCGCGTCGCGACGCAGACGTCGCCGCCGGCCACCGGAGTGGTGGCGACGACCGCGGTGCCGAGCAGCGACTCGGCGCGGCTGGCGATGGTGCCCATTCGTGCCACGTTCCGACCGTACCGAACGCCACTGTGCCCGACACTATTGCGGCGCGGGCCCGGCGAGCAGCTCGGCCAGCTCCTCGGCGAGCTGCTCTGCGGTCCGCTCCACGATCGCCAGGACCTGACCGAAGCCCTCGTCCCCGCCGTAGTAGGGATCCGGCACCTCGAGGTCACCCTCGCCGGCGCGCGGGTCGAACGCGCGGAACAGCCGCACCCGCTCACGGGCGGTCTCGGGATCGGGGGCCAGCGCGCAGACGTCGCGGTAGTTGCTCTGGTCCATCGCGAGGAACAGGTCATGTTCGTCGAACCACCGGGCGGTGAACTGCTGGGCCCGGTGCTCGGACCCGTCGTAGCCGCGCCCGACCAGTGCGGCGGCTGCGCGTCGGTCCATCGGGTGCCCGACGTGCCAGTCTCCGGTCCCCGAGGAGTCGATGCCCACCTGTCGAGCCAGGCCGGCGCGCTCGACGGCGGTGCGCAGGACCACCTGCGCGATCGGTGACCGGCAGATGTTGCCGAGGCAGACCAGCACGACCCGGTAGGGCAGGTCGGGGTCGCGCGGCGGCGGGAGCGGCTCGGACGGCATGCCTTCAGGATGGCGCATCCCGGCGGCGAGGTGGTTCGTGGATGGCCTCGAGCATCGAGCGCTGTGCACCGGCGAGGTGGTGCTCGAGCTCGGCGACGGCAGCCTCGATCTGACCGGCCTCAAGCAACAACACCAGGTCACGATGCGAGACCACCTGCTCGCGCGCGTTGCGGCGCATCCGGTCGACGTGCGCCAGCGCGAGGCGGACTTCGGCGCCGAGGCCGTCCGCGACGGCGAGCAGCCGGTCGCTGCCGGTGAGGCCGACGAGGGCGCGGTGGATCGCGAGATGGGCGGCGGTCAGCGTGGAGGTGTCCGCACGGGAGCCGGCCACCCTGGTGAAGTCGGCCAGGGCAGCGCGCACGGCGTCGTGCTGGGACTCGGCGGCGAGGTCCCACCGCCGTACCCCGGCCACCTCCAGCGCCACCCGCGCGCGACAGACGTCGCGTACGTCGTCGGGGTTGAGCTCGTTGACCGTCACCCCGCGGTTCGGTGCGCGAGACGCGAGACCCTCGGCGACCAGGGAGCCGAGCGCTTCGCGGATCGTGCTCCGGGAGACACCGATCTGTTCGGCAAGTGCGATCTCGCGCAGCGGGGTGCCCGGCGCCAGCTCACCCTCGAAAAGCGCGCGTCGCAACTCCTCGGCCACCCGTTCGACGGTCGAGGAGTACCCGACCTGCAACGAGGTGTAGGGAGACTCGGTCGGGAGGTCGTTGATGGCCGGCTCACCGTCTCGCTGGGGGACACAACCGCAGTTCGTCTTGGACAAGTCTGCCTTACCCGCGTATTGTCAGATTGTCGGACAATTGCTCGAGTGGAGGCCAGCCCGAATGCTGCAGTGGGGACACCACTACCTGATGGTCCGGCCGGACCACTTCCGGATCGACTACCGGATCAACCCGTTCATGAACCTTGCCGACCAGCCCGACCCGGTCCTTGCCCGCGAGCAGTGGGACGCCCTGGTCGAGACTCTGGAGGCGGCGCGGGCCGATGTCGCGACGCTGAGCCAGCGCGCGGACGCACCGGACATGGTGTATGCGATGAACCTCGGGTTGGCCATGACCGGGCCCGACCACCGCCGCCAGGTCGTGCTCAGTCACCTGCGCTACCCCGAGCGCCGCAGAGAGACCGAGACCGCGCACCGATGGTTCGAGGCTGCCGGGTTCGTCCCCGGGTACGTCGGCCGCGACGGGGTGGGTCCTTATCTCGAGGCCGGCGACGCATTTCCGTTCGCCGACTCGCTGGTCGTCGGCTACGGGCCCCGCACCGACGAGCTGGCACTGAAGCACCTGGCCGCCGAGCTCGACGTACTGGTCCGGGGCCTGCAGATCACCCACCCCGGGATGTATCACCTGGACCTGGCGTTCTGTCCGCTCGACGCCCGCCGAGCGATGGTGTGTCCGGCCGCCTTCGACCCCGCCTCGGCGGCGGCGGCGCTGGCACTGGTCCCGGAGCCGCTGGTGCTGAGCGAGGCGGAGGCGATGACGTTCTGTGCGAACTCGGTCGTGGTTGGCCGCACGGTGGTCATGCCGGCTTGCCCGGACCGGGTCCGTGCGCAGCTGGAGGACTGGGGCTTCGAGGTCGTGCTCGTCGACGTCGGCGAGTTCCACAAGGGCGGCGGGTCGGTGCGCTGCCTGACCAACCCACTCGACATCGTGGTCGGGCGGGACCTTCCGGCGGTGGCCGGCGGCGAGGTCGTGCTCCCGCACTGACGCCGCCCGACGGGCTGGCGGGGCCGAAGTCTGCTCGGGCGTACGCTCGTGGTCATGTGCCGAAGCATCAAGACCCTGCGCCCGCCCTACTTCGACGACGCGACCGACGATGACGTGCAGGCAGCGGCGTTGCAGTATGTCCGAAAGGTGAGCGGCTTCCGGTCACCGGCGGCGCGCAACGCCGAGGCATTCGACGACGCGGTGGACGCAATAGCGGCTACGACGCGAGGCCTCCTGGAGCGGCTGGAGGTCAGGGCCGGGCGGTGACTGAGCTCACCGATACCCGGGACTACTGGGATGGGCAGGCGGCGATATTCGACGCGCAGCCCGACCACGGCCTGCTCGACCCGGCCGTTCGCGCGGCGTGGGCACAACTGCTGTTGCCCCTGATGCCGCCCGCGCCGGCATCCGTCGTCGACCTTGGGTGCGGGACCGGCAGCCTCGCCGTACTCCTGGCTCAGGCACCGGGCGGAGGCGACCGTCAGGGAGCTGACCGACCCCACCCTGTGGGGCATCCCATCGATGACGAGCGCTACCTGGTCATGAGCCGGAGCTGACCGGTACGGCACTCACGCGGCCCGACTGAGCTAACTCGGCGGATCAAAGTGGGCGGCTTTCGGTAGGAGTGGGGGGCTCGAAACGCAACAGCGTCGAGGCCTTGTCACGACCCCAGTCGATGGGCATCTGCGCGGTCTCTCGCCAGCCCGCGCGTCGGTACAGCTCGACGGCCGCCTGGCAGTTGTCAGCGACTTCCA